>JBCBOT010000386.1:0-7498 GCA_039821165.1 Planctomycetota bacterium | reverse complement strand
CTCAGCCTTGTTTCGGTAACCACTGTTGCGGCGTTCGAAACCGCGGGCACGGTTCTCGTTGTCGCATTGATGGTCACGCCGGCCGCGACGGCAAACCTATTCACGCACTCCCTCGCAAGGATGCTCGTGTTGAGTGCTGTCATAGGGGCGGCATGCTCCGTCGTCGGGGTGCTCCTTGGTTATTGGATCGAAATCTCTCCGGGCGGTCCGATCGCCGCGACGACGGGAGTGTTCTTTCTAGGAAGTGTGCTCTTCGCGCCGCGCGTGGGTTTCATCGCTCAATCGCGTATGCGCCGATCACAGCAACGAGACTGCCTGCAGGGCCTCACACTTCAGCTGCTGGCCAAGTCGGGCATCGAATTGCAACCCGAACGTTCTTTCGCTGATTGGGTCTCAGGGCGGATTTCCGCACCGAGTCGCTCCGTCTTCAATGCCGTCGAGAAGTGTCGTTCCGCTGGGTGGATCGACGTGACAGCGTCATCGGCACGGCTGACCTCATTGGGGGAAGCTCGTCTCGAAGAGATGACGCAGGCTACCTGACCGGTCTCTTACGGAGTCGGTTTCGGGGGAAATTTCAAACCCCCATCTTTTTCACAAAGCATCTTGACAAAAAACGCAGATACCCGAAACTGTTGAGAATGATTGTCATTAGCAATCGTAAGCGACGCCGCCAGCCACGTCCGATAGCCTCCGCTGTCCGCTAGCCCGCAATGTCGTACCGCTGCCTCAAACCGGCGAGTGAGGACATGAGCCTAGAACAAGCGACAAAAACCGACCCTGGGTCGGTGGATCAGGAGCTGGAGTCCGCGTGGGCACACTATCGATCCGACCGATTGGATGAAGCCAAGGCAATTCTGAGTCAGTTTTGGCGGCGCTCGTTATCCGAGGTACTTCCCTCAGAGAAACACGGCGATGCCTTGCAACTCTACGGATTGGTGCTGCACGACCTTGGGCAAGTTGAGGAGAGCATCAAGGTTTTCCATCGCGCGGAATTGGCGACAGCGCTGACCGACGTGAGTCAAATTGCATTGGCGTCCTGCTTTGCCGCGTCGGGGCAACACCGGCAAGCTCGCGAACTCTACCTTCGTCTCGCACTCTCGCGGCGCCTGCCGCCACCGCTGATGCTCGAAGTCGCATCGGGACTAGACGTAGTCGGGGCTTCCTCACTCGCGATGGAAGTCTGCCAGCGCACTCTCAACGCCGATCCGACGGTCGCACAGGCTCACTACGACCTGGGCTTCTATTCGGCGCGAAGCGGACAACCGCTGTACCTGACCGAAGCATCGATCCACCGTGCGATCGCGCTCGCCCCCGAGAACACTCAGTTTCGAATCGGTTTGGCGAATGTGCTGATCCAGATGAATCGTGAAGGCGAAGCCATGGCGGCGCTGGAGCAAGTCTCATCTGCGGACCTCGCCCAGGTGGACGACGAGTCGTGCCTGCGGCGAATCGCCGAACTACTCGATCGGTCAGCGGCGAGCGTTCGAGCCGACGCGTTCCGGCGACGTGCGAATCAGATTCAACGAAAAGCCAACCTTGGAGAGAAGGCATGAACGGTTTCGAACTGGTCCTGCTTCATGCGGCGGTGATCGCTCTCGTCCTCGGCTTCTCGATCCTTGCCGGGATGCTGAGCGATCGTCTTCAGCGACTCACCTGGCGAGAGACAAACCTGTGGCAGCCGTTCCCACTCTCTGAATCGGTTCTCGTACCGGTGCAAACACATCGTGCTGCCGGCGAAGTCCCAGAACGACTCCTCATGCCTGGCCGCACACGCCGCGCCGCCCGGCTTCACCCCCTCGTGACAAGCAATTCGAAGACCGATCGTCCGCTCTAACTCTGCATCAATAAAGATTGGATTGGAACATGCATCGAAACAGTGATCTTGAACTCGCACTTCTCGAATACGACGCCGAACGCTACTTCATGGCTGAAAAGTTCGCCCAGTATTGCCTCGCGAAGGATCCCGAAGACGGGCCCGCGCTCGAAGTCCTGGGGCTGTCCCAAGTCCGTTCGGGGGCGTTGGAACTCGGAATCGATTCTCTCGAGCATGCGGCGCTGCTGTGCGTGATTTCCAAAGAGGCACAACTCGCTCTGGCGATCGCATATGGAGGTGTCGGCCGGACCGAACTTTCCCGGGACCTTCTGATGTCCGCCGCAACGGGGAGCGATTTGAACGATCGCGAGTTGCTCGTTGTCGCAGCGGGACTTGAAGCCGTCGACGAGCCGGTGCTCGCGATGGAGGCCTGCCGGCAAGCGGGAGTCATGGCGCCCGAAAACGCCGAGGTCCATTTTCAGATGGGATACTACGCTTCACGGTGTGAGTATCCGTCCTCGGTGATCGAGGCCTTGATGAGGCATGCCATCGGTCTCGAACCCCAAAACCTGAACTTTCGAATCGGTCTCTCATCCCTGCTCATCCGTCTCGAACGAAGCACCGAGGCGATCAAAATCCTCGCGCCGCTGATTCCAGATCGGCTCGAGGAAGTCACGTGCGTTTGTTGTCTGAAACGAATCGCTAATCTGTTTTTTGACTGCGGAGAGTTCGAGTTGGCGAAGCTTTGTTCGAATCGACGTCGGGAATTGACCGGTGACACCGCATCACCGCGCGTTGAAACGATGGAAAACAGATGAGTGGCGCCACCGAAGAAACACCGCAGCCGAACACGGGGCAGGTTTCGTCACCCGACACGCGGCCGCCCGAAGTTGACTTTGAAGACCTCTCAAAGGGAGCCAGGTTGGTTCACATCCATCACGACGGTGAGACCTACAGGCTGATGCGAACTCGCAACAATCGTTTGATCCTTCAAAAGTAATTCATCAGCAATGGCGCACTCCGCATCCACTCGGCGAAATCCGTACAAGACCAGGTTCTTCAACGAATTCGCGGAACTCATCGAAACCTCCGGTTGGCAACGCGCCTACGACTACATCGAGGAGCTATGTTCGCAAACGGGAGACCATGGGCCAGCCTGGGAAATGCGTGGCCTGCTTGCGTCCGAAGTCGGAGAATCGGAACAGGCCGTGAGGAGTCTCGAAAATGCGAGCTTGCTCGTCGCCCTCGAGCCGGTCTCGTCACGGACACTCGCACTGGAGTACATCAGGCTCGGCCGACGCGGGTTGGGAATCGACCTTTTGCACTCTCTGGGCATGGAGGATCACATCGAATCAGCCTTGCTAAGACTCCTGGCTCAGGACCTGTGTCGGCTCGGCAAACCCACTCTCGCCGTCGATTGCCTCGCGAGTCGCCTCTCGTTCGAGCGCGAAGACGCGGCGCTTTGGCACGATTTATCCGCTGCGCAAACCGCGTCGGGACTCGCTAAAGAGCGCTGCCTCGATTCGGCACGTCGTGCGATTGCATTGGCCCCGAGTGTCACCGAATTCCGAGTGACCGCATCGCTTTTGCTCATTCATCTTGACCGCCCCGACGAAGCCTATCACTTGGTGACGGAGCTACCGGCTGCAGCCATCCGTCAGATCGATTGCCCTTGCTGTCTTTGGAGGCTGATCTGCCTTTTTGACTGTTACAACGACAGGGCAAGAGCAAGGCTCTGCTACGACCTGCTCAGTGCTTGAACTCCGTGGATCGCCTTTCAAACGAACATCTCACCACGCGGGAAATCCACTCGCGCGTGACCAATTTCAGGCGACGATGTCGTGAATCACGTGCCCATGGACGTCTGTCAGACGCATGTCTCGGCCGCCGAAACGGAACGTGGAACGGGTATGATCGACACCCATTAGATGAAGCATGGTGGCGTGGAAATCATGCATCTCAATGCGATTTTCAACCGCTCGATAACCGAACTCGTCCGTCGCTCCGTAGATGATTCCCGGCTTCACGCCTCCGCCCGCCATCCAAGCCGTGAAACCGTATTGGTTGTGATCGCGACCATTTTTTCCCTGCGCAAACGGAGTCCGACCGAACTCGCCCGCCCAAATGACGAGGGTTTCATCGAGCATGCCGCGCCGCCGCAAGTCTTTGAGCAACGCCGCGATCGGTTGATCCACCGCGCGGGCGTTATTCTCGTGTCCACTTTTCAGGTTTCCGTGTTGGTCCCAGCGATCACTCTGCACTTTAGGACACGTCAGTTCGACAAAACGAATGCCCTGCTCGACCATTCGCCGCGCGATCAAGCATTGTGCGGCGTAGATTCGCGTCGGTTCAAACTTGGACTCCAACCCGTACAGTTTGCGGATGTGTTCGGGCTCGTCGCTGATTGACATCACGTCCGGAACAGCCATTTGCATCGCATAGGCTAGTTCGTAATTCTTGATTGCCGATTCGATGCTGTCGTGTTTACCGAATTGCTGGGTGGCTAGTCCGTCAAGGCGATGGATGAGGTCGAGCTTCTCGCGTTGTTCTTGATCGCTCGTCTCGTTCGGTTTGATGTTTGCCACACCCGTGCCGGACGGCTTGAAGACGGAGCCTTGATAGCTTGCGGGCAAAAACCCGCTTCCAAAACAATCGAGACCACCGGGAGGAATCAAGCCACCGTTCAGCACAACAAACCCAGGTAAGTTCTGGCACTCGCTGCCCAAACCGTAGTTCACCCAGGCTCCCATGCTGGGACGGCCCTGCAGCGCACTTCCGGTGTGGAGGAAATAGTTGGCAAACGTGTGTTCGGGAAATCCCGAGGTCATCGATCGAATCACCGCCAGCTCGTCGACGCACTCCGCCACATGCGGAAAGAGATCACTGACGGGAATCCCAGACTCGCCGTACTGTTTGAATTTCCAGGGGCTGGCCAGCACCACGCCATTGTTATTGAACTGAGTCGGCTCGACCCGAAAGAGCTCACCCGGATCTTTTCCGTTGTGCTTGTCCAACATCGGCTTGGGATCGAACGTGTCGACCTGTGACGGCCCACCATCCATGTACAGAAAGATCACGTTCTTCGCTCGGGCCACGTGATGCGGTCCGTGGCCAGGCTGCCCTGGTTCCACCGGTAAAACGGGTTCGCCCGTAAACGCGCGACTCGATTGCAGAGCCGCCAGTGCAACTGCACCAAAGCCGTTGGCGCACCGCTTGAGCATCTCACGTCGCGTCGTCGGAGATTGCTGGTAACGTTGGCAGGGGAAAGGTTGCTCGTTGATCATCGTAGAAAAATGAACTCCTTGGTATTCACGAGGACGTGGGCAAGGGTCTTCCATAGATCCGCGTCGTCCGATTCGACGCCACGATCTGATGCACGCGAAGTCACGAACGAAACCGCGATGTCGCGCTCTTGAGGTGTCGGCGGTCGAGCGAAACCCGATAGATACATCCACTCAACGCGTCTCGACGTGGCCTCGGGGTCTTTCCCCGCAACGGTTTCGAGCGCTCGGTTGCCCCACTTTCGCGACAGCTCTGCGACGAGTGGATCGTTTAAAAGAATCAACGGCTGCGCGGGAACGTTGGATACATTGCGTCGCCCCATGGCACTGAAAGGAACCGGGGTATCGAATGCCAACATCATCGGCGACAAGAAGTTGCGTCTCACCGCAATGTAGATCGATCGACGTCTATCCCCATCGAGCGGACCATTTTTATTGGGCCGACCGCGCCCGTCCATAAAGGATGTCAGGTGAATCGGAACCGGTGGCCCGAAGGCAGTTGGATTGAGCTGCCCCGACACCGACAGCAACGAATCGCGAATCGCCTCTCCCTGCAACCGTCTTGAAGGACGATGGTGCCAAAGCAAATTGTTGGCATCGGCTTGGACCGCGTCGGGATCAGCATCCCCCGTCATTCGATAGGTCCTCGAGAGCACGATGTATTTTATCATCCGCTTCAGGCTCCTCCCGTCGGCCAAGAAGCGAGACGCAAGATGATCAAGCAGTTGAGGGTGAGTCGGACGTTGCCCCAGAAATCCGAAGTCGTCCGTCGTTGGAACGATTCCGCGGCCCATCAGATGATGCCAAAGACGGTTGACGATCACTCGCGACGAAAGAGGATTCATTGGATCGTTGATCGCTTCCGCCAACTCCAAGCGTCCACTTCCCCGGGAAATCGCCATTGGCGTATTGCCGGTGACGGCCGTCAAGAAATGCCTCGGTTCGACCTTGCCGGGTTTGGACGAATTGCCGCGAATCAGGACTCGGTCGTCCTCTCCACTGCCATCCATCATCGCAAGCGCGACGCGTGACTTGCGGACGATCTGGGAGGACAGTCGCTCTCGATCCCTTTGCCATGCTTCGACGAGACGATGCGCGGCACGGTTGTCGTTTTCAGACTTCTTGATCTTCGTCTTGAAAACGATCTGATCCAAACCGATGTTTCCCCAGCCACCGCGGTGATCATCCACGATCTGAATCCGTGCCCTTTGGCCCGCGTATGGCCGGACGTTCCAGACGTTGAGCGACATTTTGTTGTTGTTGTTCCCCGTCGCCGACAGCTTGGTCTCACCATCGACCACGAGGTTCACGCAAGTTTTGCCTTGATGACTCCCGCCACCGACCAAGAACTCGATTGAATCGAAATCGATCGTGAACTCCTGGGACGTCATCGTTCCCGTCAACTCATCGCCGCGTCGAGCGACGGTACCGTCGGCGTCTCGTCGACGAATATTGTGTGAATTGACGAAGAACCTTCCCTCTGCGTTGATTCGTTTCTGAGAGGACGCGATCGTGTCCAGGGTCTGCGGAACGGCGCCGAACGCGTTTCCGGTCACGGTCCAGCCGTCATAGGTTCCCGACTCAAAATCGGCGAACAAGCGGTCTTCGGTTTCGATCGGACCACTGTTCAAAATCGCTTCGGCCGCGTTGGCGTATTGCTCGAGCTTTTCGTCGCCGGCGCGCAAGCGTCGATCAAGGTCTGCGATCTCTTGCGCACCATTGCCCTGAGTCACGAGGCGAACGGACAGTTCAGCATCGGTTGCCGGAATGAACTCGAGATGGAGGCGGTGCCCCACGTAGCGATCCAAGTTCAGCTTCACCCAACGGGCGTTCGCTTTCACGGGGACGATGGTTTGTTTGTGAAGCGGACCAGCCACGAGCCGATGGGAATCGACGCACGCAACAATGTGCCCGCGACCTTCGACCAGGCAGTGGACACTGCCGTGTTGCAACTCGAAGGTCGGCGAGCGAAGTGTTCGACCGCTCTTGGGAAGTTTGGCGATCGCGCTCCGGTTTTGAATGGCCCCCAGCGTCACCGACTCGAGCCCCCGCCAAATCGAGTCGCTCACGGCCGCCCCGAACCGAGCGACTTCAACGGTATCGGTCGCGGAATCGAAGTACGGGATCCCTTCCCGTCGTGGAGCTAGACCAAAAACAAAACCATCCTGCATGAATTGTTCTTGCGCGAGAGTGCTGAAATCGAAAAGGATCGACTCATCCGCAAGGACATTCGTCTTGGCTGGGCGAGAAAGCCCCTCGCGCTCGAGCAAATCAAGAATCTGTTGCTGGTAGTCCTTATCCACGCGTGCCAGTTCGCTAGCGACACGGCGATTTCGACCGCGGACTACTATTCGCTTTCGGGGTTCCTTCAAAGCAGTGATTATCGCCAGGTTCGATTTGAGTC
>JBCBOT010000385.1:0-7545 GCA_039821165.1 Planctomycetota bacterium | reverse complement strand
GGAAACACGTCGACCCTCCCGCCACGAAATGGATGCAGCTCTTGCAACCTGCATCCATTTCGTTGCGGGAGGGTGAAGAAAAAGCGAGCCTTCACAGCCCAACATCCTTTGGTTTTAGTAAACCGCTCAGTTTGAGTAGCTAAACTTCTGAAGTAAGTTTTGTTGTGAAGGCCATTCGAGACCTGCGATGCTGCTATCCCCTGGGCAACGCCCGACCGTCCTCATGTTCGGGTGCTGGCCCGATCGACGCGGAGGCGGAATCAGCAGTGTGACGCACGATCTCGTGCTCGGGCTCAATGAAATCGGCTGGGATGTTCTCCTCACCTACCCGGGGTCGATCCTTTCGAGGGAAGAGACCAAAGAGGCAATTCACGCAACGCACATCTCGAATGAGGAACCGTTCGAATGGCAACAGGCCACCGACCGTGCTGTCCGGTTTGAAAGTTTCGGCCACTTGATCCGAGAGGGGATGCCGGAATTCACGCTCGCGAACGTTTCGGTGATCCACTCGCACTTTGACACGATCATTCCAGAGGAGTCTTCTTCCGTCGAACACTCTTACCGACCGCTGGTGGAACATGTCCAGCGCCTGACGGGACGTCGCCCCGTCTTTGTGCGAACCCGACACGACGATCTGCAAAGCGGACTCGGACGGCTCATGCGTCTGACGGGCGTTGATTTCTTGCAGATGAATCCGCAGCATCGCGAGGCATTGCTGGCGAGCCCATCGGAGTTGGAAAGGATCGTGGGCGAGCACGTTCGACGTCATCGAGATTCGCTCAGGCGACAGGGTTATAGCGACAGCTATCTGGACGAAGCGATTCACCACGTCTGGTTCATCGTTCACCAACTCAACCTTTGGCGTCGGGAACAGGAAGATGCCGACGCGATCGTCAGCCTTTCCCGATCGGGAGCCAACCTCCTGCGGCACTTTCATCCAGGTGGAAAATCAAACCTGGCCCACATCTATAACGGCACTTCAATGGTTGATTGCGATCGGGCGAGTGTCGACGAACGGGTACGAACCTACCACACCGAAGCCGGGTTGCGTTGCTATCGAGGCGAGGCCGAAGAACAAACCCCGATCGAATTTTCGCCGCACGACCATAAAGTCCTGTATGTCGGGCGAGATGATCACGCGAAAGGTGTGATTGAATTCATCCACGCGGCAAGTCGCCTGTATCACAAGCGACCGGAGCGTCCCCTACGAGCCATTTTGGTCGGCGAATTCACGGTCGAGCGGCGGCGAGAATTGTGTCGAATCGATCCCGAGCACGCGAGTGAGTACCTACTCTTCACGGGGTGGATCGACGATCCCGAAGTGATGTTGTCGATCCTGGCCTTTGGAAATGTGACGGCCATTCCGAGTTATTGGGATTCGTTCAATCTCGCTGCGTGCGAAAGCTATCTCGCCGCAACGCCTTGCGTGATCACCGAGGGGATCGGGGCTGCCGAAATCTACCTCGAGCAGCCGGCGCGACATGGATGTGAAATCGCTCTTCCGATCGAAAGACCCTTTCAAGCAGGCATCAATCGATTCCATGGTGTGAGAGTGGATTCACTCGAATCGCAAATCGCGAGACTGCTGGACGACGACGCACTTGCCTATCGGCTCGGGCGCGACGGACAAGCATTTGTCTCGCGGCACTACGATTATCGCGTCATGGGGCGTCGCTACACTGAACTCTACCGATCGCTCCTCGCCGCACAGAATTGATCGTTACTTCAGTTGCAGCCCGATCAGCACCGGGTCGTGGTCCGACGAGCGAAACGGATTCGGCTCGAAGAGCTTCTTGGGATTGTATTCCGTGTTGTAATCGAGAAACCTCGGCTCGGCCGCATTGATGTTCCAGGGTTCCGTACCCGTGACCTTTTCGGCCAGCGAACCCGTCGCAAATGATTGGTCAAGCGATCCGACCTGGCCGAAGTAGACGTAGGTGTAGGGAAGCTCTGTTTTGCATTTCGATTCGATCAGGTCCACCAAACCCGCTTCGCGCATCGCATCAATCGGGTCTTCAAATCGATAGGCATTCAGGTCACCAATGACGAGGGCGTTCGGCTGACCATTTGCGACGAGCTGATCGACAAAGCTACAAACCGCTTTGGCTTGCCGCGTCCGCGTCGAATTGTAGGCACCTTGCCCGTCTTTAGAGTCCCGGTCTTCTCCTTTCGCATCTCGAGCCCCTTTTGACTTGAAATGGTTCACGATCAAGGTGAACGACTCGCTACCGCCGAGTTTTCGGAATGCTTGGACCAATGGAGTTCTCGCGATGAAGAAAGCCTCGTCGTCGATCATCGCAAGGTCGCCGACGGTCTCGACGCGATCCTTGCGATAGATGATTCCGACTCGAATTCGATCTCCACCACCGGGAGCTTTGCTGAATCCGGTCGGTAATCCACAAGCCGCAAACGCTTCTGTTCCGAGTTTCTGATTCAACGCCTCGACCAGCGTTTGCTCCGACTCATCGCTGTTCTCCAATTCCATCAGACCGATCACATCTGCCTCGAGTCCGATCATCGCGGCCACGAGCTTGTCGCGCTGACGCTCCAGTTCCTGGGGATTGTCTGCGCCGCGTGCGCCGTTGGAGCCGTTGTCCAGTGTCGTGAAGAAGTTCAGCACGTTGAAGCTTGCGACGACAACATTCGCGTCGCCAACGTCGGGGCGCTCGGGTCTGGGTTCCGGTTCCAGCTCGAAGTCGGCCGTTGGAAGGAGGAAGTACTGTTTCTTGTGTTCAATCACCACTCCCGTGAGACCGGTCAACTTTGAACCGACGCGAACCGTTTGCCAGTCCGTGCCGAGTGATGGCACCAGCGGGATCGGGAATTTATTCTGCGTCGTCACACCGTCATCAAGCGTGATGCGAGCGGCTCGCAGTGCGCGGTCGGTATCGAGAAAACGATCCCGATCAGGTTGCATCGTGTCGGTGGGAATCGTTTGGATCTCAGGTGCGACGACGAGGCGTCCACGCCGCGCGAGATCGTAGGTGTCGACGACGAACATGGGTTGCTGGATCGAGACGATCATGCCTTCCAACGATTCCCAGTCGACGCCCTTCTCGAGCGACGTAAGAACAACCGGCTCAATGTTCTCGGCGGTACCGACGCGTTCCAGTTCGAAGGTTGAACCCTGCGGTTTGATCGAAGTGAGTCCGTCAAGTTCGACCACAACGCCGCTTGCCTTGACAGTCTCACCGACTTGGAGACCCTCGACGCGTGCATCGACAAAGATTCCGCTCGAACCTCCGTCGGACTGACCCATGTCTTGGACGAAGAAACCGCCCAATTCATCCCGCTCGAAGTAAGTCGCTGTCACAACGCCAGTGATTTCGGCCTCCGAGCCGACCATCGAACTCTGCGGACCGACTCCCTGGATCGCAGCGATTCTCGAGGAGGCCGTTGTCGAGGTCATTACCTCGGCCGGGACGGACTCGGCGTCAAGTGATTGGTCGGACGCCGCAGTGGCGGAAGTCGTCGGTGTCGCATTTTTTTCTGTCGGATCGCAGCCACATGCGGTCAGCAACACGAGTGCGGAGAGCAACCGAGCGTGAGTCTTGGAAAGGCGGACGGGCGACCGGTGGGACATCGGGTGGGCCTCAAGCGGGGAGGTGCGCAGGAAATGCGGCGGTGTCAATTCATGCATCGTCGCTGATCCGGTTCACGGGCTCAATCCGTGATTCGAAACTGGTCCATGAATCGTTTGTCGATCCAATGCTTCAGGGCGAGCACCCAACGGCCCTGGAAAGAGAAGCCTTTCCATTCACCCATCGCTTTGCCGTCGCCGGTATTGATGAGTTTTAAAAAGGATCGCTGCGCTCGAAATGATTTCAGCGGACGACCCGCAAAGAACCGTGACACATTGCTCGACAGAACCGGGGCTTGCCGAACCGCATACACACCGGCTTTCGGATGCGGATCGGAAACGCAACTTCCCGCGTCTCCGACCGCAAAGATCGGTTCGCCGGAAGTGGTTCGAAGCATTTCGTCGGTTGCGATAAAGCCGCGTTCGTCGGCCGGAAGTCCAAGTCGCGACAGCAATGGTGGTGCGAAGGCACCCGTTGCCCAAATCACGATATCAGCATCATGCTCGGAGCCATCCTCGAGACGTAGACTCTGTGTCGTAACGTGCGCCACCACACCTTGTACCCACGCAATCCGATTTCGTTTCAGCTGCCGCTGGATTCGTCGTCGCAGTGAAGGACCGACTCCGGATCCGATTTCTCCTCCGCAAACGATCTTGATCGCGTGCCGCTCGACCCCGCAGGACTTCAGGAATGGTGGCAAACAAAATGCCAGTTCAATGCTCGCCACGCCTCCCCCGACCACGGCGACGCGTATTGGTCGATCGACGCGATGTGAGATCGATTGAACGACAGCATCACTCAGACGTGTCAGAAACGACTGCATCGGCTTTACGCCGACAACCATCGCGTTGTTTTTCGGAGCATTGGTGGTCGAACCAATACCGATCACCAACGCATCGAAAGCAAGCGAGGCGCGATGCTCAAACGTGAGTCTTCGAGTCTGCCGATCCAGTCCAGCGACGCGATCAACTATGAGTTGTGCTCCGGCCGCACGGCAGAGTGCCGCTACATCCAGTTGCATGGCACTCTCGCGAACTTGGCCGCTCAGAACGGCGGGTAACATTCCGGAATAGGTGCCGAACCGATGATCAGAGAGGCATGTTAATTCGACGTCGGGAATCGGATCCGTCACCCAACGGCGTAGCAAAAGCGCATTGGTGTGCCCAATCCCAAGCAGCACTAAGCGTTTGCCAGTTCGTTGGTCGTCGCTCACGTTCGAACCAAACGCTCTGACTGTCCCATCTGCATCGACGTGCTACTCCGCCCCGTTTTTTTTCGATTCTTCGAGCACCGAGGTGTGGTCATGAATGACCAACCAACCGTCGTCCCACTTGCGCATCACGAGCGTAAAATTCCCTCCTGCGATGTCTTTCAGGTTCCAACGACCGAGGACGTAGGCCGCTTCGCCGCCGAGTAGGTGCACTTCCAATTCGCTGAATTCAAGCGTCCCCATCGCTTCGCGCGTCGCGTACTTTTTCTTGTAACGATCGATCGTGCTCTGCCAGGACCGAGTCGTCTCGCCGCCAGAACTGAATGTCAACTCATCGGACTTCCAGTAGCCTTCCATAAACCCGTCAATATCGCCCGAGTTCCAAGCATCCTGCTGAGTCATCAGCACTTGTTTGATCGCTGCCACCTCGGCGTCTTCATCGGCTTTCGTCTGGGTGGAAACGAGTTCGGCGGCCTCGAGCGTGGCCTCTGCCGAACGCGCCCGCTGTTCCGCGGCCACTTGCATCAAAGCCGCCTCTTCGGCGGCCTGCATCGTCATCACACGTTGTGCTTCGGCTCGCCTCATCGCGGCTTCCGCGGCGAGGACGGACGCGTTTCTTCGCATCCAAACGAATGCGCCGCCACCCCCAACCAGGAGCAATAGGATCAGCACAATAGCGAGCGAGCCGAAATCATTGCCACGTTCTTCTCGCATGATCGACTACCGTTTCGTTGAAGAAATTGCGGGGCTATGGTTGTTGTTCAGTCACGAGCGATGACTTGCACGGACCGTGCAGTCAGACCAAAAAGTAAAAACGCCTCCGGTCCACCCTATCGTACCAAATTGCTCCTCGGCGCGGCTTCAAAGAGTTCGTCATGGGATGGCAGCGACAGCTTTTTCGAGGCCATTTCTTCGAAATGGCGTCCGGCTTCGTCGACCGAAGGGGCGGTGTCCCCCATCTGTATTTCATTCATCGAAAGACAGCAGTGTCTTGACCACCTACGGATGATCGGTCGCAAGGTTCGTCAATCGTTCGCAGGCAAAAGAAAATGCCTTTTCGCATTCGGCTTTGTCGAAGTCGCCGTGAAATAGAAGCCCTGTGGGGCGGCGGAAGCGAAGAGTGATCATGCGAAGCGGCGGAGACGCGAAGACCTTGCCCCACTTCCCTGAGAGTTTCGCGGCTTGGCCACTTCGCGTGACGATCGATGCAGATCGCCCGCGATCTTTTTTGGAGGAAGACTGCAAAACGCCAGCATGTGAGCTTCGAGGCCCTCACTGTATCGTTCCATGTCACCTCCGTGGCAAGCTAAAAGCCTGTGAGGCGAATCGATTGCCGAAGTTGTTTCCGAACGACTCCTAAGCTCTCTTCCTAAAAATCAACATTGCAATCAGGCTCGTTTGAGAAGGTGCTGTAATGCCGATCGCAGGCTACCTGAATCTCGACTCATGCGATGTTTGAAGTGCATCACTCGCGGGTCGTCCTCACCTGAAAGTTGCGAGAGCATCGCGATCGCAGTTTCGACTCCTGCAAAGTCATCGGATGCGAGGCAAATATCCGCTTGAGCACTAAACAGTGCGATTGCCTCTGTCACATGGAGTCGTGCCTGTCTATAGATGGGCGCGAGAATTTCGCGTGCATCTTGGTGACGCCCCTCCTCCGATGCGAACTGCGCGACCGCAACGCGTGCGAACGTGTAGTCTGGGACTTCTTGATGAAGCCTTTCAATTTCCGGGCGGGCGCGTTCGACACCTTCGGGTCCGTCACGATGCATCCACACAGCGCAACGATTGTAGATCGCATTGGTGTTCGTTGGTTCAACTCGCAAGATGTTCTCGAAACAACTCTCGGCACGATCATAGTCCCCGTCGTGCATCGATTGGACTCCGTCCGTCATCAGATCGACCACCTCTGGACAGCTGTTTGAGTCTTCCGCTTCAGAATAGATCTCTGCAGACAGCAGTTGAATCGTTGTCCATTTTCCACGCGAGTACACCTTGTGCGGCCCATCGCCGAGTGCGTTCCGTTCCTTCAGGAATAGAAGGGCATCCATTCGCATCTTGTCCGGGCCGCGAGCGCCCAATGCGAACACTTTCAATGCGTCCAGCATTTGGGGAGAGCCGTCCGCCATCGCCAACCGCATCGCAAATTCTCTTCCAAATGGATCTCCTCGATCCAGCAGTGGCGCGATCAGATGCACTAGCTCCCTCAGCACCCGATTGGATCGTTGTTCTCGCCGCTGCGTTTGGTCCATCAGGGTATCAAGTGTCGATCGAGGAACCCAATTGCCGAGTGGCAGTGGCCAGGGAGCATGGCCTTCGCCATTTTCGAGGTCCTTGAGGTTCTCTTCGGCTTCGGCGTTCCCCTCTTTTAAAGCTTTGAAGGCTCGCCGGTACCGATTCGCAACTTCATTCTCGCCCAAACGGTGGTTGGCATACACGGCGAAGTGCAGGCGGTTTGCTTGTTCCTGTTCGGTCGTTGATTCTTCATCCATTGTCTCGCAGTACGCCGCAAGCTCTCGGTCACGACCAAGCAATGCGAGCAGTTCGAAGACGGCCGCCGCCCCGTCCGGATCTCGTGGAGGACCAACTAGAAGCGTGTCCGTGAGTTTTGCTGCTTTCTCCTGAAAGCCACCAACGAAATAGAATTTGCCAAGCATCGCTTTCGTGAAGCTGTTCTCAGGGGCAAGCTGCAACGTTTCTTCGGCGAAGGCGATGCCCTCTTCCCAGCGTCCCTCTTGGAAACGAGCAATCGCC
>JBCBOT010000384.1:0-7559 GCA_039821165.1 Planctomycetota bacterium | reverse complement strand
ATCCATCGAGTTGTTGTTCAGAAACGACCGGAGCGGATCTGGCAACGAGTCGATCGCCTGCTGAACCAACGATCGCCGACTCTCATCATCCGCGATCAACCGCAACGCTTGCGTGGCGATGTGGCGAACATGCTCTCGATTCGATGAAGAGCGCGCGATGCCTTCCAACGTTGATGCACTTGCACTTTGCCCCAGTCGGGCCAGCGACCACGCGATGCAGTAGTCGGTCATTTCATTGATGCCGACAAGCGACCGCAGCAGCGGTTCCGCTTCGATGAGTTTCAGTTCCCCAGCTCGCCAAATCGTTCGTGAAAGCGACCATTTGCTGGAAGAGTTCTTTCCTTCACGAAGTCGAGTGAGGATCGCCTCCTTCCGTGCATCTTGGTCCGCTGGTGAAAGCGGCTTGGATGTCTTGGGTTCGGGCGTCGGAGGGCCGGCGTCTTCACCGTAGCCCTTGCTCGTCTTGGCATCGACGAGTTGGTTGAAAACACGTTCGGCGTCACCGCGTGCCATCGGAGTCGTTGTTTTCGTTCCCTCCCGCAATGTGGCCCCGCGCCGACCATAGCGAAAGTTGACGACAAACTGGCCCTCACTGACTTCGCATAGATCCACCTCGTAGACCTTGTCCGACGTTCCTTGTCGAAAAGACAGTCGAGTTTGCTTGACGAGCTTCACGTTAGCGTTTTCTGACCGGTGAAAAGAGGTTCCGCCGACGAGTTTAGCAAACTGCAGCGTGCCCTACCCCCCGGCAAGACGTTTTCGCAACGCTTCCCCAGGCTGGGTGCTCGCAAAACGCGGAACGATTGATTTGCTTGTGCGTTCTGGCGCCGTACGTTTCCCCGCGGGGTTCAGAACCGAAAGAAATAGCTGCGACGGAGATCCGAAGTGTCCTCATCTATCTTGCGAGCCTGCCTCATTCTTTTTGCCGGTCTCGCGACCTGCTCCTTTTCTTCGCCGAGCGCTCGCGCCAGCCTGATCGGTCCCTCAGAATCCGGCTTCACCCAAGTCTATGGGCTCGACATTCCGAATGGACCGGTCGCCTTCAACTCTTCGTCGATTCCCTACTCGGTCAACAACTCGGGGTCGATCGCAACGGGCTCCTTCAGTCGAATCGCGTATCACATGGAGCTTCAACGAGCGGGCGGACCGCTGGAATACGTTTGGGTTTCAATGGATGCGTTCACCAATGACGCCGGATTGATCGGCGTGCCGAGCCTCGGGCCCAACGGCAACGGCGGCGCGGTCTTCCAGCAAACGCTGTCGAACATGAATGTGTTTTCGAACCAGGCCGGTATCGTGACCGGGACCGGGATCGCAACCGGCAACATCGAATTCTGGTGGGAAGACTATGTCCCGGGCAATCAAATCGGTGTGCCAGGTGCATCGGGCGGTCTATACGACTTCGGAGATCAGCGGTTCGGTAACGCCGGTTATGGATCGATGCAAATCCATAACTACGGTGCCGGTCAAACGCTGTTCGGTTTCAATCAATGGGGCGACTCGCGGATCGGTGCGACCGATCTCGGAATCGGCAATCAGGTCGGTGGATCGGGACATCCCGATTGGACGTTCGCGAACAATAGCGGAGACTACGTCGTCAAGACGCTCGAAGTCTGGGTCGACGGACAGATCACCGCAGCCGTCCCCGAGCCGACATCCGCGACGGTGTTCTTCGGTTGCTTCGCACTCGGACTCACCCTCCGACGCCGCCGCTAAGGCTGGACCCAAAAAAGCGAGCTGGGAGCACCAAACCAGCACGCATCAGTGCCCCTCGACTTCATTCGTGAATGAGTCGTGGCAATCAGTGTTCCCATCTCAACCTCGGACACAGCGTATTGTGCTTGGGTCCGAGTTAGCGACGAACGGTTGATCTGGTAGAGTTTGCGGGCTGACGATCTCGCCCCAAACGGTCTTTCGCCATGTTCGCTCGCGTGTCGGCTCTGTTTCTCTTGCTAATTTGCTTCGCGCGGACGCATGCCGCCGAACGCCCGGTCGATGCATTTCCCAACGCAGCCAACAGTGGCTGCATGAAGTGCCATGGTGACATCGAGCTGATTCGACAGTCGGAGTCACAGATGATGCAGCAGATCATCGCGCGGGGCGAAGCCATGGGTGATCCGGCGGGCTGCGTCGTCTGTCACGGCGGCGACCCCACGGAAACGAAGGACGCCAACAAGGCCCATTCAGGCGGCGACTTCTTTTGCGGCGACCCCGGAAGCCCCTGGGTGAATGACAAGACGTGCGGAGTCTGCCATCCCAAACATGTCGAAGTCCAGTGGCGATCTCTCATGATGACCGAGGCCGGAAAGATCCAGGGAGTGTGCTGGTCCTTCGGCGGACTCACAGGCTACGAACACAAGTACGGCAACTATGCAGTCAAGAACCCAGACGACCCGAATGCGCGGCTGGGAACCGAAATCTACAAGGCCTACATGGCTCGGCTCAAGAAGCTCGAGCCGAACGTGTTCGTTGATCGACATGAACCGTTGCCCGAAGCGCTCAAAGTCGACGAACTGCACAAGCTCGGCGACGACCCGACCTTGGCGGCATTCACGTACATCCGCCAAGAATGTCAACGTTGCCATCACGGCGTCAAAGGGCGTCAAAAACGAGGCGACTACCGCGGCATGGGTTGCTCGTCATGCCATGTGCCCTACAGCAACGAGGGCTTCTACGAAGGTGCCGACCCGACGATCCCGAAAGATCAAACCGGTCACATGCTGGTCCACAGCATCCAGGGGACGCGTGAAGCAAAAGTCACGGTGCACGAGACGACGTACAGTGGCATTCCTGTCGAGACATGTACGACCTGCCACGACCGTGGGAAACGGATCGGCGTCTCCTTCCAAGGATTGATGGAGACACCCTACGAGTCACCCTACGCCGCCGACGGAAGCGGCCAACCGAAGCTGCACACGAAACACTATCTGGCGATGGAACAAGACGTTCACTACCAGAAAGGAATGACGTGTCAGGATTGCCACACCTCGATTGATGTGCACAGCGACGGTTTCTTAGCCGGCGCGAATCTCGCAGCCGTTCAAATCGAATGCAGCGATTGCCACGGGACGCCGGACCGTTTCCCCTGGGAACTGCCACTGGGGTTCATGGATGAGTTCGACATGGAGCCCGCCACGGGAGCACCACGTGGAACCACCGATGAACTCAACGACCACACCGCCCAGGGCACCGTCTATCCCGTGCGCGACGGATACCTGCTGACCGCTCGTGGAAATCCCTATGGAAATGTCGTTCGCGACGGCGACGAAGTCATCGTGCACACCGCCGCCGGCGCCGACATCAAAATGAAGCCTCTGAAAATGCTTGAACAGCAAGACAAGCTGTCTCAGCGTGGCCGGGTGGCGATGCTCGGTGTGACGTCACACCTGCAAAACATGGAGTGCTATTCGTGTCACGCATCTTGGACACCCCAATGCTACGGGTGCCACGTCAAAATCGACTACTCGCAAAAAGACAAATGTCCCGAGTGCAACGAGTCGCAGAACAACTTCGATTGGGTCGCGGCCGGCCGACGGCACATGCAAAAAGAACACCAATACGATCGCGGTGAAACGGGCTACGACACCATCATCCCAGGCAAAATCACCGAACAGCGATCCTACTTGCGTTGGGAAAAGCCCATGCTCGGTGTTAACGGTGAAGGACGTGTGACGCCGCTCGCGCCCGGTTGCCAGCCATCGGTCACGATCATCGGCGAAGACGGCAAACCGATTTTGACCAACCACATCTATCGCACCGAACCCGGGATGGAAGCCGGTGGCGACGAAGGCCAACTCGCGATCGACATGTCGCCCACCCAACCGCACACGATGACGAAGAATGCGAGGACCTGTGAATCCTGTCACGCCGACGAAAAAGCACTCGGCTACGGAATCGATGGTGCTCGCAGCATGCGACCACCCAACGAAGCGGTCACCGTGGACCTCGAAACGGTCGACGGCAAAATCCTTCCCAAACAAACGCAGACTCAATTGGAAGCCGTCGCGAACCTGCCGAACGATTGGTCACGAATCGTCGACGAACAGGGAAATCAACTACAAACCGTCGGTCACCACTTCCAACTATCGCGGGCACTGAACAACGAAGAGCGCGCGAAGATGAATCGACAGGGCGCGTGTCTGTCCTGCCACAAGAGCTTACCCACCGAGTCACTCGCGACGAGTTTCCTGCACCATGTCGCCAAGTACACGGGGCAACTTCCCGATACGACGGAGAAACACAACTCGTTGGTTCACAAAATCGTGATGACATCAGCGTGGGTGCAAACCGGAGCCGCGGTGCTGACACCATGTGCGGTGGTTGCGGGGGTCGCACTCTATCGACGTCGTCGGAAAATGCTGCGAGCGTCGAGCGAGTCTTGAGCCCTGCCGACCAACTCGTCGGTGGACGGTCCTTTCACTCTTCCGTCTTTATCGCTTGTAGCGGCTTGGAGAGACTTTCGCGTTAGGCGTTTCTTTCCAGCGGTGCTGCGAGACCTTTCGTTCTGCGGAGACTCTTCTGGCGGTTTCGTGCATGCTCCGTACTAGCGCGTCGATAGAACCATTGTTCGATTGCCCCTCGAATCGGATTCGACTGACGCCTGACCCTCCCTCGTCGGTTGAGACCGCGTTGCCTTGAGCATCGACGTTTGCCTTCACGATGTCGCCGCCGAAACTCCTGAGTTCGGTGCACGACGCCGGTGAACGTCGATGCTCGCACGCGATCCCGCCGGTGCGCGACTCCTCCCAACAGTCGCAGAACTCCCTGGGCCTCTTTTGAATCCCGCGTCCCTCTCCCACTGCGGCGCACGATTCGAGCAATCGCACCCTTCCACTCCCGCGAAGCGCCACTCCCTTTTTGGAGGCACCATGGCCAAAAAAGATACTTTCCGCGTTGTCACGCGCGGCAAGGATGGTTCGTTAATGATTTCGGACTACCCCTCCATCGATCCCATCACGCAGTCGCACCAGCAGATCGGAATCGATGATTGCAGCACCGACCTGGCACTCCGCGGCATGCCGGTCTTTCGAGGCTTGATCGGCCCGATGCCCGAGGGGAAAAACATCGTTCGCTACGAGACGCCGGAGGTGTTCGAAGTGTTGACCAAAGAGTGGGTCAACGCCAAGCCCCGCAAGCGACGCCGTCGCACCGCCGCCCAGATCGCCGAAGACGCGGCACGGGCACGCGAAATGGAACTCGCCGGGCAAGCCGATTCATGAGCGTGATCCTCATCACGCTCGTCATCACGAGATTCGCCCGTCGCAATAGGCAACCGATCGAGGCGTCCCTGGAACGGGCCGCCTAGCGATATCGCGCTGTCGTCAATTGAGCCCTGCGTCTCAATCGATTGCGTTCTCCGTCCGGGTGCCGATCACCACCGCTTGCTGATCGGCATCCCAGTGAATCAGCCTTGATCCACACGCCACGGTGGCTCGCGCCCGCAGATCACGCAGCTCCTTGCCGCGACGCGGACGTCAGTGACCGCTACTCAGGCGGATCTAATTTGAGCGATTCACGAAGCAACGCGGAATCAAACCATCGATCCCCACGCGCCGATTGCAGCGTGATCGGATCCGGAAAGCCGTTCACCAAGCATTTCGACCGAACCCTCGACGGCATGTTCAACCAAGACTGGGCCGGGATCGCCACCGCTTCTAGACATCCGGTATGCTCGTAGGCATTCGCGTTCGACACGCCCGCGAAAGACTATCGCTAAGAGAAACGAGAACACTCTTTCGCGGGAATTGGTGTTGTTTGTGATATTCACGCGACGACCCGCGTGATTCGCAAACGCTGCCGGCACCGCTCCATCATGAATCGGCGGCTCACCAAAACGCAGATTTCGATGTTGTTGCGACATCTAAGATACTGGTGGGCACTGCGGCAAATTCAACGGACAAGAGAATTGCGATGAATGCGTTCCCGTCTGTTCGACGACGTCAACGACTCGCGGCTTGGATGTTCGTCGTGCTCGCCTCGTCAGTCACGCAGGTCTCCGTGGCCAGTCCTCCATCCGTGCCCCGTTCGGAACTGCCTCGAATCGAGCAGCAAATCGCGTCAACCGATCCGCGACAGCAACGGACGGCACTTTCCAATCTCCAATGGCTCGAAGGCGGAATCGATAACGACTTGTCGGAGCGTTTTCTGCCGCGAGTCCTTGAACTCTGCATTTCAAGTGACAAAGAGATCGCGGTGAGTTCGTTGGCGGTTCTCGGGACAATAGCGCGACACCCGGGGATTCACCGAAAACACGGCGTTTCGATCCTCGCCGCGATCGCGACGGCACTCCAATCCAAGTCCGCCGCGACACGCTCGACCGCGATGCACTCGCTGAACAAAGAACTCGTCAACGCACTCCCTGAAGCAGCGTTGCCACTTTTGATCGACTCCGTCGAGGACAAAGATGCCACCGTGCGAATGTGGGCCGTCATCTTACTGGGAAAGTCGAAACCGAATCCGAGCGTGGTGACCTCGCTGCGCGGCGCGATCATGGATTCCGATGCGACGGTTCGAAGATTCGCGGCGCTAGCGCTCGCCGAACTTGCTCCCCAAAGCCGGGACGCAATGCCTGAATTGCTCGTCGCACTTCGCGATCCGAATGGCGAGGTCTCCGGATCTGCGGTCTACGCGTTAGGCCGAATGGGCGAACCCGCCTTTGAGGCGCTCTTTGATTTGGCGGACGACCCTTCGGGTTCGATTCGACACCACGCGATTCGAGCATTGCTTTCTCGTGGAATGTCCGACAGCATGTCCGACTCGCAAGGCCTTCGACGTGAGCAACTGGTCGAGCGGTGTCTCGAAGATCCGGACTCGCGCGTGCAAGCGAGCGCTGCGGGGTGGATCGCCTTTCGAGGCGAGATGAAGTCCTGCGTGATTGCGATTCCGATCCTGGTGCGGGAAGCCAGTCCGAACGGATCGATAGACGGTTGGAACGCCTATCTCAACATCGGTCGGTGCCTCAAAACATTCGCGACCGGGCTCGCGGACACGAAACACGCGGACATTGCATTTCGAGGGCTAAAACAGTTCGACTCCGCCTATCTGAAAAGCTTTGTTTTGGAGTACCAGCAGCGATTCAGGAATAGCGGCGACCTCAACCTAAAACCGCTCTTCCAGGCTGCGGCAGAAAAGGCCGCCAAGCGAGAACATCGTGAATTCGCGGCTCAGATGCTGGCGTGGTGCCGATCCGCCGAAAAAGAGTGACATCGTTTACTAGATCACGTTTAGCAAATCACTGAGCACAGAGACCGAGTCGGGTTCGTCGCTCGGTCGCGGAGCACTCAGCGGCAAACACACCGAGCCGTCGCCACGAATTGTCGTGCCGTGGTGGTCGACACCGACCGTTGCTGCGGGCAGGAAGGCTTCCGCTCGTTCAATGCCGGGATCCTTCCCACCGATTTGAAGTTTGACGTGCGCTGTCGAATCGACTCCGTTCCCCAAGCGGACCTCCGTCTCCCAACGCGCCGACAGCCCTGGAAGCGTTCCTTCATCAGCCGCTTGATTGGAACGCCAACGAAACACCGAATTCACGTTCTGATTCGGGTCGATTCGTAATAGCA
>JBCBOT010000383.1:0-7612 GCA_039821165.1 Planctomycetota bacterium | reverse complement strand
TTCCGCATCTGCGGGAGGGTCGGGAAAAAAGCGAGCCTTCACAGTCCAACATCCTTTGGTTTTTGGAAACCGCTCAGCATTAACCAGCTAGCCGTCTCCCAAGGCGGCTAGAACCGACCTGTCGAAACTCTTCGGAATCGACTCACTCGTGGACCACGGCCCCGGTTGATAACCACGGGAACACACGCCCTGATAGCTTGATTGGCAGATGTCCCAGTCCTGACGATTTGTTCGATCCCAGAACTCGATTGCGGGTCGAGGATCGAAGCCTGGACTCGCGATCGCCTCCGGCTCGTACAACCACTGCGCCGTGATCTTCGTCGAGCCCGGACTACGGGGCTCCAGTCGCCACGCCAAAACGAAATCCGGATGAAGACCGAACAACATGTTCGGGAGCAGAGTGTAGTAATACACGCGATGCTTTCTCGCTTCATCGAGCGTCCGGATCACAGGCGCAGTGCGTTTCCCATCGATCGTCATGCTTTCGGACGACAGTTGCATCGGTCCTCCGAGAAACGGCCCTTCCGAAAAGTCGTTACTACAGTCCTCCACGGGTGACAACTCATCCAGTCCTGGATGCACCGAACGGCAGTGGTAGCACTCGTTGAAATTCTGGTACACCATCTTCCAGTTCGTCGCCAATTCGTACTTTTCTTCGTGAGCGACGACCAAGTCGCCCGTGCTCCACGGCGAGAGTTGTTCCCAAAAAGCCTCGAATGCAGTCGCGATCGGCGGTGGATCGTTTGCAAGGTTGATAAACACAAAGCCTTCCCAAACATCGACCGTGACGTGCCGAAGCGGCCAATCGGCGACTTGAAACTCCTCCGCCATATTCGGCGCCGCCAAGAGTTCACCGGCGCAATCGTATGTCCATCGATGGTATGGACACCGGATACGACAGTGTGAAAACGCACCGCGAGGTTCCGTCGCAAGCCGACTACCGCGATGTCGACACACGTTGTACATCGCCTGCAACTGACCTTCTGAATCGAGCGTGACGATCAAACTCTCACCCACCACGTCCGCCAAAAAGTAGTCGCCGGGTTGATTCAGTTGTTCGCGCCTTCCGATGCAAAACCAATCTCCTTGAAAAAGACTCTTCGTTTCCTGTTCAAAGATCTCTTCGGAAACGAAAAAGTGCTGCGGCAAGGTCATGCCGTCTTGCGGCACTTGATTGCGTTCATTGTCGATCGGCATCGAAGCTCCAATTCAAGAGTGTCCGGTGGAATATCCGCTTGCGCCCCGCTATTCACCATCACGTGCAGGCGACAGGGAATCACAACGATAGAAACGGTCCGCGAGCCCCTCTTCATTCGTCACCTCAGCGACAAACGCGAGACGACTCCGATCGAGAATCTTTACCGAAGGAACATTTCGCACGTCGACGAAAGCCACCAATCGCGGCAACCCTCGTTCGTCGATTCCGTACCGTACCAGGCCATCGCATATTTCTTGGCCGTACCCGTTTCCGAAGTACTTTCGCAGAAACCGATACCCAATCTCCGGGCCCTCGTCACTGGGGACGATCGCGCATGTCCCGACAAACGCATCATCCTCGGTGCGTACGATCGCCCACACCCAGAAATCGTTGTCGGTTACCGAATATCGCTCGATGCAGTCAATGAGTTGACGCCTATTTTCCGCTTCATCAAACCCGTGACCCGTTGTATAACGCATCACCTCGTCATCCGACTGCATCTCATGAAATGCTTCGAAGTCAGAGTCGCGCAAGTCACGGACGGCAAGCCGTGCGGTTTCAAAAATCACTTTCGAGTTTCCAAAGTAAGTCCATTACTCTTGATCGCTAAGGTGAATCGTATAACGAAAGAGGTTGCCCTCCGAGTTTAACAGAACCAGTTGCTCGTTCGTCAGAACAGAGGCCCGCAAATGACCCTCGAACGGCACCTCCGCCACCACCTCCTCGCGATCAATCGCAACGATGAGTGCTCTCTCTTCACAGGGGATCACGGCAAAGTTTCGATCATTGGACAATCGCATCGGAATGATCCACCCACGCGGCGCATCACCTTGGTGCAAGAACCGCCCGGCGTTGACCTGCCATAGCAGTGCGTGGGATCGGCTCCGATGCTGCCGCCTGAATTCGAACGACGGCAACGATTGTGGGCGTGGAATGTTTGCGGTCGACGTTCCGATTTTTTGCCCCGTCACAAAATCCCATTCCGAAACCTGCTGAAAACGTCTCGCGATCAGGACACGGTTCATCGGCTCAAAGCACTCGATATTCAGATCCCAGTTGCTAGGCACGTCGTCAACGTCGGCCAATTCGTTCCCATCACGGTCAAAGACCGTCATGCGTCCATCACTGAAACGAAGCATCGGCCCCTCTTTGAGAACTCGCAGTGGATTGGAATGGTTTTCTATCGGAAGACTCTTCAAATGGTCGATCCGGCCGTCTCTCAGATCCCAGAGATTGATCGAAGAAGACTTCGTCACCAAGCGAGTCTCGCTCAGGAACGCGACGCCAAGGATCTGGAAGTCGTCGGCGACGAATCGATGAAGCATTTCTCGCGTTTCGAGATCGTAAATCCGAACGTCGCGATCGTAGCAGCCTCCGCCGTGGCCGAGTTCACCAATCGCCAAGAGACGATTGTCCGGAGAAATCGCGTAGTCACCGGTGCTTTTCCCCGATTCGAACCGTCCAACGCACTCCCCACTCGCGGTGCGCCAAACGCGAACATCATTCTTCCAGGACTCTGTCGCGATCAGCGAGCCATCGAACGAGAACCGACATGCGATCGGAGCTGCCTCCAACTCGCAATCAAAGACCGACGTTTCTGAATGACAGCGATAAGCGCTGTCTGAACATGGGTAAGCGAACACCTCATCCTCGTTACCAAAAGCGAGCGGGTTATCGCGCTGCGAACCTCCTCGACCACAGGCCGTCTCAACCAGCGTTTGCTGCTCGCCGCCACGCAAGTCCACCTTCCGAACGGCACCGGCCTGAGTTGTGACCAGGAGCGTGTTGCCGCTTGGGGAAAACCTCGCGGCCTGCCATTTTTCGTCCGATCGAAGAATCTCGGCCACGACGTCACCGTTGGTTTGCTCATAGACCGTTCCGAGCGACGTGGCCCAACGCAAACCCATCTCATTGCGGTGGAGTGTCACAATCGAAGCGGTGTGCTCCATGGCGTCGAAGAGACATAATCCCGAAGCCAGATCCCAAACGAAAACCGCACCCTCACTCGTCCCCGCAAAAACGGACGAAGAATCAAGTGAAAAGTCAACGGACGTGACGAAACCGTACCGAGGTCCGAGCAAGTGTCCTCCTGCGCGGTACGTCTCGGGTTGAAGGTACGCGACCATTTCTCGACTCGAGGAATCCCAAACCGAGACACGTGAACCGAAGTGTCCGATTGCAAAACGTTTCCCATCACTCGAATATCGAACGCAACGTACAAGCTTCCATCGTTCCGTTTCGTTCTCGGCAAGTAGCTTTCTCAGTTGGGCACGCGGTAACAATCCGATCGGCTCTTTGATGCGTGCGAGATGGTTGCCCGAAAGAGTTTCATAAACATGCGTCGATCCGTCGTTGAGACCGAGCACCATCTGTTCTCCATCGGGGGCGAGATCCACGGACTCGATGAACACGCAAAAAGGTCCCGAACGAGGTCCATGATCGGTCCCTTCGAGTGGACTGTTCGGCCGGATCGTCTGAATCTGCTTTGACGACGCCACGTCCCAAACTTCCACGACCCCCACGTCGCGCACCAGTGCGGCAAAACGGCCACCGGCGTCGATCGCAGCGACTTCGACGCTCTGGCCATATTCACCGAAATTGAGCCGAAGTACGCCGCCTTGAAACGCAATTTTGGGATGTTGTCGGCTCATCGTCCGGCGAGGGCCCTTTGGCGGAGTTGTGGTGGCAGCGAAGCAAATTAGACTGCTCGCGGGGGATTCGGCAAGACTCCACGGCAGGCCCAGTGTCTGTGTGTTCCGGCTTGCGATTCGCGCCCCGCACCCAACTTTCCCGTCGAACCTGCTTCGGAGATTCGTGTGACCCATCGCACTTTTGCCCTCGCCACGTGGCTGCTCGCCCCGCTGTTCCTTTCTCCGGCGTTTGCACAAGACTCGGACGAACCGAAAGACGAAACGCCCGGCGTCAATTCGAGCCTCGTCTCATCACTCAAGTTTCGAGGCATCGGCCCCGCGCTGATGTCGGGGCGCATCGGTGACATCGTCGTCGATCCCAAGAAACGCAGTACTTGGTACGTGGCTGCCTGCAGTGGTGGCGTCTGGAAAACAACCAACGCAGGTGTCACGTGGAAGCCGATCTTTGACAGTCAGAGCAGCTATTCGATCGGTTGCCTCGCTCTCGACCCGAACGACCGCTTTACTTTGTGGGTCGGAACCGGCGAGAACAATTCACAGCGAAGCGTCGGTTACGGCGATGGGCTTTACAAATCGACCGACGGCGGCGCGAGTTTCAAGAAGGTCGGCTTGGAACAGAGTGAACACATCGGAAGAATCCTCGTTCACCCAAATGACTCGGATACCGTGTATGTCGCGGCTCAAGGGCCTCTTTGGAAAGAAGGTGGTGATCGTGGTCTCTACAAAACGACGAACGGTGGCAAAGACTGGAGCAAGATTCTCAGCATTAGCGAAAACACGGGGATCAACGAAGTCCTGATGGATCCCTCAAACCCAGATATTCTCTACGCGTCGGCTTATCAGCGCCGGCGTCACACGTGGGTATTGATTGATGGTGGCCCCGAGTCCGGCATTCACAAGTCGATCGACGGCGGTAAGACGTGGAAGAAGATCAACCGTGGCCTACCAGGTGGTGACAAAGGCCGCATCGGGATGGCGATTTCGCCGATCAACCCGGAAGTCATCTATGCGATCGTGGAAGCCGCGGATGGCAACAGCGGGTTCTACCGAAGCTCCAATCGCGGAGAGACGTGGAGCAAGATGAGCAGCTACGTTTCGAGCAGCCCGCAGTATTATCAGGAAATCGTCGCCTGCCCGCATCAGTTCGACCGTGTTTATTCGCTCGACACCTACATGATGGTCAGCGAAGACGGCGGAAAGAGCTTTGAACGACTCGGCGAAGCCAATAAGCATGTCGACAATCACGCGCTCGTGATCGATCCCACCGACGCCGACCATTTGATCATCGGATGCGACGGTGGCATCTACGAGTCTTGGGATCGAGGTCAGAACTACGACTACAA
Organism: Planctomycetota bacterium; assembly: GCA_039821165.1. Taxonomy (GTDB): domain Bacteria; phylum Planctomycetota; class Planctomycetia; order Pirellulales; family Pirellulaceae; genus Stieleria. The sequence goes on along the minus strand of JBCBOT010000383.1, from coordinate 2,420 downwards.
AGCCAATCTGCCTATTACACAGTTCTACAAGGTGGCTGTCTCCAACGACAAACCGTTCTACTACGTCTATGGCGGGACGCAGGACAACGCGACGCAAGGCGGACCATCCCGAACGAACAACACGCACGGCATTCGAAACAGTGACTGGTTCGTGACGGTGTTTGGCGACGGATTTGACCCGGCCGTCGATCCAGAAGACCCAGATACGATTTACTCGCAGTGGCAATACGGCGGCCTGGTTCGATTCAATCGCAAGACAGGTGAGCGGGTCGACATCAAACCCCAACCCGAAACCGACACGCCACCGTTGCGTTGGAACTGGGATTCGGCACTCTTGATCTCACCCCACAGCCACACGCGGGTCTATTACGGATCTCAGATTCTGTTCCAGAGTGACGACCGCGGAGACAGCTGGAAAGCGATCAGCCCCGATCTTTCGAGAAATCTGGACCGCAACAAACTCAAAGTGATGGGACGCGTCTGGAGCGCCGAATCGGTCGCAAAGAACATGTCGACATCGCAATACGGAACGATCGTTTCGGTCAGCGAGTCGCCGCTGGAAGAAGGCTTGATCTACGTCGGCACGGACGATGGGATGCTGCAAGTCACAGAAGACGGCGGCGAGAACTGGCGGGCGGTGAGCCGATTCGGCTCACTTGATATTCCCGAGTACGGCTACATCAATGACATCGAAGCCGACTTACATGATGCCGACACCGTGTACGTTGCGGTGAACAATCACAAGCGAGGCGATTTCAAACCCTACATCGTCAAGTCGACCGACCGCGGCAAGTCGTGGGAAACGCTCCATGGCGATCTTCCCGAACGCGGCAGTGTGTATTCGATCAAACAGGACCACGAAAATCCGGAGCTGCTTTTCTGCGGTACCGAGTTCGGATGCTTCACAACCGTTGATGGTGGCACCAAGTGGATCAAGCTCGGTGGATTGCCGACGATCGCAATTCGAGATATCGAAATCCAACGTGATGAAAACGACCTCGTGCTGGCTTCATTCGGACGTGGCTTCTACATCCTCGACGACTACTCGCCCCTACGAATGGTCAACGAAGAACTGCTCGAGGAGAACGCAATCGCGCCGATCAAAAAGGGAATGATCTACGGACAGGCGGCACCGCTTGCGGGCTCCGGCAAGGCCTTTCAAGGCGCGGGCTTCTACACGGCTCCCAATCCACCTTATGGCGTTGCGATTACCTACCACCTGAAGGAATCGCTCAAGACAAAAAAGTCAGAGCGGAAAGAGAAGGATCGAAAACTCGCGGGAGCCGGGAAAGACACCCCGTACCCGAGTTGGGAAGACTTCAAAGCCGAAGACCGCGAAACGGCCCCACGTGTCCTGCTCACCATTCGTGACAGCGCCGATAACGTCGTCAAACGAATCAGCGGAAGCACCTCCAAAGGACTGCATCGAACACATTGGAACCTGCGACACGCGGGAGCGGGCCGTGGCGACGGACCGCTTGCCATTCCGGGCACCTATTCAGTGGACATCATTAAGATCGTCGACGGTGAAATAACGGAACTGGTGGGTTCCACCGAGTTTGAAATCGAACCGTTGGATTTCGGCAACACGAGTGAAAAGGACCGCGAGGCGATCATGAAGTTCGTTCGTCAAGCTGAAAAGCTGGCGATCGCGGTGCGTGGTGCGACGAGTGTCGCGGCAGCCACCGAAGAGAAACTGAATGCCATCCGCAGCGTCATCCGCGGTTCCAGCACGCTCGATCCCGAGCTTGAGAATGAGGTTCGCGACATGGAGTTGCGATTGATGGACATCCAAGAAGCATTCAACGGCGACCCGACCAAGTCACGCCGCAACGAACCCGCCGCACCAGGGCTGAACAGCCGATTGCGCAACATGATGATGGGCGCGATGGGTAGTACCGAAGGCCCCACGGGAACCCATCGTCGGCAATACGAAATCGCCGGCAAAGAATTCGACTCGGTGATCGGCGACCTAAAGAAGCTGGTCGAGGTGGACCTTGAATCGCTTCACAAGAAGCTCGACAAGTCGAATGCACCTTGGACGCCGGGACGAAAAATCCCGGATTGGCGCAAGTAGATCGTCTTTCAACGGCAACACGCGAGGTCGGAAACCTCGCGTGTTTTGCTTTCGAGGGCGAAGGACGGCTTCGGATCAGCCTTCCGTCGGCCACTCACTGTCGGCACAACAAGGCTTGTCGCACTTGGCGTCGGCCTTGCAGCATGGCTTGTCGCAAGTCGATGCCGTCGCGCAACAAGGCTTCGTGCAAACCGAGTCTGCACAGCAAGGCTTCTCGCACTTGGTGTCAGACTTGCAGCATGGCTTGTCGCAAGTCGATGCCGTCACGCAACAAGGCTTCGTGCAAACCGAGTCTGCACAGCAAGGCTTCTCGCACTTGGTGTCAGACTTGCAGCATGGCTTG
>JBCBOT010000382.1:0-7645 GCA_039821165.1 Planctomycetota bacterium | reverse complement strand
CGTCCGGCAGCGTGCCGGTCGGGGTTTTATTTGGCGGTCACATGCGCCGCTGCCTGCTCACCCCTTTGCTCGGCGGACCGTCCGCAAAAGGGGCATCGCGGGTGGCCTGAGTGTCCCGTTTTTTACGCAGCCAAGGCATGCCCTAGTGCTTCGTTCCAATGCGGTTTTCGCATTGACGCACCGGAAGGCTTGGGCCGGCTTGGGCCCTACCGCTAAAATCACTAGCGGTAGGGCGCGAGCCGTCCGTGTCACCCGAATGTTCAATTGGAACGGAGCCTAGCCGAGATGACCACGCGACAAATGGCTGGCATTTCGTTCATCGTCGTGTCGATGGTGATTGCAGTGTTTGCTCCCCACCTTCGCGATGCCAATGAAGAGTTGCAGGGCGTGTTTGGCTACCGGCGCGCAAAGAATCATTGGATGCGGCGCCATCTGATTCAACGGCTGGCTGCGGTACCGCCTTTCGCGGTCGGAGTCTACCTCCTGATGTCTGACAGTTGAACCGTTCAGCCTCGGACCTGATCCAGCTCACGTTCCACCCACGCAACCCCTAGCGTACCCGGCCCTTTCTCGCCCTGGATCACACGGAGCACTCGACGGGCAAGATGGCGAATCTTCGGCTCTTCCGGCTTTCGGTTCTGCTTCGCCAGCAGGTGGCGGCTTCGGCGGCGGAGGACCGCAGCAGAATTGCAACGACTTCGCGGATGCCTTCTTCGCTCATGCCCAGGGATAGTGGCAATGAGAGCGCGGGACCGCCAACTATTCGGGGTGGCTTTTGGCCAGTTGGTTCCGTTAACTGGGGCTCGAATTGTCTCTGCTTTGTCCGGAGCAAACTCGCTCTTCGAACGACAACAGGTCGAGTTGCGTTGTGGATCGGGGGAGCCGCGGCGTCGAGTAAACTGGGTTGGGAGATGACTCGACGGGCAGTCTCCGGCGAAAAGACGGATCACAACCAGATCACGGACTGGAGATAGCGTAACGCGTTTGCTCACGCACTCCCCATCGATTGTTCTTTCTATCGCGCAGCCACCACCAATCAATGATAACGGTCGATCGTCGCTTTGGTCTCGCGGACTTGGTTTGCTTGGTCGCGGCGTTTGCGATTGCCTTTGCGGCCTGCCTTTTCGTGTGGCGTCAATGGGAAGGGCTAGGCGTCCGTTGGACGATGATCAACACGATTACCGTTGGTTGGTCTTTCGCTGGTTACTTGCTGCTCACGCTCACGGCGTATCTCGCATTGATGACTCTGCGGCGAAAGCCGGCCCGTCGTGAGATCGTTTAGTCACGCGGCAGGGCCTGCGTTCTATCGATTTGTGTTATCGCTATCGTTGCTATCCCAGCAAACTGGAATGGATTCTTCCATTCATCGCTACCGATGTATGTCTTGATCGCGGTTCTGCCCTTCTCAATCGCCGGCGATCCATTCACCGCGGCAGCCGCGGGATCGTGTACCTGGTTGGCGTTGAACACCGCTGCGGTACCCCGTTCCACGTCCGACTGGCTGGATCGCGCGGGCAAACTCACGACTCTCACCTGGATCCTGTTTGCATTTGTCCATCCTGTTCTTGATCTGGACGTGCTTCATGCGCTTGGTGTCCCAATGTGATACGTTTTGATTTACTGCCTGCGTTGCCCTTCAGCGCAGTCCCGTTCGCATCGCCCGATTCGCCAAAATTCCATGTTGTCGCTTTGAAGCGCGTCGCAAGTGCTTCACTTCGGTGGCACTCGTCGTTCGATGAAAAGTGGTCGCCCCACTTTGACAACTTGGTTGTTGCAGTCGTCCATCCGTGATCGAAACATGATTCATTTTCATCTGCCTCTCGACGTTCCGTGGAACCCAAAGTTCATTCGGGATGAACTGACGCGACGCGGCATTGATGCCGAACTAGCGGGTTTTGACATTCATATTGCACTCTCATCGGCGCGATGTAAGGAATGGCGCGACCGACACCGCGATGCAATTGAGTTTCGACTCGCAAAAGGACTGCCGGATCGACCCAACCTGGCCATAAGACACTATCCGAATCGGTTTCTACGCAATGTCGAACTTCGACGCGACGTGTTGCGCATTCCTCCCCACGAAGCGGCCTTGATTCTAGCTCAGGCTTCCGTGCTCGATCTTGGCGGAATTCTGCTGGATTCCATTGAGACCGAATTTGAGATTGCCTTGTTGCATTCAAAAAGCAAAGACGCTCTGTTCGCTTTCCGCGATCGAATCGAGCAGTTGAGGACCGAGAAAGAGAAGTGTATCGCGGCCCTGGATTTTGATGCTGGGGCATCCGCACGGGATCGAGAACTGGAAGTCTGGAATGAGTTGGAGTCCTTTCTGTTGCATGGTGCCTGCTAACGACGAACAACGCAGCGCACCCAAGTGTCACGGCAGTGTTTCCCGGGAACGTTCTCTTCGCAAGGTGAACGCCAACGCTTTGCCGATCGCCGTGAATTGTCGATTCCGACTGCTTGCGCTACACGTTGTCGCGGTGTGATGCATGCGGCGCGGGGATTAGGCGTTATCTGAAATGAAAGATCTTCTGCTCAGCCGATTCGCGAGGAGGAAGCTTCAATGACAACGGCTAGCCATCGCATTCCCGCCGAGCCTAGCGTTACCGTTAGGATGCGCGGCGGTCGCTCATTTGGACGTGCGCACCGAAATGAAAGCCTCTCTCCACTAGCCGCACTCGTTCGCAAACTCAACAATCAAAGGAGGCTCTCATGGTGAACTCTCCCAATACGATCAAGCTCGGCGATCAGGCGTTCCCCGTTGTTTCGTGCTTCATTTGGGGGTACATCGGCAGAAAGGATAACGCTTGGTACTGCCGCTGGGGCTTTGACGCTGAGGGCGAGAGCCAGGCAAGACGTTGTGACGACGAGCAAGGTTCTTACGACTACGAATTGAAACCGTGTCTTAGCGCCAACACGGTGCCGATCTCGGTGTCGCGATGGCGTGATCTCGACGGTGTGACGTTTCAAACCGGCGAACATGGCGAGGTTGATTTCTACCGTGGCCACGACGCGTTTTACACTGTCCAAACGATGAGCCCCCATGAAACCTGTTCCAATAACCGCATTTCAATCTCTCACGTCCGAGACACCAAATTTCGGCTCCGATGGAGCGGCGAAGCGTACCTCCACGGGGTTGAGGCGGACAAATTTCACTTGGACGCAATCGCCGAGTTCAGCGGAGTGACATTTACCAGCGAGGTCGAATCCGAATCTGATGTCAATGATGATGAGATTGGTCGCATCTTTCGCGAGGTATTTCCACACGACGACTTCGTCCAACACCCCGCGACAATTCGCAAGATTTCCGAGGATGGCCTCCGATACATGGATTTCACGGCTCGCTTTACACCACGATGACAAACAGCACGATTCAATTCAGTACGCGCGTTCGCATCACCATCAGATGACCACGTGTCGCTTTCAGGATTGATTTCCCGACTCGAGTCGAATAGGCAGGCGTAACAGAACTTTTTCAAACACAGAAACAACGAGCGAAGCAACCAGTCATTAAAGCGACCGGATGGACAGCGTTTGCACTTGGCGAGCCCAAGACATTCGAAGCACCGGACCGCAGACTCTTTCCCACAATCGTATGCATGCACCCTCGCCGCTCCAATCGCTCCCGGCAACACGGCAAGATCGCTGGACGGTTCTTGACCAACTCATCCTGCGTTGGCACCCACACTGCGACGAAGCAGCGGGATTCACAACCGACGACATCCGGAATGCCGAATGCGCGATTGGCGTGAGCATTCCAAAGGCCCTCGTGGAGTGGCAATGCACGTCAGGCAAGCGTCGATCCATTTGGTCTTGCCAAGACGAGTTTTTGTCGCCGGATCGTTTGTACGTTGAGAATGATGGACTGATCTTCTTCGTTGAAAATCAGGGTGTTGTGAAGTGGGCAATTCCAATATCGGCCATTGGAAACGAAGATCCTCCCGTGGTCGTCGAGTCCGTCGACAACGCCGGCGTCTGGATACCGCAGTCGGACACCTTGTCTGAATTTGCGTTTCACATGTTCGCATACACTTTGGCATTTACGGACAGCGGCGACTCGTGGATCTACGGTCACGCGAAGCCTCCGCTTGTCGCGGCGCTCGAGACACGCTTTCCCGCCCTTACTTTTCCGGCGACATGGTGGACCGGAACGCGTCTCCTCGGACACGCCGATTTGGTCGTAGCGATTGATGGATCCAATTACATACACGCAAGTGCTTTATCCGACGCCGCCATGATGGGATTCACATCCCTGACTTCCAACGACAACTTCGAGATCCACGCATCCTCGGATGGGTAGACTCGGCAAATGAAATCGTGGTCCAGTAGGTCGCCTTCGCGGACGACTTTGCAATTGAAAATACACAACTGGGATTCAACACGGACATCGGTTCAACAGCATGGCCACTTTCTTTCTCGCGAACGCCGAACAGCTCTCGCCCGCGTTTCCCGATTGGAAGGAACCGTTACCCGAACCTGTGGCTCGGACCACGCTCAACCCCTACACACGCGAAGAGATCACAATCACGACACGGGCGCCGGAATGGGATGACTTTGACCCGGAAATGATCGAATTCGAGGAACCGCGGGTGGTGGCGATTGAAGGTGACTACCAAGACTTCCTTGAAAACCGGCTACCACCATTCGTTCAAGCTCAGCCTCATTGGTGTTCAAAGAACTTGACGAACGTCGAAGTCGACCCACTTATCACCGTCGTAGCGGGTTCGGGCGGTGTCAGCCTAGAGACCGCCCTTTATGCGCCCCCAGCCTTGGGCTGCTGCCTTGAGACTTTTCCGGATGCGTTTGTCGAAGCGATACCTCGCGGCGGCGATGGCGTCACTGCGATAGCGGACAAGTGGGCCAAAGCCATGTCTCACCGGGACTACACGCATAATCGCCTTGGCGAACGAGTGATGGACGATTGGACGACCGATCAAGCACTTTCCATACTCAATCCAATCGTCGATTTGTTACAACAACGAACAGGCCGTCAGTCACTCCATCTTTTGGTCGAGGGCTGACCAGTCATTGCGTCACAGCAACACCAAACAAAGTAACTGACGCCCATGTTGAGTCAGAAGCTGCTTGACGACTGTGGCGCCACGGTGCAACGCGCACACGTTCGGATTTCACGCCGGATAGAGGTCGGTGGTTAGCGGGCTGTTGAAAGCGTCTTTCGCCAGCGGCTTATCAATTCTCTCGAAACTGGCAAATGTTTTTCCTCGGTCATCTCCGGCAACATTCAATCTGATGAGCATCGACAACGTTCTCGCGGAGGCCAAGCAATTGATCTCCGAAGGCGAGATTGACCATGCCGTCCGCGGACTCACGGACGCCCTCACTGCCTACGCGGAAACTCCGTTCCACCACATCCTGAATGATACGTTTCGACCCAACCTCGCAACTGAAACAAAGCAGTACTACGCACGTCAACAGAAACGTCAGAATGTCGAAATGGTGATGTTCTTGCTCGGAAGCACGATTGCTCATAAGAAATGGGTTCATTGGAAGTCTGCTTTCTCGACTTATACGCCGCCCTATCGGCGCTGTGTGTTGAAACCACCCTTTGCAAGTTAACGGTCTATCTATTGCATCAATTGTCGAAAGTCGATCGTGGATTCGCCACTCGCTACCGTCGCGGGGAGTTCCCCGAGGAAGGTGAGATTGCACGAATGCTGGTGCACGCCAAGCTGATCCAGGTATTCGCTTCGGTTACCGCAAAAATGTTTGCCAAGGTCGATGCAAGCGTCGTCGTTTCAGCGGAGGACGCCGATATCTATGGCGAGTTTCGCCACGGCGAATGGGTACCACAACCCGATTCCACCGAGCGCGGCTCTTTTGACTCGGGCGGTGGGGTGGATGCCATCAATCGCCGGGTACGCGCGAGAGTGGGTGACAAAACGAAAGTGCGATTCTCCGCGTACTCCGTTTTTCCCCGACGCGTTCTGGTCGACAACCTCGATGAAATTGCGATCAAGGGGAGTGTCGTCGTTGTGGCGGAGGCCGATCCCCATTGGGGCGGGCCTGATTCCAAGTCGTTCAAAAGCGAACTTCTCAGTGATCCCACTTGGCTTGATCTTTGTGAGACGCTTGATCGACAGATTGCCGCGACACGGGACCAGCAGCATGTCTTTCTCGAAGGTGTTGAGAAGTGCGGCACCGCGACAATCGGCGAGACAAGGGCTAAAAAGTACCGCCTTGTTCTTGGGTCCTAGAGAGCGCTGGTCTTGCTTGACCGACTACGAAGGTCACAATGCCAGACCAGTGGGCGAATCGTCCAGAATTCGAAACGTTTCGACGCCGCTTTTCGACGCTGTACGATGATGAACACCGGCAGTCATCGGGATGGTGCGTTCAATCAGACTCCTAATCTGCGATGCAGGGGAGGTGCGAGCCGGCAAACAACCCGTCATCGTGGAGCCAGAGAAACTAAGCATGAGGTGCAATGAAGATCAAATACCTTGTGCCCCCAGATAGACCGGAGACCCTTCGTGGGACAGGTCGCTCGAAATGAAATGATTCGATTCAGCAGACCTCGACTTGCCGAACCCGACGTCGCAACGAGTGTCCGATCAAGACTCTAGGAAAACGAAATGGTGGTAAAGACTCTTCTCGCCTGCTTCTTGCTCGTGGGCGCAGCGATGTCGGTATTCGCGGGACTGGCCTATTCCGAGCTTCACAACGCAGCGACTTCTGAAACGCCTCCGACGGCCAATGAGATGCCGATGACCAAGATCGTGGGGCCTGAATTATTCGATCCCGGCAACGCAGGCGGCAGACCCTCCGACCTAGCGCAAATAGCTTTCAACCGAATTTATGCCATTGGTGGTGGAGGTATCGTCTTGGTCATCCTCCCTATCCTTTTCGTTCTGATGCCTCGATCACGAGCTGAAACGCCCCTGGGTGAGTGACGGCAGCGTTCTCATCGAGGTGGTTGCATTCGATCGAGATGTCTGACTGCAGGGCACGCTTAGTCTCGCGTCCCTCATCTCTCGGTGTGATCGCTTCAAGGTGGATCGAGCGAGTCCACTTTGACAATCTTCCCGTCGGAGGATTAAAGCCGAGGTAGTCGAGCGCGAACATGTACGCCTGGTTGGCTCTTGGGTTGCCTCCAACCATCTCGACCGACGAATGAAACCGGCGGACGGAGGGCTGATTAATCGAGCGAAAGACGCATTGCACGCTACCGTCAAATCCAACGGAAGCGCCACGTTAAGGCGAAGATTCATGGGGTTTGGAGGTTGAGTCCCAAGTTCAACCATCCGGAATGCAACGAAAGGTCATTCGGTTTCAACGACATGCCCAGCTCGTGGGTTGAAACAAGGTCACTGATCGGAACCACGATCTCGCGTTTAAAGATCCGGTTCAGATGAGGACGAGCCCTCGACTCGACGCTCGGTCTGATTGGTAGAGGACCCGCCAAGAGAAGCGGGCCTTCGACCGGTTTTAACACGATTTCCTGGCCTTGAATGAAAACGCGATACCGAGCCTCCACGGCTAGTTCTGGCGAAAACAACCCCGGAGCCCTCCAAATGCCCGAAATTCGAATGCTGAGAAGCCCCGAATCAAACCGCACAACGACGGGACTTGAGTCGTCCAAGACCACGTATCGCGAACCGGTTGTTGACTCCTCTTGGGTAATCAC
>JBCBOT010000381.1:0-7679 GCA_039821165.1 Planctomycetota bacterium | reverse complement strand
CGAACCAATATGTGCGGGTCGGCTTGCTCATTCGGTTTGAGCCCGGCTTCCCGAAGTCGTTGCCGCACGAAACGATCGAGCGGTGCCGCGGAACCGACGGGCGGTTCGCTGGCTCGGATCGGTTGAAAGCACCACCACTCTTTGCGTCGCTGAAGCGTGGTTTCCCAGGACGTGGCCTCAGCGAATTCCTCTTCCGAAGGCGGTGCATCGCGAGGATCGAACGCGCCATTGTCGATCCACTTCTCAAAGTCGAGGATCACTTGCTCTTTGAGCTTCGGGCCGCCATCCGGCATCTCCAAGCCATCGATTTCGTGTCGCATCACCGCGATCAATCGACTCGACTTCGCGTTACCCGGGACAACAATCTTGCCTCCAGCACCGCCGGCCAGCAGAGCCTTTCGGTGATCCAGAATGAGTTCCCCGTCCGACGTTTCGATGCTGTTGTGGCACGGGTAGCAATGCTCAACGAGTACCGGTCGAATTCGAGTCTCGAAAAACTCAAGCTGTTTCGAATTTGACTGCGTCAATCCCGTTCGCGACCAAAAACAAATCGCAACGGCGAAACCAATCCAACGTGCAGAACGCATCTCGAAAAGTCGCTCGGAGGGGAGAAGGTGGCGGGGCCTTCAGTCTAGCACGAAGCCGCGTTCGCTGGCCAAAAACCCGATCCGGTCAAATCTGAGAGGACTTCGCCATGGGTGCTCCCGTATTGACTGATGCAAGGGTGTCTTCGGCCCGCATCAATCGTCTTCAACAGGACGCTTCCAAATCCCGCTGATGAAGAGCACCAGGATCGCAACGACCGGAGCACAGACGACAACGAAGACTCCCGTGCGTCGATCGAACTGTTGCATCAGATACACCCCGGCGGCGACCACAGCGCCGGCCACAACGATCGTTGCCAAGACCCAAACCCGGCGAGCCCATCGCGACATCGGTTCGGGAGGCGGCTTATCCAAAAAACCGACGGGGGGCTCGTCAATCGATTCCAATGCCCCATCGCCTTGGTCCAGCGCTTTCAATAGGCGCACATGGTATTCCAGCAAAGGTTCGAGGTGCGAGGAAACGGCTCGCTGATTGACCCACCAGACCCAAATCAACACCGAAAGAATAAAAGGCTGATAGACGATCAATGCGACAACACTCGCTGCGTCAAATTTCCAATTGTTGGACCCCATTGGAAAGAGAATCATTCCGATGCCCAGCGGCAGCTCGTACCACCAAATGACATTTCGAAGCAGCCAAATTTGGCGTCGCAAAAAATCGACCTCCGCATGAACGAATTCACGAAAGTTCGCTCCCGGGGGCTGCATCAAACGTCTGCCCCACCAAAGAAAGATCGGAATCAAGAAGCAGCCAACAGCTCCAAATCCGAGCGACAACCGCATCGTCCAGTTGGAAGCGAAGAACAGCCCGACGGTCATTGCAACCGCGAAGACCCCGCATACCGATGTCTCCAACATGTCGCGTTGAAAGATCACGGATTGGAAACGAACGCTACCAGTATGAAACGTTTCGCAGATGTCGTCGTAGCGTTCGCTTTCGATCCCTCGCTCCGATTGCCACGCCTGTTTCAGTTGATCAAGTTCCATCGCTCGCCTCCCAATTTCGAAGCTGACCGCGAATACGCGATAGTCTTGTTCGAATCGCACCCGCGCTCATACCCATGGCTTCGGCTGATTCCTCACTCGTCAAGTCTTCCAAGTACATCAGAAGAATCGCGCGATCGACTTCAGAAAGCGTTGCGAGGAAACGCTCTAAGAGGGCGACCTCATCAGAAAAATGCTGCTGCCCGACGAGCGTCTCGGTCCCGTGACGATGCTCGGGTGGCATGCGTTTTAGCCGCTGAGCATCGCGCCTCCAGGAAATAGCCGTGTTGAGCGCGATGCGATAGCACCATGTGCTCAATTTGGCCCTCGAGTCGTAGTGGGGCAGTCCCCGCCAGAGCTGCATGAGAATCTCCTGGACAAGGTCCTCGGCATTGCTTCCAGCGTAGACACGCGCTACTCGACCGATCCGATCGCGGTTTTGATCCACGATCGATCGAAATCGAAATTCACGTTCCGAGTATTCTTTCGTTGCCACAATGAAGTGAGTCCCCCTGAGCACCCGAGTGTTACGACTCACTTCGAGATTTCTCGGTCCGCATCCGCCTTGCTCGTTGGCTGATTCCGCTGAGGTTTGTCGATAAGAATCAGTTTCAGCTCGAATTTACACCCGGAGCGGTGGATTTCTGTTCCATGGCGGGTTTAGTCTTGGGGTCCGCGAAGCCTCCCCGCTTTTCAACCTCCGGCTCGCCGGTCGACCTCCCCTCATCTTGTTTCTCAACGGGCGGATTATGAAATCTGAGCGCTCCCTGATTGCGACATCGATGTTCGCATTGGTAACTCTCGCCTTACTCGCACCCAGCGTCACTCGCGCAGAGAACGTTCTGCTGCTAATCGCGGACGATTTCGGCGTCGATTCTTGCGGTCTGTATTCAGGTGCGGGTGCTGCTCCGACTCCCAACATCGATGCACTCGCGGCGGGGGGCATCCGTTTCACTGAGTTTTGGGCCAATCCGATCTGTTCGCCCACCCGAGCAGCGATTCTGACCGGCCGCCACGGCTTTCGCACCGGCGTCGGAAGCCCCACCGGAAATCACCAAATCGGTTTGAATGAATACACCATCGCAGACCTCGCGAACGCCGCCGGCCATCAGACCGCGTGCATCGGTAAGTGGCACCTGTCAGGCAACCAAAATGGCGGCAACAACAATCCGAACTTGATGGGGTTCACGACTTACTCCGGCGCCACGGGGGGCGGAGTCCCCAATTTCTTCGCGTGGAACAAAGTCACCAACGGAGCCTCCTCACCGGTCACCAATTATGCAACGAGTGAGACCGTGGACGACGCGCGCGACTGGATCACCGCACAGGGAAGCGATCCTTGGTTTTGTTGGGTCGCCTTCAACGCGCCGCACTCTCCCTTTCATCTTCCGCCGTCCGAACTCCACAGCTACGACGCACTCTCCGGCACACAGGCGGATATTGATGCGAACCCGTTGCCTTACTATCAAGCCGCCGTCGAAGCGATGGACACCGAGATCGGACGCTTGCTCAACTCGATCGATTCGGACGTCCTTGCCGACACAACGATCATCTTTATCGGAGACAACGGATCGCCAGGCGAAGTCGCCACCGACTTCGAACGAGGGCAGAAAGGATTGCTCTTTCAAGGCGGAGTTCATGTCCCGTGTATCGTGGCGGGCGCGTCGGTCGCGGCGCCACTGGGACGAACGAACGATGCCATTCTCCATGTGTCCGACTTGTTCGCGACGATTGCCGAGATCGTCGGCGCTGATCTGCAAGTCGCATTGCCCGATGGCGTCTTGATCGACTCCCGGTCGTTTCTTCCCTACATGCTCGATGCGGACCTGCCGATCTTTCACGATGTCACTTTCGCCGAACGCTTCACTGTGGACGGAGCGAACCAGGATGGAAAGACGGTTCGCAATACGCGATACAAACTGATTCGTTTTGACAACGGGAACGAACGCTTCTTTGATCTCCAACAAGATCCGCTCGAAACGACCAACCTGAGTATCGGCAACAATAACGGGCCGCGCGTACAGAACTACAACGCACTGACAGCCTTCCTGGACGGATTGCTCGCGTCTCCGCAGCCACCGCGAGTGGAATCGATGACCGTCAACGAAGGCGACGCGCAACGCTCGATCGTGGATCGCTTGACGGTTACACTCAACACGCCTGCGGCGGTCGATGCGACCAACGGCTCACCCTTTGTGATTCGTCATCGGCTGACCGACGAGATCGTCGACCATCAGTTGCAAGTTGAACGTGTGGATGGAAAAACCCGAGTGCATCTGACATTTGTTCCGGGAGACACCGTCAGCGATCGCGGAGCCAATCTTGCATCGCTCGACGACGGAAACTACGACGTCACACTTGATGCTTCCAAGATCACCTACGACATCCACCTGCTCGACGGCAACGCGGATGGCATCGGAGGTGATGACCACGTCTTCGGCGACGAAGCCGACGACGGTTTCTTTCGATTTTTCGGCGACTCTGATGGCGACCGGGATGTCGACGGCCAAGACTTCGGACGGTTGTTCAGCACGTTCTTTCGATCGCTGGGCCAAGTCGGATTTGACCCGACGTTCGACTACGACGGAGACAACGACGTTGACGGCCAGGACTACGGGCAATTCACGAGTCGATTCTTCCAGACGCTCAATTTTTAGTGCCGCGGGAACGCTTCACCCTCTCGCCGCACTCGACTCTTCCTCAATGGAGAGTGACGTGAATTGATGCCGCCGAGCAACTCGAATTCGTTACTCCGAGCTGCGTGAACGGACGACGCGGTGGATCCATTCGAGCTTGTTGAGACGAAGCGACTTCCCGTAGCTGAGCTGGTCGTTATGGATGATTCGACCATCGGGACCAAGCAACAGGTAACTCGGGAATCCGACGATGCCGAGTTTTTTATACTGCTCGATGATCGTTCCCTCGGCGTCATCAACGACGATGGGATAGTTCATACCGTGCTTCTTCGCGAACGCTCTGACGTCGTCAACGTCCTGCCCCAACACGTTGACGGCGACGACCGAGAATCCTTGTCTCGCGTAAGCTTGATGTGCAGCTTTGACACTTGGCAGGTCACGCATGCACGGTCCGCAACCGATGAACCAGAAATCCAGCAATACGTGCTTACCCCGAAAATCGTGGAGGCTCATTGCATCTGTGTTCAACCAAGTGCCCTCATCCATGGCGGGAGGTGTTTTGCCCTCCACGCCCGATGCATACATCCGGCGAAGTTCGGGCACCCGTTTGTCGAAGGCCTCCGTCATTCTTTGCTGGGACTCCGAAGGAGGACCCAAAGCGTTCAAAGGCCAATCGGGAGATTTGTCTGAGATCCGAACCTGTATCCCCGTGGTATTCGCGTAGTTTGCGAGGTCAACCTTCTCGGTACCTGCTTGACCACTGACGGGATCAAAAGCCAAGACATAGACCTCGGTCTCCAGTTCCGTGCTGGTCATCGCATAGGGAATACGACTCATTGCCAACGAAAAGGAACCGTCTACGGCCGACGTGCAAACGGGATCGGCGTCACCACGTCCTTTGTGGCGAACGATGACGACGCTACCAGATACAGGTTGTCCCTTTTGATCGAGGACCGAGCCCTTCAATTCAGGGATTGGATACAGCACCTCGTCAGGCAGTTGATCCTCAGTGTTTCCTGACCAAAGGTGTTCGCTGATAAGTGGGGATGAGAACGTCCCTGTATGAATGACCTCATACGTCACCGTCCCGGGCGTCACTTCGATTTCGTAGTAACCGTCCTTGTCTGTGGTTGCACCGCCGGCGGAAATCGAACTCTTAATGAATCCGCTGATCGAATTGTCAGCCTCTGGAGTCTCGTCGTTTGACTCCTTCGTGTTTCTCTCTGCGGCGGGAACCTTGACCGAGGCAGACACGTAAGCGTCCGCAACCCCATTGCCTTCGTGATCAACGATTCGACCGCGAGCTTTATTCTTCTTATAGATCTTGAGGTCGTAGACGGCCTCCTCGCGCCCCTCGAGATTCAACCGTGCGTTGGGGCTATGTGGATAGTTCATGAGCGACGGAAACGTGAAATAGTCATCCAATGAGATTCTCAATTCAGCGTATTCCACCGCGTGCCCCGTCATTCGGATCTGCCCCTTCTGAATCGGAACGGAGTGCCGCAGCACCGTCGGTTGACTGCTGCCGCCCGATGGCGGAATCAAAACCACATCGGCTCGCCTGCCCTCAAGCTCTTCAATCGCATCGGGAACATCGCAAACGAGATTCACGGCAATCGGGACTCCGGGCTCAAGTTCCGTCTCGCCGAGTTTCCCATCCTTCACGACCAGGCCTTCAAAACGATGGGACTGCCACTCCGGATGTATCACCGTCAAAGTGACTTTGGCTCCCAGAGGCAACTCAGGCAGCGGCAACATGCCATCTCTATCGCTCGGAAGAAACTCGAAACCGACCAGGGGAGCAGTCTTGAACGTCAAATGCACCGTCGCATTGTTCGCGTCAATGAATTCGAGCGCCGAGACCTCTGCTCCGGTTAGTGGCTTATTGTCGGCGTTGACCTTCACCCAGGACGTTGCCGGTCGACTGAGCTTGAGCTCGAGTGATTGTTCCGTATCCGCGGTGACCAGAGGTAGCCCTCGAACGGTGGTCGCGTAGCTCGCTGCTTTGACCTTCAAATAGAAGTAGTCCTCCGAAAATGGGAAGCTCAGTTCGGCTTCGCCATCACCATTCGCCTTGGCCAAAACCCCGATGGGCTCATACGTGCCGGTCCACTTCATCACCTCCGCAACGGCGCCCCGGATCGGTTCGCCGCTTTCGTCCGTGACTTTCAGTTGAAGCGACACGTCATCGTTGCTGTCAGATGCGTTGCTCGCCGTGCTCAGCGCGAAAGCGAGCGTCGTCAGAAAGACTCCGGCGCGACTCGCAAGTGGCCTCGTTGTAAACATTCGGCTAACACCAATCAGGGTTTGAAACCTTCGCAACTTGATGGATGCTTTCGAGCGAAGATTTTGTTCATTTGTTTCCGAGCACGCATCGGCTCTCACCGACCCGATCAACAAGATAGGCTGGAGACTCTTGCCGTGCTCCGTCAACGCCAACTCGGAAGCCCAAGCTTTGATTGCTCGCGCTGGGACAGTTTGACGGCTTGCGCTGGGAAAATCGGTTGGGCCGATTCATGGACTCCGAAACGCTTGATGGCGGAGAATCACCCATCGCTGTCGCGACGGAGCAAATCAGCTAAATTCACGCCTCCGGCACCTGGTTCGGTGCCCCTCGACGCCAAGCTGTCCTTGCACCCCACGACTCCCATGACGATCCGGCCCATCCGCAAACTTCTTGTCGCAAACCGAAGTGAAATCGCGACCCGAGTCTTTCGCAGCGCGACCGAATTGGGCATCCGTACAGTCGCGATCTACTCCTACGAAGATCGCTACGCACTCCACCGATTCAAGGCAGATGAGGCATACCAGGTTGGCGAAGCGGGCGAGCCCATTCGGTCCTATTTGAACATCGATGCGATTGTCGCACTTTGCAAAAAACACAACGTCGATGCGGTTCACCCCGGGTACGGGTTTCTCTCGGAACGCGCCGGCTTTGCCGAGGCACTTGAGAAAGAGGGCATTCTGTTCGTCGGACCGAGCGTTCGTTCCTTGAAGCAATTGGGCGACAAAATGTCTGCCCGCGAACTTGCGGAGAAGGCCGGTGTTCCCGTTCTGGGTGGAAAGAATGAGCCGCTGTCTGGCGCCGATGCCGCACTCGCCTTGGCCGAATCAATGGGCTATCCCGTCATGCTGAAAGCGGCCCACGGCGGCGGCGGCCGAGGCATGCGTGTGGTGAAGTCCGCCGATGAACTACCCGCCGCCCTGGAAGCGGCACAGCGTGAATCCAAAACCGCGTTCGGCAGCGATGAAGTCTTCCTGGAGCGTTTCGTTCAGCGTGCCCGCCACATCGAAGTCCAAATCTTGGGTGACGGAAAGAACCTACTCCATCTCTACGAACGCGACTGCAGTGTTCAACGTCGACATCAAAAGGTTGTTGAACTCGCGCCGGCGCCGAATCTAGATCCCGAGGTTCGTGACGGACTGTGCGATGCGGCGTTGAAGATCGGCAACG
>JBCBOT010000380.1:0-7783 GCA_039821165.1 Planctomycetota bacterium | reverse complement strand
AAGTGTGAACCGCTGATCACCCAGAGGGCGGATGATTCGAGTGAAAGTATTGCGGGGTGAGACACGGGTGTTGAACGTAAGATCCAGTTCACGTCGACGATCGAGCGACCCTTGCCCGTGCAGTGCAATCAGGCTGCCCCAAAGTTTAACGTCATCAAAACGCGTCTCATCTTCTTCGAGCGTAAACGTCACGTCCCCGTTGGTGAACGCGACGTCCTCGTTCGGTGTGACCGACAGAACGTTTAAAAGTTGATACAGAATCGGTAGCTCGTACAGATTGGCGTCTTCCACGGTCGCGCGGCCGCGCCCACTCAGGAGCTCCGTCGTCCCGAGCAATCCCTCGAGCGCGAGTTGAGCGTTGAGCGATCCGGTGAGATCACTCTTGCCGTGGCCAAGCTCCGCAAGCAATGCGGGTACCTTCGCCTGGTGCACGCCCATTCGGACGTCGAAACTGGCGTCCGAGAGTTTCACATTTCCGTTGAGTAGACAACGGCCGTCAAACAAGTTTCCTTGGATCGGTAGGGGCGCGGAGCCTCGTGGGGCGACGTTTTGCCCAAGAATGAGCTTGTCATCCACAATCTGATAGGGGCCGCGGATCTGTGTGATTTGCAGGTCGTTGACGTGCATCGAATCGATTTGCACCTCACCGTGAGCGTGGATGCCACTCGCGTCGCGACCTCCTTTGACGGACAGTTCGCCGCGCAGGGCATGGACCGGTCCGACGTCGCCGATGCGGTTGCCTTCGAGTTGCAAGTCAAGATCCCAGATGAACACGGGTTCTGGTTCGCGTTCGGTGGCGAGCATCGTCCGGGTGAGGCCGCTCAATCCGACGGGGCCGCGAAGATTCAACCCTCGCATGGCACCACGCATTTGCTCGGGCAGCGATTGAATCAATTCCGAGTCGGGGATCAACCGGCTTCCGCTGTGCAGGTTCATCGTCAACAACCACCGGCCATTGGGCAATTGCTCGCAGCCTCCGTCCGCCGAGACGCGTGACAATCCGTGTTGAGCCCGCAGCGAGTCGATCAAGACCTTGCCATTCTGATAACGAACCGCGCCGTCGACGATATCCATTCGATAGGGCACAGATGCCGGTTGCAAACGCAGCGCGTCATTGCCCAAGGTGCCGGAATCGAATTGTTGGCCGACTAAGGTAAGTTCGAGGGGGGCTTTGGGCTCCGCAATTTCGAGCCCAATTTTGAGCGAGTCCAACACGCCGCTGGGCCAGAGAGAGTCCCAGGTGCGACGCGATGGGATTGGCAACGAGCTTCGCAACGATTCGTCGAGTGCGACACGACGCGCGTCGAAATTCAACGACAGCATCTGCTTGCCGGCGTTGTTGGACGCGATCCACGGGTTGTTGCGGTTCGGGATGTGGTACACCCCATCGCAGGCGATGACACCACCGTTGGCGTTGGAGCCCAAAAACTGTGAGAGCGTCACAGTGTCGTCTTCGATCTGCACCCGGCCCGCCACGTTGTAAAGCGGATACGGAAATTTCTCGAACCGAAGCGATCCGTCGCTCACAGTGAACTGGGCGGTTTGATGGCGCATGCCTTCGCGGTCCGTGCGAAATGTCGCGTTCTCAAGGTGCACCGCGCCCAGCGGACGGAGCGACCGCATGAAGCTCTCCACGGGCGTGATCGGTTCACCGCGTGGTGTGAGCGCGGAGAGCAGTTCATTGTTGATCGCGATCGGACCATCCACGGTCACCGAAAAGTATTTTTCGGCCCGCGGGTCGACTTTCGAAGGCATGTCGAACATGCAATTCATTAGACGACCGCCGATCCATCCGCTCATCCGTTGGCTACGCACCCGCTTGTTGCGAATCTCGATTTTCCCGGCCATGCTTTGCACGGGGTAGGGAAAGCGTTCAAAACTGATGTCTACGCCTTTGCAGGTAACGTCGCAACCCACATCGAGTTTGCCGCCGATCACGTCAAGTGTCCCATCGGTGACGTCGATCATGCCCCGTGGCTCAAACTTGTTCCAAACCTGCCGCAGCTCGGGCGGAATCACTTCCTCGAGACGCTGATCCAGCAAGACGTTGTTTGCCGAGAAGACAAAGGAAGCATTCGCGGGCCAAGAATAGGTCGCCGGACGATTGCTTCTCATCGCCAGTCGTGCTTCGCCCCAAGTCGCGTCGAGCGATTTGACGTCGAGGCCGGCGGTGTCGCACACCAACAAGCCGCGGATATCCTTGAGCGGAATCGACGACTGAGGGTGGCGAAATCGACCGTCCTTGATCTCCGCCTTGGCGGCAAACTCGATCGGTTGATCGGGACCAACCGTGACATCGATACCGAGATCGAATGACAACTCAAGATCGCCCATTCCATCGGCGAGCGCACGGAATTGAGCGGGAATGCGTTTCAACACATCCTGGGAATACTCTGCGCCGCTAAAACGCGCGCGGAAGTTGATTCGATCGGAAGCGTGTTCCAGGTGAAGGCGAATCTCGTCCGCAAACGAGCATCCCGCTGTGGCCGCGATCGTCGTCGACGGCGGTTGGGCGGATGCCGTCGGAGAAGTCGTCCGCGTGAGGACCACGGCTTCGTCGATCGAGAACTCAAACGGTTTCTCTTGAGTCGACTCGGTCACCGCGATTGTCGCATCGCGAATCTCGATTCTCGGACAGGGCTCCTTTGAGTCGCCGAACTCCGGGAGCGGCCACAGTTGGCTGAGCGAGACTTTGCCGTTGGAATCGACGTCCACTTCCGCTTTGATGCCCGAGACGATGATTCGCTCGGGGACGAGGGGCATTTCCTTGTCGAGTAATCGCTCCAACTTCGTGCTCGTAGCGATCACGACCTGACGCACTTCCAGTACGTCACGAAATGGACGCCCAAACATCCCCGACGCTTCCGCGCTCGTGTCGGGCTGTTGGAACGTGATCCCCTCGAAAATAAGGCCGACCTTGGGGTCAAAACGTCCGCGTCCGATGGAAACGCGGTAGTCGGGATAGTGTTCCCGTAGCACCGTCTCGACATGGCGGCGAATCTGCTCGCCGACGGTCTGAGGAACGATGAACTGGACCGTAAAAATGATCGCCGAAACGATCAGCGCAAACGCCATCCATCGGGACGTCGATCCCGACGAAGTCTTCGATTTCGAGTCGGCTTCCTTGCCGTTCAACGAATCACCCGTGGAGCAATGCAGTGTTCAGGGACTGGTGGATAGTACCTCCAGTTTCACGGCTCCAACCAGCCCAAAAACTGTGCCAAGCGATAGAGCCAAGGCGATTGCCACGGACTTGTCAAAGAGACGGCCATGGAGGCAGTGCTGGTTGCTATCAATAGCGACAGCAGCCAACGTCCCCAGGCGAACCGAGAGAGCCATTCCGTTGGCCGTGCCGCGGCAAAGAGCCAAAGCGGGGCAAACCAGAGCATCCAGCGAAAGCAAATGCTTACGCCGCCGTAGTTCCGGTCGATTTCAGGGCGCATCACGTAGAACGCGGCACAAACCAGTGTCGCCCCGGCGAAGCAGAGTATGACGACGCGTTGTTTCAGTGGCCCGGTGAGCACGCCGAACAGAAATCCGATCGGGGCCAGAATCCAGAACGGGGTGAGCGAAAAAATTCCGTAGTGGCCGACCGTCATGTGGAAAAGGTAGTTCGACCGCGACGGTTCACCGAGATCGACGCCGCGTCGTCGTCCGTCGACCCAGTAGCTGTTGGGGTAATCGTACCAGTCGTCCCAGCCGACGAGATCAAAGCCACCGCTCGGCGATTCCACCAATCCCACGAGCGTGTGTTCGTCAATGACGATTCGTTTCCGCGTCTCAACACGCGAGCCTTCGACGACGATTTTGGAGTTTTCAGTCGCGATGGATGCGTCGATCAGAGCGGTTTTGAGCGCGTCGTCGGTAGGCGCTTCGATTTTGGCAATGAAGTCACCGTCACCACGATGCGCGTACGGAGGGCGAAAGCTCTCGTGGGCGATCCAGTTGGTTCCGAAAAATGCAGCGGCCACGATCGCGACGCCGACGCAGTAACCGATCAATGCGCGACTCTGAGTGAGGAGCAAGATGCCGGCCCAACCCACTGTCATCGAAAGTGCCGGAAGTTCATTGGCGGCCAGGAAACCGCCGGCCAGCCCCGCGAGTAGCCACCAGCCTTGACCCGCGGGTTTGGCGAGCGAACGAATGTAGATCGCAAGGACCACCGCACCCGCTGCCGCGGCGGGCAGGTGATTGTTGAGCGAGATCGCAAACGGGATCAGCATCGTGCCGAAACAGGTCGCCGCCCCGAGCGCACAGCGGGCCCATCGATCGAGTACAACACGGTCTATCGCGCTGAGTGTGCAAATGTAAAAGAGCGCGAGCGTTGGAACGTTAACGAGCCAGAGGATGATCCTGCCGAGATACATCGGGTGATCCGAGAGCCACATTCCCATGGTTCGCGACACCGTCCAATAGACCCCGGCAATCATGGTCGGCAGGAGCGGAGGCTTGCTGCTGTAGTAATGGAGTTCACCGTCGGTGCCTTGGTGACGCACAAGGTCGATCGTGCCCCAGGGTCGACGATTGGCTTTGGCTCCCTGTATCTCCAGGAAGGGATCGATTGAGTAGGTGCCGTTTTCAACCAGGGCCGCGATGGTGCACCAGCGCGATCGATCATTGGCACTCAAAAACGGTGTGTCGCCCTCTTTGCTCGAAACGTTTGCGATGCGTCCGGTCACCACTCCAAGGGCGACAACGATCAACAATGCGTAAATGCCCCAAACGGATGACGAGCCTTCGCCCTGTTGCATCACACTGTCTCGACTTCGTAGCGGGTCTCAGCTGTATCGGTCCGTTCGGCCACGTTGTAGGGCCGTCGAGCTTGATCGGAAAGTGAAACGATCAATTCTGCGATCAAGCCAGCCAAGAACAACTGGGCTCCGAGCAGCAGCGCGGTGATGCAGTAGTAAAACAGGGCCGACTTGTGCAGCAAAAACTCTTCCATTTCAAAAATGTAGGGCAGTGTTTTTCGCACCGTCAAATACACCATGCCCGCACCGCCGGTGAGAAAACACAGTAGTCCAATCGCACCGACCAGGTGAAAGGGGCGACGGCCAAAATGCGTTAGAAAGAAAACGCTCAGCAGGTCGAGAAAACCTTTTGCTAATCGCTCAAACCCATATTTCGAGCGTCCGAATTCTCGGGCATGGTGCACGACCGGCACTTCGCCGATCCGCCAACCGCGAGCCGCGGCGAGCACGGGCACGAAGCGATGCCGTTCCCCGTAAAGGACCACGTCCTTGGTGACGGCCTGGCGGTAGGCTTTGAAGCCGCAGTTGTGGTCATTGAGCCGGACGCCCGTCAGTCGGCTGACCAACCGATTGAAAACCTTGCTCGGCAGCGTCTTGTCGAGTGCGTCTTTGCGTTTTTGCTTCCATCCACTGACGACATCGTAGCCTTCCTCGAGCTTCTCTAAGAACGCTGGAATCTCGACGGGATCGTCTTGCAGGTCCGCGTCCATCGTGAAAACAACGTCGCCCGTCGCTTCGGCGAAACCAGCGGAAAGCGCCGCTGCTTTGCCAAAATTGCGCCGGAATCGAATGCCGCGGACCTGTGGATAGTCTTCCGCCACGTCCACGATTCGAGTCCAAGTTTGATCCGCCGAGCCGTCATCGATGAAGATCACGTCGAACTCCAAGCCGAGTTCCTCGCAAACCTCCGCGATTTTCTCGACGAGGGTCCGCACCGTCTCCTGCTCATCCATCGTCGGGATGACGAACGAAACTGTTCGCGGTAATCCACTCATTGAATCCCTCACCGGTCGCTCCACTCCTCTGTCATGACCCGTCTATCGTAGCAGAAGCGTTCTGCCGGTACGCTACCGATTTGGACCTCGTCGTGGGGCCATGCGTTTTGTACCCGCTGGGGACGTTCCGCCGAATGTATACACGCCGCAACATTCGATTCCCGGTTGTTCTTCGACTGTCCTGGCAAAGGTTCCTGCTTTTCTCAGCTTGGAGTGCAATCGTCACCTCCGCCTACTTGTGGTTGCTGCCCTCGGGCGTCGACATCAGCCTCCCCATCGCACCGCTGAGCACGATTGGCGTCGCGGTGGCGTTCTACATCGGCTTTAAAAACAATCAGGCCTATGATCGATACTGGGAAGCCCGCAAGATCTGGGGCGGGATCGTCAACGCGAGTCGAAGTTTCGCGAATCACTGTCTGACGTTCGTGTCGGCCGACCACAGCGACGTATCCGTCGGCGACGAGTTTGTTTCGGCGGAGCGGCGTCGCTTGATCTATCGGCAGTTGGCGTGGATGCACGCGCTGCGTTTTCAGCTCCGGCGAAAGACCCCGTTCGGATTTGAGCCGACAGGCGCCGCGCGTGCCTACATGCAGGAGACCGACATCGATGCGATGCGTAGTACTCTGGCCGAGTTCTTGCCGGAACAGGAGCTGAAGGTCGTTTGTCAGCGAGTCAACTCGGCAACGCAGATCATGCGATTGCAAGGTGAGCATTTACGTCGACTCAGCGATGAATCGAAACTGCTCACCGAGTTTCGGCAGATCGCTTTGGCCGAACTGGTGACCGAGATGTACACACTGCAAGGCAAGTGCGAACGGATCAAGAACACACCTTTCCCACGTCAGTATGCCTATTTTAGTCTTGTGTTCACGTACATTTTCGTTGCGCTGCTGCCGTTCGGAATCTTGCGGGAACTGGGAGGTTCGGAATATTCGCTGATTTGGCTGACTGTCCCCCTGTCGAGCGTCATCTCGTGGATCTTTTACACGATGGAATCGATCGGCGATGCGAGCGAAGATCCGTTCGAGAACTTTGTCACCGATGTTCCCATGACGGCGCTTTGCCGAACCATTGAAATCGACCTTCGGCAGATGCTCGGGGAAACCGACGTGCCCAAGCCGTTAACGCCGGTGAACGACGTGCTAATGTAGCTCGATTTGATTCTCGAAAGAGGTCGCCAAGGTCACGCGTTTCCGCACGAATGTGAGATCGTGAACACTCGAGGAATTCAGATGACCGCTCAAGCCTACGGCGCACCGCACGTTCAAGTCGCGCCCCATCAGATTCCGACGCATCCGGTCCCGTTTGCGTATCTATTTTGGTTGCTCGGTGTTTTTGGGGCCCATCGGTTCTACCTGGGCAAACCGGTGACGGGGGCAATCTGGTTCTTCACCGGTGGGCTTCTGCTGGTTGGTTGGGTCGTGGACCTGTTTCTGATTCCATCAATGTGCGAGGAGTCACAAAAGCGTTTTCGCACAGGCCAAAACGACTACACCCTCATCTGGTTGCTGCACGTTTTCCTTGGACCCTTCGGAATCCACCGGCTCTACATGGGAAAGATAATCACCGGGGTGATCTTTTTACTGACGGGCGGCCTGTTTGGAGTCGGTTACGTCTACGACTGGCTCACGCTAAACTCGCAAATCGACGAGCTCAATCGGGCGAGTTAGAGACGCATCTAGACCTCAGTCAAGCGACTATGAATTGACGTTTTCGACGTTTCCTGGTCGCTGATTCGAGGCGTACCGGTGGGTCGGCTTGTCTCTTGCTGGCTGTGTTTGTGTGCATGAGACGTTGACTCGGTTGGGCGTTGCGGCGGACGGAAGCATCCAGACTTCGGCTTCGATGGTTTGTGCTTCAACAACGTAGCAGCCGCCGAACGTTTTCGTGTAACGAAAGTCACTTCAGCCACTGCCTCCATGGCTTGTTCCAAGCGCGTTTAAATGTTTAAACCCGAGCAGCGAGTTCTTTCATAGGTAGTGTCCGTCAAGTTGCGCACATTTGATTTTCAGCCTGGCTCTGAAAAATCTTCTTTTG
>JBCBOT010000379.1:0-7783 GCA_039821165.1 Planctomycetota bacterium | reverse complement strand
GTCATCGGATGTATCGGCGAAAACTGTTATCCGTGCGCTGACAAAATCGATTCGACCGGAAAGTTTTCTCTTTTCCCCGCATCTTCCGCGCCGCGATGTGTCGCATTGCATGTCGATGACGGCTTGCCATCAAGCTGAGGGTTGTCCATTTCCGATCGGAAAGAGACAGGTCGCTCTCTTTCCAACTCGAAGACGATGATCGAACAACGCACCGAGAGGCAGTCGTGCCGACGAGATTCCGCCAGCGGTTGGTCACGGTCGCTGCGACGTGCAATCCTTCGCTGGACTCAAGGAATTCGCAGCCGGGGGACCGAGCCTGCGGAACAAGCGTTCGAACCCCGCGTCGGAACGCTCGAACCTCGGATCGTTCTCAATGCCACGGCAGAGCTTTCGGCGATGGCCGGGCTTTCAATTTTCGGTGATGCTGCCGATGACCACGTAGAGATTCAGGTTGTCGACAACGGGAACGCCATTCAGTTGGTCGACGCGACTGGGAATCCGATTCCTATTGCGGGTCATACCACGGGCGCAAACGGGGCGCAGACGGACCCGCTTCCGATCGCGGATATCGGAGGTGGCCGAATCAACGTGGACCTCGGCGACGGTGATGATTCGCTTCGTGTTCAACTTCCGCGACCACTCGGCTTGAGCGTTGTTGACGGTGGTGGAGACGATCATGTTGAGCTCGAGATGACTGCAGATGTTGCACCGGCAGTCAACTCGCAGATTCAGATCAATGCCGAGTCGATTCTGATTCGCCCCGTGGGGGCAATGGTCAATCTGGTTGATCGTGACATTGAATTGGTCGGCGACGTTACCGTCGGCGTGAACAATGCGCTCACTGAGATCGATCTTGGAGAAGGAACGCTGGGCGTCGATGGAACCTTGGCCCTGGAGGGATCGCTTCGAGTGAGCGGGCTAGCGGGCGTGGTGGATTTAGCGGACGCGAGTCTCGTTGCTGCCGCCGGTGGATTCGACCTGGAGATCGCAATGGGAGCGGGCTCCGAGGTGCAACTCGGAAACGTCCATTCATTCGTTGATGAACTTTCGATTGCTGCGGATGATGTCTCCGTCACGGACGACATACGCGTTGGCTCGGCATCCTTTTCCGCCAGTCGCATGGTGGTGTCAGATGCTGAAATCGATGCCTCACAACGAATCATTTTTTCGTCGGACGTGGAGTTTGAAGGACTCGTGACGCTCGACTCCACCGAGGTTCGTTTCGATGGTTCGGTGACTGTGGGAGCCGGAGCCTCCGCTGTCGTGGAAGGGGCACTCGTCGACTCAACTCTCCAGACAGCGATTGAAAAGCTTGGCGACGGGGAATGGGTGTTGTCAGGTGATAGCGATATCCAGACGGATCTATCGGTGAATGCCGGCGTTCTTCGAGTCGATGGCCGGCTCGGCGCGAGTGTTGACGTGGACGTCCTCCAGGACGGAACGCTCTCAGGTTCGGGAGCGCTTGAAGGGAGAGCGGTCCTGATCGGTGGAACGCTTGCACCGGCAGCGCCGTTTCCGCTTGATCGCGAAGGTGCGCTTCGAATCGCCACCCTCGACGTTGATTCGGACGCAACACTGCAGTTTGATGTTAACGGTTCGGTGGAAGGCGTCACTGTGGACACGGCGATCGTACTCAATGGTCCCGTCAATCTCGCGGGTGCGAAGGTGGAGTTTGATCAGCTCGCCGTCCTTCCCCGCGGACGTGATTTCCTGATCTTGCAAAACGAGTCGAACCAATCTGTTGCGGGCCGGTTGACTGCCATGTTCGATGTCGACGGCAATGCACTCGCGACACCTCGGGTTTTAGAAGAAGGCGACCTGCTCTTCGCCAATTTCGGCTTGGGGACAGACACGCCGGCATTCATTACCTATTCGGGCGGTGACGGTAATGACGTGGCCATCGTCACCGCGGGGAGCCATGTGCAAAGTGGATCCGCGGAGGCCACCCTGATCACACGTGTTGATTCGAACTTACACATTCAACAAGGCGATACACTTTCGGACGCGCAGCAAGCGATTCCGACGATTCGACCGCTCAACGCGATCAATGGAAATTTCGTTACGGTGCGCGGCGCCTCGGCGACATCGGAATTATTCGTCGATGTGGACGGGTTCTCCGATTCGGCGTTACCCTACGATGTGAATCTGTTGTTTCAGGTGTCGCCCAATGGGAATCAAGGCACGGCAACCTTCTTTGATTCCGATCGCGCAACCGATGACCAGGCCGATACGCTCCGCGTCGAGTTTGTGAGTGCTGATGTGCTGCGTCTGAAGGCATCGCCCACGAGTTTGCCCGACTATGACATCTCACTCTCAGGCGTCGCAGAGGTGCTTTGGGAACTTACCAGTGACACCGGTGAATTTTTGGGGACGAACCAAAACGACATGCTCATTGTCGATGGCGGCGTCGTCAACGGCACGACGGAATTGAGTCTTGATTCCGAGGGGCTGTCGCATCGATTCGTGATCGAAAACCCAGAGGAATCCCTCTCGATCTCGGCGCGGGCGGGCGACGACGACCTGCTGATTCGAAGCTTGGACGATTCATTCAACGTCGTTACGTCACTGTCAGGTGACACCGGCGATGACAGTCTCGTGTGGCAAACCGATGCTCAGTTGGGAATCGCCGGCACAGGGCAAGGAATGATGCTGTCTGCGGAACGGGTGTTGATCGATGGGGACCTCGAACTGCTAAGCGGCGGAACCCTTTCGGTGATCGCCGTCGATGAATTAGAGATCACCGGCACGTTAGAAGTTCACGAAGGCCAAATCGAAGTCGCATCCCAGGCGCTGCTCAGTGACCTTACGGATGCGGTCCTACGCAGTTCAGCGGTTGGTGACGCGATTCTCTTGAGCGGTGGCGAGTACGTGATTGGAGAGATCGTCGCGCCTTCAGGACGCGTCTCGCTTGGCCCTTCGCTTTCGCAATCGATCGACGACGTCACCCAGGCCGAATCGACATCGATCGTCGCCGACGAGCTCATCGCGCATTCGGGCGGGTCGTTAACCTTGGATCATGTCGGAAATCGCTTTCTCCGGGTTGATGTGCGCGATGCCCAAGACGTGGTGTTGGTGGATTCAGATGGAGACTTGGCAATCTCAGCGAACGTCGAAGGGACGTTCGAGGCTCGAGTCGTCGGATCGGCCGCCCTCGAAAGTATCGAATCGCCTTCCGAGGTTCTTATTGCCGCTACGGATGGAATTTCGTCGGTGGCCGGTTTTGATGTCAACGTCACGGCAAACGAAATTGATTTCGTTTCAGGCGTCGATCTCGCGGGGACGGCCATCGCGATCATGCCGAGTCTGATCGGGACGGCGACGGCACCGATTTTGGTCGCACCGTCTGGGCGGATCTCCGCAACAACGAGTGGCACCAATGGTTCGATCTTCCTTCAGAGTTTGAACAATTCGGTGGTTGGTCGGATTCCGATCGATCGAATCGACGCCGGCGCGGGAACGATCGGAATCACCGCGAGAACCATCGACGATGTCTCAAGCGACGAGGTTGCAGACCTCGTGGGTGATCGCATCGAACTCAACGCCACGACTGGGATCGGTGCGACGCAAACGCTGACTCTCACTGGAGCGTCAAGCCTGATCGCGGCTTCCGACACGGGCTCGATTCGCTTGGACCTTCAGGCAGACCGCGAGTTGACGGTCCACGCTGATACTGGGGGACGGAATCAGTCGCAGGTGTTGCTTCAGCACACGGGAACGGACCGCTTGCTACTTGAGCGTGTCGCCAACGCGAATGGCGACGTGATCGTGACGAGTGAGGACGCTGAAATCGTGGTCCTCAACGTTGCGGATGCGATCGAAGTCGGTTCCGCCGGCGTGCTTCGCTTGAGCAATGAAACGGGTGAGCATGATATCGTGATTCAGGGCGGGATTCTCAGCAACGCGGGGGCGATCGATCTCCATGCGATGGGTAACCTCCGTTTCGAGTCGACCAGCTTTATCGAATCCGTGGTCGGTCCGATCACGCTCGAAGCCGGTTTGAGACAGTCGACGACGGTGGGCGAAATACGCCTCGAAGACGGATCGGTACTCGATGCCGGACGGGGGACGGCCTTGCTCACAGCCGCCGGCGACATCTCCGTTTCATCGATTGAGTCCGATAGCACCGGTAACGCCATCACACTGGTTTCGGTGAACGGCCAGATCTTGGACAACGGGGATCAACATCTTGATTTCGTCGCCGATCAAGGCCTTCTCCGTTTGGTGTCACAAGATGGAATCGGTGCGCAAGATCCGATGGAGAGTCAGGTCGATCGATTGGAAGCTCTTGTTAGTGGCTTGGGCGCGCTACGTTTATCCGAGGCGACCGACATCGAGTTAGTGGACGTCCTAGCGCACGACGGTTTGATTGAGGTGACGTCGTCCGGGGATTTGGTGGCGACCAGCGTCCGATCGAACAATGAATCGCAGATCGATGGCGACGACCACCGAGATATCATGTTGACCACGCTTGATGCCGTGAGCGATCTGATGATTGATCTCGTCGTGGCTGAGGGTGTGTCCGATGTCACCCTCAACAGCGGCGATGACGTGTTGGCCGTCCGTCCGGCGTCAATGCTGATCGCGGATGATTTGAGCATCACCGCGGCGAATCAAAATTCGGATCGAGGCGACTCGATTCGGTTGCAAACCAATGTCGAGCAGCTCGAGCTGAGGGTGTTAGGAGCGTTCGCTGGGGATGTGCGTATCAATGAGGCAGACCGGATCGAGCTTGCTGCGTCGGACCGGCTCGACGACACGGAAGTAGTGACACTCGGCAACGGACAATTGTTCGTCGATGCAGGCGAGACGATCGTGATCCGCGATGCCGGAGCGATCGCGGATGGTGTTTCGCTTCGTGACGATGTCGAGATCGCGGCCAATGGTTCGCGTGGCCGAATCGAACTGACGGCGGGGACGTCCATCGAGATGGACGACTCTGTTCAACTCTATGCGGAACAAATATCGATCGGCGCGGTGTTGCTCGAATCGCCTTCGATCGTTTTCGGCGACAACATTCAAATCGAAACCGGAGACGCGGTCGGCGTGGCTCGGATCTTCGCGCCTCGCCCGGAAGCCGGGGTGACCGACACGGCGTTTTACGACTTCAACACCGTGCGAACGAACCGCCTTGAGCAGGCGATGATCAATGACGCGGTCGGGATACTGACGATCGACATCGGCAATGAAGGCGAGCGAGGTTTGACGGTCAACATCGATTGGGGCGCCGAATCGGGGCGTTTCCAGCAGATCGATGGATTGAGCGGCGACGCGCCGCCGCTCGCGGTGAGTCATCTGTATCGCGAAGTCGAGATACTTGAGAGTCGACTCAACGGGCGGACGTCGGAAACCGCACCGCTGGAAGTTCGCTTCGCGGTGCGGCACCATGAGTCGATCATTGTCCGAGGACAGTCTGTGGAGCAAGGTGAAAGCGGTGCTCAGTTGGTCGAAGGTGAGTTGATCTCTTCCACGGATAACCCCGCAACGTTCGAGTCGTCGCGTGTTCCGATTCTGGAGAACGGCGTCGCCAGCTTTATCATTCCGAACCTTTCAATTCCCGTTGCCTTTTTTCCCGTTCGGGATGTGATTCCCACCATCGAGGTCGAGCCCATCGTCGTGCCGGTCGAGCAGACGTTTACCGTTCTCGGGGGAAGCGTCGAAACCGTGGCTTCGGTCATTTCGGGTTCGACGAGCCGCGATGAGTATTTCCAGATTCGCGTCCGATCGCCCGACCCGTTCGGTGAAGATCTGATCCAACCGACCCGGCTCCCGGATGACATCGTCAGCGGCGACAAACTCAAACAACTATTCGAAGAGCTTCCGGACGGTCGGTACGAGATAGAATATGTGCTTGGTGATGGGAACGTGAGATCGATTCTGAGCGTCGAACTGCGTGACGGAAAACCGATCGTTCCGGTCGAGAATCTTGAAGGCGGGGCGCTCCGTCTAAGTCCGATGGAAAGCGAAGAGGCGGAGCCGAATGATCCTTTGGAACTACCGAAGCCTCGTGTCGACGAACAATCGTTAAATCCCGTGCCGCCGCCCCTCGACGAAGTGACAATCAAGCGTGCCTTTTCGCCGAGCGAACGTTTTCGTTCAAGGCTGCTGAACAAACTGAGCGAATTGGGGCCGCCGCCTGAGCAAACAGTGAACTCCGATCTTGGAGGAAACGCCGATGGCTGATAACGCATCGAACCTGCCTGAAGACGAAGAATCAACGAAGTCTGACGCTGCGCCGCTAGAGATTCCGTCGGAAGAGTTGCTCGACAACTTGGAGCAAACGATTTCTCTTTCTGCCGCGGAAGAAGAGGCCCTCGAGAGGATGGAGGATGATCCTGAGGGCACGAAGGCGTCGATTGAGAACACGCTCGATTTGTCGGTGGCGGATACCGGTGTCTCTCAGCCCTTTGGAATCGGGGCCGAACCGACGGAAGGAAAGGACGCGACGATTCCGAACATCGAAGCGACCATTGATTTGGGGTCGGTAGAACTCCGTCCTTCGGCAGAGACGGACGAGCCGCGCGCCGACCGGCCTTCGGTGATGCAGAGTTCCAATCTGTCTCAGACGATCAACCCGCGCGAGCTGAGCAAGGAGGACATGGCGTTTTGGGGGTCTGTCGCTCAGGGCGCGAGTCAGGCGAACGAGGGCGAACAGACTCGACTCAAGCCCGCGATCGAGCGATCGATCTCCGAAACGAAGTTGCAGATTCGGGAGCGCGATCTGGCGGCACCCACACGTGATGCCGAAGCGACCTCAGACTATCGGCTCATCCGGCTTCTGGGCCGTGGCGGGATGGGCAACGTCTATGTGGCCAAGCAGACTTCGCTCGATCGTGTGATTGCGGTCAAGGTGATCAAGCCGCTTCCGAAAGCGAAACGCGAGAAGCTCCGCGATTCCGGGCGACTCGAAACGGTCGAGCACGATCGAAGGCAACAGTTCCTTTCCGAAGCCGTTGTGACCAGCGATCTGGATCACCCCAACATCGTGCCGATCCACGATATCGCGGTGGCTTCGGATGACACGCTTTTCTACGCCATGAAGCGTGTGGTGGGAGAACCATGGTCGAAGACCGTTCACGAGAAGACGCGAGATGAGAACCTCGAGATCTTGCTAAAGGTCTGTGACGCGATCGCGTTTGCTCACACGCGTGGCGTCGTTCACCGAGACATCAAACCCGAGAACGTGATGCTCGGGAACTTTGGTGAAGTCCTGGTGATGGATTGGGGCCTCGCGCTCGCTCAGCCGGACTTTGAGAAGAAAGAATCGATCTCCGCATCATCGGGTTTGGGCGGCACACCCGCCTTCATGGCACCCGAGATGGCGAAGGGACCGATTGAGGCGATCGGGCCGTGCAGCGATGTGTATTTGCTCGGAGCGACGTTGTTTTACATCGTCACCGGCGAGGCACCGCACAAGGCGGAGAACGTCAGTCTTTGCGTTCGCGCCTGTGCGAACAACGAGATTCAGCCAGCGCTGCCCGAGCATGAGGGCGAGTTGCTGGACATCGCAATGCGGGCGATGGAGACCGATCCGAACGAGAGGTTCGAGTCGGTCAAGGAGTTTCAAGAAGCGATTCGTGACTATCGCGCCCACTCAGAAAGCATTGCATTGGCTGCCACAGCGGCGACCCAGTACGAGCAAGCGATGCAGACGGCATCCTACGAATCGTATTCGCGTGCGACCCACGGCTTTGAGCAGGCCATCGGGCTTTGGGCCGAGAATCATGCGGCCATCGACGGCCTCGCTCGCTGCAAAGTCGACTACGCCAAAGCGGCACATAACAAT
>JBCBOT010000378.1:0-7807 GCA_039821165.1 Planctomycetota bacterium | reverse complement strand
TTCAGTTTTTTGGGGCCGTCGAACGTCTCGGACAAGCTCTCTATGAATACGGCGCGGTTTCCGGAGCATCCCAGCAACCGTTTCTCCGGCTTCCCGTCCCCAAGAACGACGATCCTGCCGAAATCAGCTATCGCGAATTCGGCCGCGTCCTGGACGAGTTCGCGACGGGACTTCGTCGCTCCGAAGCCACGCTCGCCGAGATCACCGACGAAGGCGTCAAACTGAATCTCAAACTCGGCAAACTCGCGTTCGACTTCACCCGCACGGGTGAGCGAAAAACGAACCTGTCCGATCTGTTAGCGTCGATGAATACGCGACTTCCCAAGGCAAACCAGGATCTCGAGATACACTTTGACCGTGGCGACGTGGCGTGGTTGCGAGCTTACTGCCATCTGCTCTGTGCGATGGTGGAAGGGTACAACGCGATCGATTGTGAGGACGGATTTAGTGAACGCGTCGACGAGGTGTTTCCGAAAACCCTTACCTCAGGCGAGCCGCAGCCAAATTGGTACGAATACCTCACCGTGCAGGATCCGCAGCGATTGGGACGCATGCGCCGCCATCTTGCAGCTGTCGGCGGACTGAATGCGGAGACCTGGGACTTCATCCGCAGTGAAACGGATGACGACTTCGAGTGGTTGCCCCATCCGAAACAGACCGACCAACTGAATCTGCCAATGAGCGATGGTCAGATTGATGCGTGGCTGACCATGATGAAGAACCTGGAAGGATTGATGACGGGAGATCGGTTGCTTCCGAACAGTGTTGTGAGGTGGATCGCCCCAAAGGTGCCGTCAGGAAAAGGTTTGAATTTGAAGAAGCTGCTCGATGCACCGCCGCGCGATCTCTTCAACTGGAAGCGACTCTCCGAGAAAGGCATCGACGCGCGGTACCTCGAGGATCAGGCTGGCAAAGAGTTGTTTGATATCTCGGTCGTCATTCTTGTCTGGCGGTTCTTTGACGGCCCATTCGGTTTTGCTCGCGCCGTTCGCATGAACTAATGGGCACGAACCCCTACTCCGTATCCGATCTGGATTGGGACCCGGCGTCTTCTTCTCACATGTGGTGCGGACGCATGGTGACGGTGCGGGGCTCGTGGAATGCGAAGAAGCTGTGGCTGAACGAGCGGTTTTTCGTGACCATTGACGACACGTCGCCGGTCGAAACGTCTCCGTATCCAACGGTCGATGGGATGGAGTATCACTGGACATTCCGCCACGACGGTCGCCAGGTCGACGGAGTTCTTTCGCTGCCTTATCGCGAAGAGTCTGACACGTGTCACGGGAGACTGTCGATCGATGGGCACGACCTCGGTCCCTTTGAGATTGAATTGACGGGAAAGTGGGGCCAAAGGCTCGCCTTGCCCGGCGTGGCGATTGTGACCGCGGCGGCGGTCTGCTGGTATCTGACGGGATGACCGAGTGCTTTGCGCCGACTGCACATTAGGGTGTCACATGACGGCTCACGCCGTTTCGGGAACACTTTTAGCGGTACGGGCGCAAGCCTTCTGGTGCGTCAACCCGGAAACGAAATTGGAACGAAGCGCTAGTGGCCTCGTATTGGCAGTATGATTTGCGAAGGGTACTTCTTCGAGTGATGCAGCGTGTTGCGCGCGACCACACCCTCCGTTTCATCGAAATTATTGCCGCCCGTGTTGAGATTGCGCATGTACTGGGGAAACTTGCTCGACGAGATTTCAACACGAATACGATGCCCCGCTTGAAATTCGTAGCTCGTCGACATCGCCGTCGGATTGAGTTCGTAGACATCGCCCTCCTTCATGAAGACCTCCTTGTCGAAGCCTTCTCGGTAACGGGCTCGCAAAATCGTATCGTCGACATTCCAAGAGCTGCCGTCGGGATACACGTCGCAGAGTTTGACGGTGAAGTCGGTGTCCTTGGCATCGGACGAAACGAAAAGCTTCGCGCGGACATAGCCGGTCACATCGATCGCTTCGGTCAATGGTTCCGAGGTGAAAACCAGGACATCCGCGCGGGCTTCGATGCCACGTTGATCGTAGCTGCCTCCGAGTGATGCCCCGCGATTGCAGCAGACGCCACCGCCGAGCGAAGGCACCGGATTCATCGGGTCGTAGGTGAAGCTGTCCGACGGTGCATCGGTCGGGGGTTGTTTTGAAAGCTTGCCGTCACCGAACAGACTGTTCGCGCTCCCGCCGCTCCCGAGATACATCGGCGTCATCACCACGTCAGCGGGCGGCCAATTCTCGGCATCGACCCACTCGTTACGTCCCATCGTGTAGAAGCGAACCCGTGGCGTCTCGGCCTCGAACCCGTTGTCGTCACCTTTGACGTAGTGATCCAGGAAACGAAAGATCGTTTCCCAGTAGTCGTGCCACGCGTTACCAACATTCAGCTCACCAGCGACGTAATCACTGTAGCGCGGCGTTCGATAAAACGCGCAGTGCAACGTCGGCGCGATCATCATGTATTGGCCGTCTCGAACCGCTGCATCCGCAGCATTGTCGCGAACGTGGTTGTAGAGAGCCAGGTTGGGACCTTGGCTTACATCAAACCAACTGTTGAACCAAAACGCTGGAACCCCGAAGCCTTCGTTGTCGTGGTAGAGCCCGCCGCGATACCAAGCCGGGTCGTTCGGTTTGCGTTTCATAAAGTCGGCTCCGGGGCCGTCGTTGCCGCCGGCATCTTTCAACCAGTCGATCGCCGGTAACTTTCGCAGGTGCTTGGTCCAATCGACTTCCGGCATGTCGGCGGCCAGGTCGTAGGACGCCCTCAGTTGTTGTAACTTTTCCTGGCTCAAGCCGGATGGAAACTGTGGTCGCGTGTCCTGTTGGACGGAGTACAACCAGACGGTGAAGAGTGTTTGATGCACACCGCCTTTGAACCAGTTGCCTTGCTCGTAATATTCGCCGACCCGTCCGATTCCGGCCCCAGCTGCCATCGGAACCATCGCGGCGTGAGCCGGATGATCTTGGGCCGCCAAGGCCATTTGCCACTCTGCGGTTGAGGAGCATCCCCAGGTCGCCACTTTTCCGTTGCACCATTCCTGCTCGGCAATCCAACTGAGTGAGTCGTAGCCGTCGGTTCGCGGCTTCCCGAGGATTTCCCACTCGCCCTCGGAGTAATAACGGCCGCGTTCATTTTGAACGACAACGGCATAGCCGCGCTCAATCGCCTCGGCGGCGAACGTCAGCGTCGAGCCGCCCAGCTTGTTGAAGTTGTACGGCGTCTTGACCAACACGGCGGGAAACGGCCCGTTGCCTTTCGGTTGATGGACGTCCGTCGCCAAACGCACTCCGTCGCGCATCGGAACCATGACCATCGTGTCCGATTCAGACATCGAGCGAAACTTGGCGAGCGTCTCGTCCTGTGCCGACGTGGAGGTTGTAAAACTCCACACAAGAAACAAGACACAAAGATTTCGAAGCAAGGTCATGATGGTTCTCTACAAGGCGATGATGAAAGTCTTTTTCCGTGGAACGGTCCTACTGTCCTGCTGCGGCGCCCGATTGCTTTGGCATCAGGTCCAGCAACGCGACGACCGTGGCTTCGACACCGGCTTTGATGGCCGGTTCAGGTGAAATCTTGAAGAACGGCGAATGGTGTGACGGCACCTTGGGGCCTCCGGCTTCCTCCGATTCGATGTCCGCTCTCGGTGTTCCACCGACCGAGAAGTAGACACTGCGGATCGGTGGATCGGTCGTGAAAAATGGAAAGTCCTCCGCGCCCATGCCTTTGGAACGTTGGGCCACGAAAGCATCGTCCATCATGATGTCCTCACCCATCTCGTCGACCCAAAGGGCCCGCAACCGCTTGGCGAGTTTCGGGTCATTCATCGTCGGCGGGCACGTCTCATCTTTCGAGACGATCACCTCCGGCAGTTTCTCCTCGGGCAATCCGGCGGCGCGTCCCAGGTTTTCAGCGATCCGTTTGATTCCGTTCAACAATAGCTCCCGCGTTTCGGGGCTGGTGTTGCGGACCGTCAATTGCAAGACGGCTTTGTCCGAGATGATGTTGTGCTTGGTCCCCGAATGAAACGAGCCGACGGTAACCACGCCGGGGTCGCGGGGCGGCAACTCGCGTGAGACCAGCGTTTGCAACGCGAGCACAATCTGCGAAGCGAGCACGATCGGGTCTTTCCCGCGGTGCGGTGAAGCTCCGTGAGCGCCGATTCCATGGACAATGATGTCCACGGTGTCCGCGCCCGCGTAAGGTGATCCCTCAGACACGGACAGTTTGCCTGCCTCGCCGCCGCACCAAACGTGAAATGCCAACGCGATATCAGGCTGCCCGAAGCGGCTCCAAAGGTTGTCCTGCATCATCGCTTTTGCGCCAAGGACGCGTTCTTCTGCCGGTTGACCGATCAACATCAATGTTCCCGACCACTGATCTTTCATCGCGGCCATCCGTCGAGCGGTTCCGACCAGTGATGTAATGTGAACGTCGTGTCCGCAAGCGTGCATCACCGGAACCATTTGTCCGGTGATCGGGCTTTTCTGCATGGCCGTTGAGGCATTGTCGAGTCCCGAGTCTTCTTTGACGGGGAGGCCGTCCATGTCGGCTCGCATCATCACCATGGGGCCGATCCCGTTCTCCAGCAGCGCGACCACGCCCGTGCCACCGACCCCTTCGCGAACCCTAAAGCCCGCCTCGCGCAATTCCTCTGCGAGTCGGGCCGCCGTCTTTGTTTCGACGAGCGACAATTCGGGATGACGATGCCAATGGTCAAACAGCGGCCAAAGGTGCGCGTCATAGTCTTGGGCGATCGCATCTCGAATGCCGGAAGGCGTCTGAGCCGAGGACCACGTCGCGCAAACGGACATGAGCAAGAGAGCTGTGACGAGGTGTTTCATGATGTAGTTCGACCGCATGAAAGAACGGAGGGATTTGCCGGGCTCCATTGTGCATCATCGATTGGTCGAACGCACGATGGTCGCCGTCGTTTGCCATTAGGGGTGTCAATGCGGCCAGAATGGCGGCACGAAAAACGCCTCCCGCGACAGTGTCACGGGAGGCATTGCGAAATGAACGAGCGTTTCTCGTGTTTACTGGTCGATCGCGCTCTTGTCCTCGCCAGACATCTGCTGTTCCTCTTCGGCGATCATGGCCTCGTAGGCTGCCAGTTCATCTTTGTCGACACCTTCCATTGTGTTCGTGGGCTTCTCCTCGGCGCAGCCACTGAGGGCGGCGATCGAGAGAAGTGCAAGCCCGACGAGCGATTTTCTAATCATTGAGAACTCCCTGTCTACTGGTTCAGCTGTTCTTGAATCACTTCGCTGTTGGCACGTGTTCCCAGTGCACCCCACAAGCCGTAGGGGCTGGGCCGTCCCGGAGCTTGGTTCCCGGTTCCGTTGATCCAAACCATGCCGGCGCGGGAATCACCCGCTTCGATCGAGTCGGTGATGAACACGACCGCGCCATCGCCCATCATGACATGAACGCCACCCTGGTGCCGACTCGATGGCGGTGCCATGGTTCGTCCACCCGTGAATCGTTGGGCCCCCAGCGGTTTGTTGGGCGGCAAAATCGTGTGGACACCGGTCATCTCATTACGATGGTCGGCCCAGCGGAATCCTCGTCCGTGCACGGCACCCCACGGCCCGCCCGCAGTTCCGACGGTCGTGTTCCAATACAACGGCCGCTCCGGATCCAAGAAGCCTTGGTCGATGAGAAAGCTCGGGTTATCACGGATCTGAGTCAGGTGCTGCGTCGCCTCATCATCGCCGATGGTGCGTGAGTCCTGGTCTCCAAGGTCGGTCGCCATTTCAGCCATCGCAATCGTATTGGAAAGGCCATCTAGCACGTCGCGGAACTTGGTGCCGCGGTGTTGAACGAACATCCCACGATCTGCGGCCTGGGAATTCTGTGCCCATCCCGAAGGTCGAACGGCACCTCCGTTTTGCATTTGCACGATGCCCTGAATCGACCACATGTAAGAGTCGCCAAGGCAGACGCCGTAGTTCGTGCGTCCAAGCGCTGGCAAACCGACGCCGGGGTCGCTCGGGCATCGGAACGTCGGGATCTCGGTCGACCAGGGAATGTATCGGGCCTGTGTCGGAACCGGGCCCATCGGCGGCCACGGCGGATCAAGCACGACCGACGGGTCCGATGCGTCACGCGAATTCGGGTTCGCAATCGTTTCCCAAACACTTTGCTGCTCGATGAACGCCGTCAATCCGACGAGAGCGCTCAACCGCCACGAGTTGGAATGCGAGTGGTTGGTCCACCAGTTGGTGTTCGGTCCCGCATTACCGAATGCCGGGGCCGCACCGCCAGGACTGCTCGTTCCGACGCCATGAATCGGAAGTTGCTTGTAGGCACTGTGGTAGTTGTGCAGAGCCAGCCCGATCTGCCGAAAGTTGTTGCTGCAACTCATTCGACGCGCGGCTTCACGCGCCGCCTGAACGGCCGGGAGAAGTAGTCCGACCAAAATGCCAATGATCGCGATGACGACCAGGAGTTCGACGAGCGTAAAGCCCGATCGCCTCCTTTCTGTTTTGAGAATCATAGATACCTCGCAGGGGGAATGAGGGCACGCCACAGATGTAGCGTCCCACCTCTAAACCTCTGCGGCGAGTTTGAAATCGATGTTCTTACGCGAATTTTTCTATTTTGAGCGAAACATTCCGATGGCAGGCGGTGAATCGGGCGAGCCTTGGCCCTCCACAATCACCATCTCTTTTCCCGAGTGTCGAAACCGCTCTCGGTTCCCGCGCGGCCAGTCGACCGTGATTTCCAACGCTCCCTCAGCAGCATGACCGAGTCCAAAATGCAAAATGGACTCGTTGCTGCATTGGTAGCCCCCGCCCGCGACTCGAAATTCGGACGCGTGTCGGCCCGTCGGATCGGTGACCGTGACTCGAGCCCCCACCGCGTCACGGGAACTTTCTGTACCAACCAACTCCACCCTCAACGATCGCGAGTCGGACGTCGTCTCGTTCATCAGCAACGCCACGGGCTCGGTTTGATGGGTCGCCACGAGATCGATTCGTCCATCGCGGTTCGCATCGATGGTCCATAACGATCGTCCCACGTGAGGTTTCGAAAAGTAGTCCCCAAGAGAATCCACATCGACCGATGTAAAGCCCTGTTTGGGTTCACGGTGAAAGACTTGGGCTGGTTGAGCGTACGTCACCCGCTCGCCCTTCCGCGAAAAGATGTCGACATGGCCATTGAGCACAAACAGTACCGATGCACCACTATTGTCGAGATCGATCGCTTCAGTTCCGAATCCGACTCGCGGGAGCGTCGGCCGGCTTAACCCAAGTGCGGCGGTTCGATCCTGCCAAATCTCGGCACTCGTCTGCTCGTGGAGCGTGTTGTATTCGCCGTCAAAGTTGGTCACGTAAAGATCAAGGTCTTGGTCGCCATCAAAATCGCCCGTCGCGATCCCCATCGATCCCTGTGCCAACCCTCGATCATCACCCGCCAAACCGCGAAGCGTCGCCGATTCGGTTAGCGCAAAACCGGCCGTCTCGCGACTCGCGGAATAGAAGTGATTGCTGGTCATGTCGTTGGCGACGAAGACCTCGTTTCCTTGCGCAGAGTCAAGGTTGCCGACCACAAGTCCCAGTCCACGCCCCGCAGTCGAACCGTTGAGCCAACTCGCCGACATCTCTTCGAGCCGTCCGTCCGCCGTCCCTTTGACGACCCTATCCGCCACTGCGGGAAAGATCATTGGAGAGCAGGTCGCCTCGCACGATTGGATCACCGGTCCAAGGCCGGAACAGTAATTGACGATAAACACATCCGACAAACCGTCACCGTCCACGTCGGCAATCGCCCCGGAGGTGGACCACTCGTCATAGGGTTCACTTGGCAGAAGTCGC
>JBCBOT010000377.1:0-7842 GCA_039821165.1 Planctomycetota bacterium | reverse complement strand
TTACCCTCGACGGTCAAGATTAACTGCATCGCGTACTTGGCATCGATCGTGTGCGACGGTTCCAAGATTTCGCGAAGCACGATTTGGTGATCGCCTTTGTGCTTCTTGTAGATGTCGGCAAGTTCTGGTCCGACGGCACCGCCGACACCATTGACCTTGTGGCATCCTGCGCAGGAGGCTTCGTTGAAGATCTTTTGACCGATTTCGGGCGAGCGGCCGCGAAGGTCGGTGCTAAATGCACCCTCAAAATCATCGAGCTTCCAATTCTGCACGAAGCTGCGATTGCTGCCGATCGGATTGGCCGGTTCGGTCGGGTTCTGGTTCCAAGCGTCCAAGTCTTCGACGACGATCATGACCCCGTACATGCGATACCAGTGCTGCGGAAACGTGCAGACATAGGGATATTCACCGGGTTCGGTGGGAGCCGTCAGCGTGATCCGCGTCGACTTATCGGGCGCGATCATGTCGCTGGCCGCAATCACATTCGGTGAGTCGGGAACGTAAGGAAGCCCGTTTGTGCCGTCGGGCCCCGCCGCCAAACCTCCCATCGCGACGCCTTTGAGAGCGCCGGGAGTGGCGACGACAAGGTTGTGTGGCATCAGGTCATGGTTCTCGAGCAGAATCTGAACCGGACGGCCCGCTTCGACCGCGAAGTAAGGGACGTCATAACGCATCTCTTCTTCGACGGTCTTGATCTTGACGACGCGAACAACGATCTCCCGCAACCGCGCGCGGTATGTCTTAGCCTTCGCCGGCGCGATGCGGGTCAGCAACCGGTCGGTCAACTGCATCACGTCGACGAATTCATTGGTGGTCCGTTTTGCGGCATCCGTCGACTCCGCGAATGCGACCAGCATCTCCGCAGCGTTCTCGGCGGCGTTCGACTCGATAACCTCAGCGGGAAGCCTCATCAACCCGCGGGCAGCGGCGACACGCAATGCCGGGTCGCCCAGGAGAGGCATCAGACGCTTGCAGGTGTCCTCCGCTTCGGTGGGAATCTTTGAGAGCGCCGCAATCGCCGCAACACTTACCTCGGGTTGTGTCGCCGATGCGAACTCTGTCACCACGTAGTCGCGACGCGCGACTTGCTGTGGAGCACGGGGCAAGAGGCTCACGGCGTTGAGCATCGCGACTTTCGCCTCCGCGTCGGACGCGAGTTCCTCCGCCGCTTTCGGATTGCCTCCTGCAATCAACGCGGCAAACGCAAACGAACGCGACGCTGGAATATCGCCCATCGCCAGACCAGACAGATCCTTCTTCAGCTCGTCGAGTTCAGGCGCGGGTCGCCGTAGCAACATTCGACCGAGTACCTGTCCGCTGCGGCGCGACTCGTTTGAGTCGAATTTGGTCGATTCGATCGCCGACAGGATCTCCTTCGCGGCGCTCGTGTCTTTGAGTTTCGCCAGCGCAGTGACGGCTTCCTCTCGGACGCCCGACGCCATTGCTGGACGCGACAAAATCGCCTCGTAAACGGGGATGTACTTCTTGTCGTCGTCTGCCCGTGGAACCAGCAATAGCCGATCGTCATCCAGCCGCTTGAGCTGGTACGCGACGATCCTGGCCGGTTTGTCGAGGAAGATTTTCGGCGGAGTCACGTCCTTCGCGAACAAGGCACTCGCGGACAGCAAAACGGCGGCCGCGCAAGCAATTTGGCGTTGCATTATCGTTGATCGTTTCGAGGTGGGGTCGGGCGACGACGACTCAGAGCGTCAATTCCAATTGCCGCATCGTTTCATCGAGTGT
The DNA here is from genome assembly GCA_039821165.1 of Planctomycetota bacterium. Lineage (GTDB taxonomy): Bacteria > Planctomycetota > Planctomycetia > Pirellulales > Pirellulaceae > Stieleria. The sequence continues at coordinate 6,099 of JBCBOT010000377.1, read as the reverse complement.
GTACTGAAGCATCTCGTCCATGTCATGTTCCAACACACCGAGTGCGGTTTCGATCGCACTCTCCCCCTTCAGGAAACTAACCGCACGCACGGCTTCCAACCGAACACGCGGGTGTTCATCGTGAATCGCTTTTGCGATCTTTTCTTCGTGATCCTCAACCGCATGCAACATGTGCGAGACCAGGCGGACACATGCCGCGCGAACACGGTGGTCTTTTGAAGCGATCAAGTCATTCAACAGGTCCTTGGGCACTCGATTGTGGGTTTGATTCATCCACAGAGCTTCGAGACGCTGATGTTCATAGTTCGGATCCGATTTGTCCAAGCCGGCGACCCACTTGGTGGTTGCGGCGATCACGTCATCACTGCTTCGCGCGGCTAACTCGCGGCGTGCGCGATATCGAGTTCGGTCCTCGGGCGACTTGAGCAATTCCAGCAAGTCACCGATCGGTGCGTCGGCAATCTGAGGTGCTTGAAGGAGCGGCTTGTTCTTGTAGGTCACGCGCCAAATTCGACCGTGCGAATGGTCCCGATTGGGCTCGCGAAGATTGTGCTGCAAGTGCCCGATCAAAGCGTTGTGCCAATCGACGATGTACAACGAACCATCGGGCGCGAATTCAAGATCGACCGGGCGGAAATTACCGTCGCGGCAGGTGAGTAGTTTCTCAACTTCCTCGCCCAAGAAGCCGCTTTCTTTCTCCGACACCTTGTGATTCAGAATCGCCCGTTCGCCGATCACGTTGGTGACCAGGAAGTTGCCCTGCATCTCTTCGGGGAAGTGACGACTGGACACGATCGAACATCCCGCGAGCGGTCGGATCCGCTTCTTGTAAAAGGTCGGGTGCTTGTACTTCGGATCACCTCCTGTCCAGTTTGCGACCCGTCGGTGCTGGCTTCCGCCCGGGTGCTTATTCGGATACTCGACATGGCCGGTGATCGGCGCCGCCCAATACGAATTTCCGGGAGAGGCATCACCGATAAAGTCTTGCCCCCACTTGTCGTAGCAGTAGCCCCAGGGGTTGGCGAAGGCAAACGAGCAATGCACGTCCATGCGTTCGGTGAGCGGGTTGTATTTCCAAATTCCGGCTTCGGCCAAGCGTCGCACGCCATACGGAGACTCCAACGCCGAGAACTTGAACGTGCCTTCTTGGAAATACAGGTTGCCACCGGGACCCCATTCAAAAGCGGCGATCCCGTGGTGCGAGTCTGCGGAGTCAAACCCGACGAGCTGTCGCTTGATCACGTCCGCTTTGTCATCACCATCGGTATCTTTCATGAACCAGATGTCGGGCTGGCGCGAGACGTAGGCGCCGCCGTGCCCGAGTTCGAAACCAGTTGGTTGATGCAGATTGTCGGCGAAGACCTTGCAGACATCCGCGGCGTGATCCCCATCGGTGTCTTCGAAGATCAGCAGCTTGTCATCCATCGGTGACTTGGGCTGCCAGTGCGGATACGACTTCATCGTCGCGACCCACAGGCGCCCCTGACTGTCGAAGTTGAGCGCAACGGGATTGGAGAGTTCGGGAAACTGCTCTTCCGAAGCGACCAATTGAATCTCAAAACCCTCCGCCAGATCGAACAGCTTGATTTGCTCGGCGGCGGGCAAGTAATCGAGCGTGCCAAGCTTGCCTTGCTTGGCATTTTTGTCGCCGGGGATTCCGACGTTTGTTTTTGGATTGATGAAGGGCAACGTTGCGGCGTCATCCGCGACCGTGTCGGGCAATGGCTTGCCGGCCGCAACGGCCCAGATTCGTTTGTCACGATTCGCCGTCATTTCATCCAAAATCGCTCGCTCGCGTTCCATCACGTCGCGGTTGTTGTACGTCCCGTCGTTGCCGGCGAGGCCCCGATCGCCGTAGATCGAAAATCCGTTGACGGCGCGGTAGCGATGAAACCAGTGAAAGTTCTTCTGATCGATTTCAGCCAACAAGGTCTCGTTCACCGGCGTCTTCAAATCACCTCCGAAGAGCGCGGCATCCAGGATCGGCGCGAGGGCGCGGTAACCGTCGTCGTTGAGATGAAATCCGTTGAGCGTCAGACGCTTGTCGAGGGAGTTGAACAGTGCGAGCGTCGGCTTGAACAGATCGGCAAATGCAACGCCGGTCTCGTCAGCGACTTCTTTCATCGCCTCGGTGTACAGCTCCAAGTTGGCGTTTTGTGCGACACCATCGGAAAGGTTCGGATCATCGCTGCCTTCAAACGCGATGGGGGAAACCAGCGCGATCCGCGGACGACCTTTGCCAAAGTCGGCAGCATGGGTTTCGGCGACTAGCTTGGTGAGATCCTTCTTGAATGCGGCCAGCCCCTCTTTACCCGCGAACGACTCGTTGTAGCCAAAAAAGTAGAGGATGACCGATGCTTGACTGTGGGTGAGGTGGTCCTTCGGCTCACCAAAATTCTTGGACCGAATTCGGTTGTAAGGCTCATCACCTGGGAAGCACAAGTTTCGAACAACCAGTTCGTGCTCCGGGAACCGAGTGTGCAGCAAGGCCTCCCAGTGGTTCTGCGTTTGCATCCTTTCGCCGAGAGCATTACCGACCAGGCAGAGATGGTCACCCTTTTTGAGCTCCAGTTCAGCGGACGAAGCGGGGGAGGCGACGAAGGCCGAGGCGGCCAGCAAAATGCAGACAAACAGTCCGATGGGAGCTTTCATGGCGTGAGACGATGGGGAGGGGGCGTGGATTCGCTCGAAGAGCCTCCGCTCAGTATGCACACCGCTCCCAAATGTGAACAGACTTGGGCCAAAAACGCCTACGAATCGCGACAAACACGATTCGAAAATGCGTTATTTCATCATTTGGCCCGCGAAATACGCCAGCAGCAGACCTCGCGCCGTCCAGAGAACGGTGCGAATCCAATTCGTCCCCACAAGCATGCGATAGTCCGCCTCGTTAAATCCGCTCATCAAACGGTTGTGAAGCGGCACTTGAATAAAGAACGTCGACAGCCAAATCGCCGCCACTGTGACCAACCCGGCGATCGCCGCCCAACGGGGAAAGCCGGCCGGGGACGCCACTAACAGCAGCACGGCGGTGCCGATTTCCAGCAACATCGGTGGGCCGACGATCGGCGTGATCAACCGCGTATGATCCGATTCATACTGGACGAAGGTCTGGTCGCCGATTCGATCGAACAAATTGTAGTGGACGACTTGGACCATCCAGATCAAGCCGACGAGGTACCACGTCGCCGCGAGGTTCGTCACGAAGACCCATTGAGGACTCATTCCGCCGACTCCAAACGGTCTCGACCGAGGCAATACCTCAGCTGCGGCTCGAGGTCCTCGAACCGAAATCGGTAACCCGTTTCCGCGAGCTTGTTGGGAAGAACCCGTGTGCTCGCGAGCAATAGCGCGTCGGCCATTTCCCCGAGTGCCATTCGAAGTCCGAATGCGGGTGCGGGAATCAACGCGGGACGACGAAGCACTCGCCCGAGTGTCTTTGCGAATTCCGTTCCGGTCACGGGCGTGGGCGCAGTGACGTTGAATGGACCCTCGACCTCCTCGCGGCAGATCGCATGGTAGAGCGCGCCGACCACGTCATCGACAGCGACCCAACTCCACCACTGTTTACCGCTTCCAACTTTTCCGCCCATCAATCTCGCGGGTAGCAACATCTTTTTGAGAGCTCCCGCGGTCGGATCGAGTACGAGCCCGAGTCGCGCGTTGGCGACTCGAATTCCTGCATCGCGGGCTGCCTGGCAAGCCTGCTCCCATTCGACAACAACACCGGCAAGAAAATCATCTCCGACCGCCGAAGTCTCCGTCAGTTCTTCATCACCTCGAGGGCCGTAGACTCCGATTGCGGAGGCGCACACAAAGACACGCGGTTTGTTGTCGAGCTTGGCAAGGATCTCGCTCAACTGGCTCGTCAAGTCGACACGGCTGTCGCGAATCTCTTGCTTGATCTTGGGTGTCCAGCGGGCGTCGGCGATCGACTTGCCCGCCAGGTGAACCACCGCATCGACGCCGGATAACTTGGCGGCTTCGGCTTCATCCGACCAGGGAGCGATCGCCGATCCGTCAGGCATTGCCTTGTCGATCGATCGTTCTAGCCGAACGACACGATGTCCCAACAGGGTAAGAACACTCATCAGACGCCTGCCGACCAACCCGCTCGCGCCGGAAACGGCAACCGTCATCGGTTCCGCCTGATACTGCTCCGCCATTGAGAGATCGTCTCGGGTCACTCGGTGACGGAAAGCAAACATGGTCTCAAGTTCCTTCCGCGCTGCGGCACCGCCAAGCCAACGACCGAGCGGAGCAAGTGGCAGACGATACTCGATCCGGTCCTCAAGCGTGCAATGCGCCGAATCGGCTTGCCGAGACTCGAACCGATGCTGATGAAACCAGTGGGCGAATGGTCCAGACTCTTGCGTGTCCGAAAACAGATTTGGCGGATCGTAGTCTTTGTGAACGGCGACCCAGCGAAGAGAAAGAGGGCCGACCTTCATCCGCAAGATGACTCGGCTGCCGCTTGTGAGGCTTCCATCGGAATGCTGGACTCGAACGTTTTTCCATGGAGGAATGAGACGATCGAGTGCGCCGGGGCGTTCATGGTAGGCGAACGCCGTGGCTACATCGGTAGGAAGTGTGATGGAAGCCGTGTATCGATTCACGAGGCACCTTTCGAGCGAGCGTCGTCGGGGCCTTGCTGCCAACCACAACGAAAATCAGTGGGCATCCAGTTCGGCCAAGTTCACGTCGCCAGCCATTGCCCGCAGCTTATCCATAGCACGCCGTTCGAGTTGACGCACACGCTCCTTCGAAACACCAAGTCGATTGGCGAGCGATTGCAGCGTGTGAACCTTGCGATGGGCGCCGAGCGAGAACCGTGCGCGGATGATGAACTTCTCACGGCGATCGAGATCATCAAGCATGACGCTCAACCGACTTCGCAGTTCGTGCCATCGCTTCTCGCTGATGGCCGACTCGCGTCCCTCATCCGTCAGGTCAAGATCCATGTCTTGTAACCCGCCGACCGTTTTCTGACGCTCCTGCTGTTTTAGCACCACCGTGCGGTAGGAGTTACGACGAATGACCTGTGTGGCATAGGTGCTGAACCGGAACCCACGACCGAAGTCGAACTTTTCCACGGCGCGGATCAGGGCCACGATGCCATCGCTCAGCAGATCGTCGAAGCTATTGTTCGGATTGACGAACTTTTTGACGATCGAAAACACCAGTCGCAGATTGGCTTCGACGATGCGGTCACGGTGCCATGCGGCGAGGGCGAGCAGACGATCGATGAGTTCGAGCCGAACGCGTGATGGTCGCGCCGGATTGAGTAGCGACCGATGCACGGCGGCTTGTTGCAGCAGATAGTTCATTCTCTGAAAGAGAAGCGACTCCTGCTCCGGCTTGAGCAGCAACGCCTCGCAAAGTCGTCCGAGATGGATCGGCATATCGATGCCGCTGCGTTTGACGGCAGCGAGTCCCAGCTCGGCCTTTCGGTCTGCCAGGTTGAGCGGTTCGGCAAACAACTTCTTGCCCAAGTCGGGGCTGGAGAAGTCGGAGTTGGCAATGAATGCGATCTCCTCACGCAGGCGACGACGTGTGAGCGTTTTGAGCTCGTCGTGGCCCAGATCGGTCAAAGCGACAACTAAACGGTCAGCTTCAGCGTTCGATTCGTCCAATTCAGGCATCTTGAGCCAAGCCGGTGGACGGGCTCTTAGTGCCGGCGGTGCGGCCGACTCACTCCGGTTCAGTTCCGAATCGGTTTCGGCTGCTAGATTGGCGGACACGGCGGCGGGCATAAGCTGTCTCTCCTCCCAAGGGCGACTAAACGTCTAAAACGTTCAGAACGTTCACTTAATGTATAACGTTGAATACGAGCCCTCACAACACACGGATGCAGAAAAATAATGCAAAACGCCGGGTAAATTACCTGGCATTTCGTCCATCCCTGAAATCAACGCTTGTTTTCCCAGTTGGCGATGACCGATTTTGCGGTAGTATCTATTGTTCAAAACGTCGGAAATCACCAGCTAAAACGTTCACCTGGTCCTGTGGAAGACAAAACACACCACTTTTCGCCCCGCCAAGTGGCCGGTTCGCTGCAAGTCAGCGAGTCGTCGGTGAAGCGTTGGTGCGACCAGGGAA
>JBCBOT010000376.1:0-7921 GCA_039821165.1 Planctomycetota bacterium | reverse complement strand
CGTGATTGCGGCGACCGATGGCCGAGGCGATTTCTATACCACACGCTACCAGTACGACGGCGTCGGTAGACTCGTCGAGACCCAGCAACCGACAGGAACGGCGGAAGACCCTGGACCTTTCGCCATCACGCGAGCGGTATATGCCAACGCAGGCCAAACCGTTACCGAAATTGATCCGCGGGGTGACGATTTTGCAACCATCCGCACCTTCACCGTTGATCGCCAAATCGCCAGCGCGAATACGTTTATCGGCCGCACACTCAACGACACCGATCGTCGTCTCGAACGCTGGGTCTACGACGCAGCGGGTCATCTGTCCGCGTACGTGGATCCCCGTGGAACTGATTTCCAAACCGAATTCATCTACGACGCAGCGGGTCTGCTCTACGAAACATCAACGGTTGCCGGAACGATCGACGAACCACGGCGCATTCGACAGACTTTCGAATACGACGAATCCGAGAACCAAACTCGCAAAGTTGAATACGGCGGCAACGACTATGTGACGAACCTGGAATACAACGATTTGAATTACCCGGCCGCGATCATCGACGCGGCGGGTGATGAGATCCGTTGGGTGGTGGATCGATTCGGAAATCCTGTCGAAACGACGGACAAGTTCGGCACAACGATTCGCGAGTTCGACCGCCTGGATCGACCGACACGGACGGTTGATGGCGTCGGTGATGAAACAAACGTTTCCTATCCTGACGCAAACACCATCGTGGTTCGAGACGGCCGCGGAAACGAAACAACTACCTTCAACGACGGACTCGGCCGCCTTGCGACGCTCACGGATCCGCTCAACGGGCAGACTGAGTATTTCTACGATGAGATCGGAAACTTAGTGACGCTCATCGATGCGGTGGGGAACACACACTCCACAACGTTTGACGCACGCTCCTTGCCAATCACGCAAACGGTTGGAGTGGGTTCTGACGCCGAGGCCCTTACGACGTTTGAATATGACCTGCTAGGAAGACAAATTCGTCAAACCGATCCGCGTGACCCCACGGGAGAGTTCTTCGCGGTCGAGACATCCTATGACGGGCTCGGCAGAGTCATCGAAACGCGAAGGTCGGCAGCAACCCCCGAGTTGACGGAGAACGTTCCGTTCACCCCAGGATTCGATCAACTGGTGGCACAGTATTTCTTCGATCCGATCGGCAATATGGTCCGAGAAATTCCCGAAGGCGGAGAGGCCTACGCCGTCGACTACGTCTACAACAATGTGGGACAAGTCGTTCAAACGACGCGAAACACGGGCACCGTCGATCAACCTCGAGAAAGCGTTACGCAAATGTCGTACAACGACAACGGTGACCTAATCGAATTGATCAATCCTGTTGGGCAACGAACCACCTACCAGCACGACTCACTCGGAAGGAAAATCGAGGAACGAATCCACTCCGAAGAAGCCGGCGGTGACATCGTTCGCGTTTGGGATTTCGAAAGCACTGACAATGGTCCAACAATCACGTTGACCGATGAACTCGGTTCGGTCGCGACCGTCATGCACTTCGACGAAGTCGGTCGCGTGAGCCGTGAAGAGGTGCGTGGCGAGCCAGATCGAGTACTGACCTACGACGCGTCAGGGAATCTCGAAAGCGAAACCATCGGGAATTGGTCTGAGACGCACCAATACGATGCCCGCAATCATCTCAGTCAAACCACTGACGCCGATGGGCACACCCGACGTTATGAGTTCGATGCCGTCGGGAACCTCCGTTTCTTCTTTGAGGCCGACAACAGTCAGCCGACCGAGTACGTCTTTGATGCGCTCAACCAGGCTGTCGCAACCATTGACCCGCTTGGCAACCGAACCGAATACGAATTCGATGAGGTTGGAAACACCATCCGTGTGACCGATGCGGGAGGCGAAACCCATCGCTATACGTATGACGGTCTCAACCGCTTGGTGAGTGAGACCGATACATTCGGCACTCAAACGCATCAGCTCAATGCTCAGGGTGACGTTATCCGAACCGTCGATCGCAACGGTCGGCGCACGGATTTTGCATACAACCTTTCGAGTGATCTGATCAGCGAGAGTTGGTTCGACTCCGACGACAATCAGATTGGCGGCATCGATTTTGTCGCGGATGACCTCGGACGAGTCACACAGATATCCTCAGGACAGACAAGCGTCACCCTCTCGCTGACGGACGATGCTGCAGCGAGATTGCTCGGTGAACGTGTCTCCGTAGGCGAGACGACAGTACTGATCACTCACGACGTTGACGCTGCAAAACGGGTCACACGAACAGCAGCGAGGATCAGCGGCCAAGTCGACCAATTTGTCGTCAACACCTACGACTACGATGCCAACACCGAAGAACTTTTCCGAGTCAATCAAAGCGGCGCGTTTGTAAGCGATAAATCGGTCACGTTTTCCCACGACGCCGACCTACCTGGTGTCGTTTCCGGGATCACGCGTGCCAGTTCGGGTGCGGATGTGACCACCACCATTAGCCGCAACAACCGCAATTTGATCGAATCACTCGATCACAACTCTGGTACCGACTCTCTGCTTGAGCTGGACTACAGCTACTTTGTCGACGGACAGCTTGCTACGGCGACGGACGAAACCGGTACAACCAACTATACCTATGATGCGGCGAATCGTTTGGTCGCAGCTGAACACAGCGGCGCAGCAACCGATGAGGTTTACGCCTACGACGAGGCTGGCAACCCGATTCAAGGGGAATTCACCGTCGGCGAAGCAAACCGATTGCTTACCGATGGGCTCTCCGACTTCGAGTATGACGCCGAAGGGAATCTGGTTGCGGCAACCGACCAACAGTCCGGTGCGGTGGTTGCGTACGAATGGGATCACCGCAATCGTCTCACCCGCGTGATTTCGCGCGACTCCAATGGGACTGTCCTATGGCAAGTCGATCACGAATACGACGGTCTGGATCGGCGTGTCCGCGAAGTCTACTCGGAAGCAGACGCCGGACAGACACTGCAGACGATCGAAAACCGCGTGTTCGTTTACGACGGAAGCGAACTGTTGGCCGAACTCTTGGTCGATGAAGTCGGTGACGAAACAATCGACGTGGTCTATCTCACGGACGCGACCACCGATTCCACTCATGCGCAAGACTTTGGAAATGAATTCCATTGGTTGCTCCATGACCGCCAAGAATCCACCCGCCTCATTGTTGATCCACAAGCAGCAATCGTGGACCAATTGACCTATAACGCGTATGGGGTCCTGCAGTCGTCGTTGGGGACGGACCCCGCGTCACGCATTCTGTACACGGGTGGCCAATTCCTGCCACGACTCGGACTGTATTACAACCGCGCGCGTTTCTACGATCCCTCGATCGGCCGATTCTTGTCCGCGGACCCAAGCGGATTCCTGGGAATGGATCCCAACCTCTATCGCTATGCCGGTGGTGATCCCGTCAACAGCTTCGACCCAGGTGGACTTCGTGCGCAACGGGTCGGCAGCGCGGAGATCTCTTCGGACGCAAGCGGGTCGTATCAAAACCGCATCGCCAGCGTTTGGGGGCAGGGTGCTGCGAATCCGCTCGGAAACGGCGGACGTGAGTTCCAACAGTCTGTCGCACAAAACACCGTCAACATCAACGGTGCGATTGCACGTGACCTGCGTCCGGTGGTGGATGTAACGGGTTTCTATGCGGCTCTTGCAGTCGGCGTGTTTTCCAACCTTTCGACAGCCCCTGCACGATCGATCAATGAGCTTCATCAGTTGGGCTTCCAACAACTGAATCGATTCGGTGAGTTTGCAAGACGCCAATCTGCGTTGATTGCCCAGGACTTGAAAGCCATTTCACTTGACAGCAAACTCATTGCTCGAGACGCTGCCGATGCCGTGAGCCGCCACAGTACCGTCGACTATGTCGGGACTCAACTCGCGCACCTCAGCGCGGTTTCCGCCGCAACCATGTTGACGGTGGCAGACGAATTCTTGCAACTCGGCGCGGCAATTGCCGACGCGTCAGTCATCGAGATGGAAGGCTACGGTCTACCAAGTGAGCGCGCTCAGCGACAACGTTACTCCAAGTTGACGGAGGCGTTCGAGCAGCAGGGAGCATTGAAGGTCGCAAAGATGGCCTTTGACGCGATCGTGGACCTACCGAACCAAATCACCTCTGGGGACGCCGCTGCCCAAGCCCAAGCGATCACAGCGATCGGGGAGTTTATCGCGGGACCCGGTGTCGCGGCGATTGGAAAATCAGTGGGGGCGGGCGTTGTCAGAGCCGGCGGGCGAGTGTTGCGTTTCGCAGAAACACGTTTCCCATCGGTGTTTGGGCGTCGCACTCCACTCGACGATGTCCTAGCACATTTCGATGCTCAAAATGCGGCTCGCACGTCCAACTCGATGTCGTTCGAACAACTTCGGGAATTGCACAAGAACGCCGACGAGGTGGACTTTGATGCCGTCAGCAACCAGATCGACGACTTTTTCCGCCGACCCGACGTGGTCGAAAAGCTGAAGGGCTTGACCAAGGCTGAGATCGAACGTTTGAAGGACATCAGCAAGACGATCGAGGTCTCTCGTTCTCTCAAAGAACCGATTCCGCCGGACCACTACACGGTCATCAAGCCGGACGCTCCAGGCCCGGAAAAATACCTCTTCGATCCCGAAGAGGGCTTGGTGCAGCGGATTCACGACTTGCATGATCCGGACGTCGCACGTCGTGTTTACGAAGCGCAGGGTATCGCCCAAGACCTTCAAAAGCTCTCGTCGGCGACGCTCGACCCACGACTACGCAAGTTTGCAAACACACTCAGTCAGTTCATGGGGAAACAGGGCAGGATCGGTCTCCCCAATATCTGGCGTAAGTTGAACGAAGTCATGGAAGAGGCGATCGTCGACGTGAGTAATTTGACGACGGGGTCCGTCCGGGACCGTCTTCGTCAACTCACTCCTGAGCAAGCGGCTGAAGTGATCAGGCGTGTTGACGAGAAGTCCGTGCGAAATCCCGTGATGACAGAGATCACAGCTCAATTCGCAGCCTCACCCGAATACGGCGGAAAGCTCGGCATCAACGGGGCCTTCGAACGTGGTTCGTTCGGCGCATCGCTGGATCAATTCTTGTTCCGAACGCGCCAAGTCACAGACATCGTTTCGGGACGCACCACTCCGTTTAGCGTCCTGCAAGGCGAACGATTCCTGTTTGCTTGGCGAACGGTGTCCGATTTGTTTAAGACGCCGCTCGGAAAGGGTAGCGACTTCGACCTGAATTTCACGACCGAAACGCTGAAACAGTACGAAGCCCTGGTTGCAAAGGAGTCGCGACGAGTGTTCGACAAAGACGAGGGTGGCATCGTCGACAAGAAAATCGCCGGGGCAAAAGTCATCGACCAGTTTTACGAGTTCGCCAAAGAGCAGCTCGACCGACGTATCGTCGACGCGAATGCAACCAACAATGCCGCACTGCGAGACGAACTCGTTTCACTGCGTGAAAACTTCCAGAAGTTCGAGAAAGAGTCCCGAAAATACGATCTCGTCGAACTCTACAAACAGGATGTGAAGGAATTCCGAGCGCTCGTGAAGAAGGGGCTTGATTCAGGTTCTCCGATTAAGAAAGGGGCGCACGGCTACGTCATCGTTCGAGGACGCGGATGGGCGAACCCTTTCCGAAGCATCCCGGACACACCCCTCTCGGCGGCAGACGGTGTACGGCCGCAAAACCTCTCGTTCTACGACCGGCTACGTCCCCCGTACTCGCGAATCGAGCGTGTTCAATATCTCGGACACGTCTTCGTTGGGACCAGCGACCGCGTCGTGTTGGACACGAACTACTTTGTCCCTCCACCGCTTGCACCATCAAGCCCGCTGATCGCGGCTGGCATCTACGGCCCGGTGCCGCTTCACTCGGGTGTGAACTTCTTCGATGCGGACAACACGCATCGTCATGTGGCTTGCGATGAGTCGGTGTTCGACTCGATCGACGCGTGTGGGCAATGGGCCATCGATCAATGGTCGGCGGCCTTAGGAACGACACCGACCACCGAGATCGAGTTCGTCGTCCAGGACCTCGCGGAGCCTCAGTTGGGTACCGCCTCGATTCTAGATCGCGATAAGACCGGAAGACCGTCACAGGCACTCATCCAAATCGACCTCGATGCCAATGGGCTCGGTTGGAATGCAGAGGGCTATGACCTCGCAAGCGTGCTTCTTCACGAAGTCGGACACGCGTTCGGATTCGATGCGTCAACCGGAGAGTTCTCGCGATACGTCGACGCCGACGCCCAGGGTTTACGATACCACGTCGACGGCGACATCCTCCGACTCGATCGAACCGGCAGCGAACTCGACGCGTTGGTCCATCCCGATGCCGTCATGGCTGGCTCGCTGCGTCCGCGGACGCAAAAGTCGCTTTCGGAAAACGACCTCGAACCGCTTCGCAGAGTTTGGGGTGTTGAAACGCCGGAGTTGACCACGACGACTGAGTTGCTCAGCGACTCCATCGCGGAGCCGGAGTTCACCTCCCTCCCGGTCGTCGGCGAGACCACCGAAACCGTCGGTCTGACCAACGCGGACTTCGCGCAGACCGACCCGAATGCGAGCGACTTCGGATGGCGCACGGTGGGCGACGTGGAACTCGCGGATGGAGTTGCCACGATCAGCGAAGACGTCGGAATGATCAGCGACCTGTCGCAGACGTTCGTCGTGCCAAGCGGGGTCAGCACGATCTCGTTCACCCTTGGTGGACTTGCGATGGACATCGGTAGTTCGCTTAACCCCAACGGCAATCAAATTCAGCCGCCCGAGGTCTTTGAGGTCGCGATTCTGGATACGGCGGACGGCAGTTCAATGATGCCAGCCCTGCAAACGCTCGCCGGTGGCGACGCGTTACTCAACATCCAGCCCGACGGCACGGTCTACTTTGCCGAAGGCGTGCGCGTCGGTGGGGCAAATACCAGTGGCGACGTGCTCGATTTGTCTCAGCCGATCGATGTCGTGATCAGTCTGCCGGCGGAAGCGGCTCGAGAGACGGCCACTTTGATGTTCGATCTCGTCGGCTTTGGAGAAGACGCCAGCGAAGTCAGCGTCAGCGAACTTCGATTGGAGGCGGCGAATGGATGGCAAAACCCGATCGATGCGTTTGACGTCAACGATGGAGGCAATGCCTCGCCACTCGATGCTCTGCTGGTGATCAACGAGTTGGCTCGAGTATCCGTGCACGACGAATTGACGGGCAAACTGTTCCCGATCACGGATGACATCGGACCGCCACCCTACTATGACGTGACCGGAGACGGATTTATCAGTCCCCTCGACGCACTGCGGGTCATCAACCAGTTGGCCAGACAAGGCGAAGCCGAACCGATCGCACACGACGCGGCGATCACGGAGTTGCTGGAGGAGTAGAAACCGTCGCGATTCGCATGGCCATCGAGCCTCGGTCTCTGTCGAACTCGCTCGGACTCTTTCACAAACGTTTCCGAGCGGGTCACGTCGGCGCCTCTTCCGCTGTCAAGCGAGCACCACCAAGAGCCAAGGAGGCGTTCCTTGCTCGGGGCGCATGTTAAATCGGACCATTCTGAGGCCGGCGTCGGACTTTTTTGAAACAGAACGCGACACAGGTCCGTCTTTGTCACGGAAGTTCAAAGTCGAGACCAGGTTGCGATGAGTGTTACCGCCTCCCAATTGAGCCAGATGCTTGATCGACATTGGGGGCCACTCCTCGCGTGGGTCGGGCAAGCCGATGGAATTGCGGAAGACGTCGTGCAACAGGCGTTCCTGAAGCTTTCAGCGCTCCGCGATCCACCTGAAAACGCGACAGCGTGGCTCTATGCAACTGCGAGAAACCTCGCGTTGACGGAACGAAAAAAACTGGGGCGTCAACGAGCACGACAGCAGGCCGTGGCCCGGCCGGAATCCCAGCCATGCCAACTATGGAGGTCGCAAGAGTCCGCCGATCTAGTCGCGCAGCTGGAA
>JBCBOT010000375.1:0-7955 GCA_039821165.1 Planctomycetota bacterium | reverse complement strand
GTCTTCAGCACTTACGGTGCAGTCTTCGTCGACAACCACATCGATGCCCGCATTACTGGGCTTCTACTCTCCACTGATTTCAACTACCCGTCGACGATCTCGGGCAACCTTGTCAACGTCGGTTCCGGCGGTGTCGGAATTGAGCTTGTCGACACACGCTACAACGGACACTACGCCATCGAGCGGAACGTGATCACGGGTGGCGGTGCGGGTGCGGTGGCGATCGATGTTGTGGGGACTGAGGCCGCAACGCACAAGTTCTTCACGACCAAGAACGCGATTCACAACATGGTGAATCAGCTATCGGACAATCAGCAATTGTTCGCCGACAACACGGACGATCCACAGCTGTCGGGACATCCAAGCACGGGCGGCTACTCAATCGGTAATCAAGCGGTTGCGGATTTCTTATTGCCGGAAGGTGTTTCGGCCGGGAGCGGTGGAGGGACGACGACAGTCGTCGTTGATGACTGATGGGATTCGATCACACCATCCGCAAAGGCACCGCGGGCAAGATCGTCGAGGTCATGCTTCGAGACTCGTCGACGGGCCAGGGTGTCACCGGGCTCGCATCCAGCAGCGTGACAGCGTCCTACGTTCGCGAGGGCGGTACGCGTGTCGCGATCAGCCTTGCAGCCGGTTTGCCGGGTGACGCGCACTCGGCCGGCAAGTGGGCCGAAGTCGACGCGACCAACGCTCGCGGTCTGTATCAATTGCATTTGCCCGATGCGGCACTCGCCGACGGTGCCGATGCCGTCACGGTCACGCTGCAGGCGTCCGGAACGCTCGACAAGGCGATTCGGATTTCGCTAATCGACGTCGACCTACGCGATGCTGCCGCAATGGGTTTGTCAGTGTTGGGTGGCAAAGTGAATGCGACCGATAACGCGGACGGGACGTTCGACCTGGCATTCCGAAACGCGGGTGATACGGCCACGTTGCTGACTGTTCGTGTGACGCCGGCTACCGGTGCGAGGGTAATCGTATGATCGGATACCTCGCGATTGGCCCGGCCGGCTCGGTCCCTTATTCCGGTATCGGGATCGGGAACCCAACCGGTGCGAATGTCGACCTCGACAACGTCGACAGCCGAATCGATATGACTTCGGCATCGGAGTCGTTGACACTCGCCGTTCAATTGGGCAACGCCGAGAGCTTCGCGGCGATTGTCAGCGGATCCGACTTTCTGTCCATCGATGCTCTGATTGGGAGCGTCGACAGCGTCACGGCCGTTGTCAGCGACTCTTCCGATCTGACGGCTGGACTCTCGATCGACCTTCTGAACGTCGATAGCGTGGCGACTGTTCGCTCGAGTGAACCAACGGTCGGGATTGGGGCCAGCTTGTTGAACGCCGACAGCCGATCGCCGATTGTGAGTGGATCGGATCCGTTGGGTGTCACTGTCGCGATGGTCGACGCAGGAAGTCTGATCGAAGCGGTATCGGGCAGCGAAGCGATCAGCGCGACGTTGGGACTCAATCAAATCGGGAGCGTCGTCGCGGTCGTCTCCGAATCGTCCGACGTGATCCTCTCGACGGGGATCGACTTGCTGAACGTCGACAGCGTTGTCTCGATCGCCGGCGAGAGCGGTTCACTGTCCACGAATCAACAACTCGGGGACGTTGGCAGCCGAATTGATTCGATCAGCGAGCCTTCCGAGTTGTCGGCAGAGTTCCGGATCGACTCGCGCGACAGCCTCGTTGTCGTGGTCTCGCACGCGTCAGAACTGACGACCGGCAATCAATCGAACCCTTCGGTGTCACGCTACTACTGGCACCTTCTGACCCACTGATAGGAAGCGGAAATGCCTCACTTTACGAATGACGCGGTCTACGACGTCGCACTCGATGAGATCGCCAACAATTGCGACCTGATGGTTGTTCTCGAGGGCGCTCCGAACAACTTTGCGGATGCAAACGCGAACAACGGAGCCGGCAGCGGTCAAAAGATCGCCGAGGTCGCCATGGTGCCCGGCGATTTCACAAAGGCCAATGGAGACACGAGCGGCCGCAAAGTCACCAGTGCCGCGAAGAACTCGCAAGCGGTCGTCGCCGATGGCAATGCGGATCATGTTGCGTATCTGGACACCGGCAACAGTCGCATTTTGCATTACTACGAAATGGCGGCGCCCCGAAACGGTTTGACCACCGCGGACACCGTCAATTTCCCCGTCCACGATCTGGAAATCCGCGACACCATCGCCGAGTGATCCAATGCTCCCATCGTCTGTCGATTTCATCGCGTTTGACACCAACAACGGCGGCCGTCGTGAGGATGTCGCAGCGAGTGTCACCGGTCGAGTGTCGGTGGACGGTGGCGCGTGGACTCAGCTATCGGGCAGTGCGGAGCATCAGGGCAACGGCGTCTATCGAATCACGCTCACGACGGACGAACGCGTCGCTGCGGATCAATGGACCTTTGATGCCCAGAGTTCGACAGCGAGCGTCGATCTACTGCCTGCGCCCGTCGGCGAGAATCAGGCGTTGATTGCACCCGGGGCAACGATCGAGCTTATCTCGCCCTATTCAGTGCCTCACAAACGGCTCGTTCTCGTTCAGCGATGCGACTACACCGACGCGAGTGCGATCGGGCCCGTTCGTATCGCTATCTCTTTGACGAACGTCACCGCCGGCGACGAGGTCCGTTTCGGTGCGAGTCTCCCCACTGGCGAAACGATCCAAGCGACCGGGGAAGTGGTCGAAACGAACGGTGAATTCAATGCCGTGATTCAGCTTCCGAAAGCGCTTACCGATCGCGAACCCTCGCCGTATTGGAAATGGGAGCTCGAGCACGTCACCGCCAGCGGCGACGTGTCGCCGATCGTCATCGATGCGGCCATGACATTGCACCCAAGCTACGCAGAGCCGGCCAGCTAATCAGCACTGCGGGACATGCCAACGGACACGAGAGGATGAAACCGTTGGTTGTTCGGATGGACTCTTGCAATCGACACCCTCGGAACCGCGTCGACCGGTCTCCGGGGATCATTCAACCGTACGCATTTGAAAGCGAGAGACTGCCCTTGAGTGCCACGTCCGGCGAGGTGGAACAAGGGAGGAAGCCAGCAACCGCACCGGACCGGCCGGGGTCCGACGGTCTCAGGAGTCGACCGTGTATGTCAATGTTTCGAACCATGCGAAGCAACGCTTTGATGAGCGGTTCGGCGGCTGGGTCTATATCCCGTTCGACAAGATTCGTAGGGCTGCCCGGCTGATGGACAAGGGCGATCAATTCAGAGTGTCCCAACCATTGGCAACTTTCGTTTGCAAACGCACCAGTCGACGCAACGCCCTCATCGTGACGGTGCTCTTCTCACTCAATTGAGTAGGAAAAATGAGATTCTGCCTTTCCGCATTCACTCTCTTGTTCGCGGTTCAATGCCTCGGCAGTGATCTAGCCGACGACATTCGTTCTGGCATCGAGCGTGCAAACCATGACGGCGCGGCGTTGGTCACTCTTTCCGGCCGTTACGACGTCGAAGAGACGATCGCGATCTCGTCTCACCAATCGACCGAATTCCCGCGTCTCGATGGTGCTTTGACCATCGATGCCCGTGGTGCGTTCATCGATGTCACCGCCGACGTGGGTTTCTTGTTCGAGGGAACATCCAAATGGCACGGGCGAAACGCTCGCGTGATTTGGGATGGCGGACGCGTCGGCTGTCACCAGAACATCGCGTTTCGATGTCTTGATTTGATGTCGTCAACGATCTCGCCCTATTCAATCGAGCGGGCCGACGTGGCAATCCAAGTCGGCATTCTCCGTTCTTGGTCGGAGAATTGCGGCTATGGCGGACTGGCGGGCCGGGAAATGTACGGCCGACGATGCCGGCGGATTCTCGAATTCTACGGCCGCGCCCAGACATGGGAGCTCTTGGGGACCAAACCCAACGACGCGTTGACGCGTCGGCTCAAATACGAATCGTTCGCCGGAACAACTGTCAGCGACATCGTGATCGCCGGGGCAATTGATCCGACAGTCGACGGGCAGTTGATCTATGCCAGTTCGGCCGCGATCTATCGCTCGAGCATCTTTCGACTGCGTGGCAACACGCCAAATGGCGGAGGTTCGCTGATCTGGACTGACTGCCCGTATTGGCGAGCAACCACCATCCGCGACATCGCCGTCGAAACGGCCAACAAACGCGACAAACCAAGGTCTGTCGCGATTCGTTTTGCTAGGCCACTCACGGCGAAACCAGACGCAATCGAATCCGTTTGGTGGATGGGCGGAGAGGCCGATGCGATAGAAACTAATGTCGCGGCCTATTGAGCCGGCCGGAGGCGGGCCGCCTTGGCCAGCACGGCCTGGCCAGCACGGCCGGAAACGGCCGGGAAAATTGCCGAATTCGCGGCCGTGCCCCTTGCAGGGCCAGCGGCCATGCGCCAATATGTTGGCCGGGAGTTGAAAATATGGCCGATTTAGATGTAGTTAACCGCCGAATCGCAGTGCTTCAATTGCGCCGCAATGCGATCGATAAAGAGCTAGCTGAACTCAATACCACGGTAGCGGTACTTAATCGCTTGCGTGAGGATGGTTTCGACTGCCCGTACGAGGGCCTATCGGTGCCCGAGATCGCAGTGCAATTGATGCGCGATCTTGATCCTGAACGGAGAGGTATGACAACGAAGTTGCTTTTGTTCTACGCCAAGAGGAAAAAGCTTGACGTGAACTATGACACACTTCGCAGGTGCGTAACAAAGTACCCGGACAGATTCGTCAGGACGAACCCTGATCGTCTCCCGCCAAAATTTGTCATTTCCGAGAAGTACACGCAGGGAACGGATTGCGAAAGTTGAACGCAACATAAGCCGAACAGCATACGATCGGGCCGCAATCCCGATGGTATGAGAGCGTCCAAAGCCTGTTTGGGTGGTGTCCAAAGCCACGCAACCCGCCCTGTGCCTTATCATAGTTTTATCGGAAGCGCATTCAAAATCAATGCGAATTCCAGATTAGCCCGGACGCGTGGGGCGGGTCCTTCCAGGCCCCACGCGTGCGAGGCGAAGCCGAGTCATCGGTCAACATTTTCGCGCACGCCGCGCCGTTTTCTTGGGTGGGTGTGTTTTTTTGCCCGCTCGGCGTTATCCTTCCGACATCTCGATTCGGAGGGAAAGCATGTCACCAAGGAAGCAAGTTTTGCGGATGGTCCGACGCGGTCGTCGATTGAAAGACATCGCTCGAGAACTCTTGATGCCGTACCAGTACGTTCAGGCGATCGCTGCCGACAGTGGCGAGGTCTACGCCGGCCGACAATTGGACGATGAGCAACGCTCAGAGATCGAGCGACGACGCGTCGACGAGGGCGAATCGATTCGGTCGATCGCCTCGGCGATGGGACTCCCGAAGTCCAAGGTCGGGCGATACGCGCGTCGGCGTTTCTTAGAGGTCGAACGCGAGGGGCAAGACGACGGCGTCGAATTCGTCGACGCGTCTACCAAGTCAGAGATTCGCCGTTGCCCGAAACACGGTCGTGTTTCGGTTTGGCCGTGTGTCGCTTGTGCGGCATTGGAAGCGATCGATCACTGATCGCCGAATGTCACTTGCATCGACTGATTAAACGGGATCGGGAGTCGGCGGACGCGTCGTCCGACGAAGAATTCCCGCCATGGTTCGACCGACGCGTTGGCGCCTTGGGGTGGATCGTCGCCCGGTCTCCACTCGAGAGCTTCAGTCACTAGGAAATCATCGCGACTGGTTCCCCAAAACCCGACCTGGTTTCCGGGTGGGTTATTGATTTCGAAGTCGATCGCGTCGAGGTATGCCGAGAAGTTCAGCGCTTCGGCAATGGAAAATGTCTGAGAGCCCGCATTGGATGGGCGGGATAAGCATCCGGCGTGATCATTCTCGAACGTCAAATCGAAGGTGAACGAGCTGACTGGGAAGAAAACGCGAACCTCACCGGGGGCGGCGAACGCGTCGGCACGAACTCGATCGTAGATCCATGACGAGCCATCGCCGTTATCGATCGTGAGGCTGGATGATCCGGCGGCCGGGCGGAGGGCGCCGAAGAGCACCGCTGGAACAAACGATCCTCCAAAGATCATCACACGGAGGCTCGCCCCGACGGTATCGCGGTTCAGTTGCACGCCGCCAATGAGCGGATAAACGATCGGAAGTCCTGCGTCGACAGTGATCACTTGGTCGACTTCTGTGACTACCTCGCCCGCGTAGGCGATTGGATCCGCGACAAACGGTTCGGTCGCGCCAATTCCCCAAGCGACAGAGCCTCGACGAGCGTCGCCTGTCGGTTCACGAAAACTTCGGATCTCAGACCACAAACTACCGCCTGCGGCGCCGAACGTTGATCCGCATCGAGATTCGTAGCGGCTTGATCTCCCGCCCCACCAAAAGCCCGGATCGCCCAGAGTCCCGTCGACTCCGAACGTCGCGTCGAGGTGTCGTCCTGTGAACGTGCTTGTGCAGGTGACTTGCGCCCGGGGGCATGTCGGATTGATCGTCGACGGTTCGACAAAACACTCGCTCGATTCGGTATCGATTTCAAAGTTCGGATTCGAACGGCTGAGTGTGACCACTCGAAGCGTCGCTGCGGAGGATGTCGTTGCCCGAATTCGCATCGTACCGGCGTCAAAACGCTCGTCGGCTTCGACCGTGATCGCGGAGTCGGGCGGGTAGAAAGTCACGTCGGGCCCGGCGGGAACGATGTTGTGTCCATGCGGCCGGTCGTGATCAAACGACAGTGAGCGTCTTGTCCGGTCTAAACGCCCCGCAAACGCTCGATTCGGGCGCAAAACGATGTCGCTTGCGGTGGATTCGATCGAACTCGTGATCGTGGCACGATGTGTCGCGGTGGCGGCCGTTTGCAGGATGTTCGTATCAAAATCGGCGACGGGAACGTTTTGACCGCTCCGGAACTCTGCCGAGTCGATGACCGTGTTGGATTCTTCGTCGATCAGTTCAAGCGTCAGATCCCAATCACCGCCCGTCGGGATTTCAAACTGCAGATAGAAGTCGTTTCTCGGGAGCCGTGTTGCGATCTCCCTCGGTTCGGTGACGAGATAGTCGCGTGGATTGTCGGGATCGTCTGCGGGTCGGAGACGGTTTGAGAGATCGCAGGGACCTCCGCAGCAATTGCCGGGCGTGAAGTGATTGGCGGACATGATTAATCCTCGGGACACTCCGCGCCGATGACTTCGAACCAACCCTCGGCGTTCATGGCGAGTTTGATCAGACGGCCGGCGTACAACGTGGCATCCCAATAGCTGATAAACGGCACGATTTCGCCGGTCGGTTGGAGCTTCGACGCGTTGGTGCCTTCCTTTTGAAAGTCCTCGAGAACGTGCCCGGCGTGCGGTCCACTTCGGACGCGTTTCTTCCAGCCATCAACGGCGACCGAGTCTTTCGGGACCGCGGGGATATCGTTCATGATGTAAACGAGACGCGTTTCGACGGCTTGGTCCGGCATCACAAAAACTCGTTGATGTTGAGTTGATACGCTGCCGCCGTGATCCGTGTTTGTGCGGGCTTGGGAGCTTGCCCGTTGGGAGTGATCGGGAGATCGATTCGAAGCTCGCGAATGGGTGCGTTGATCGCCTCTTCGAAAGTGTCAACGCTTGCGAGAAAGTCACCGGGATAGAGACCGGCAAACAGTCGACCCGTCTGGACCGTCGCACTGTATCGAGCGTCGAGAACATGCGAGGCGATGATCTCGGCGAGTGCTTGAAGGTTGCCGAGCGGATTGCGGAGGATCCCGCCGGCCGACGTCACGGGCGCGTTGTCGGCGTCCAGGTCGACGACGGTATCGGCGGCGATGTGCACCAATTCAAGCGATGGGTGCTCGATCGTGAACGTCTTTACTTCGGGCGTCTCTTCATCCTGGAGCTCTGCAGGGATGCGATACTCGGGGCGACGCGTCCCTCGGATCGCGACGGTCGATTCGATCGTTGTGTAGCTGATTCCCTTGTAGACCGATTGGTCACCGTCACCGCTTGTGC
>JBCBOT010000374.1:0-7957 GCA_039821165.1 Planctomycetota bacterium | reverse complement strand
GAAGCAGATTGCGGACTCGACTGCCTCGCGTCGCCTTGACTCGAGTCGAGAGGCATGAATTGCTCAATTGGCGTGTTGTGCTGAGGACCATGGCATCCGCAGCTTCTGCTAAACTTCTTCGCGTTGGCAGAACAGAACGCGTTGATGATTCCGATGAAGAGACTCCAGGGACTGGTCGCGGCAACATACACGCCGTTTGACGACGGGGGTGCCTTCAATCCGGACATGGTGAAACCGCTGGTGGAGCGGTTGTTGAGCGAGGGGGTGGATGGCCTCTATGTTTGCGGCAGTACCGGCGAAGGCATGTCGCTATCAACGACCGAACGTAAAGCTGTTCTGGAAAGCTATGTGGAGGCATCCGCGGGGCGGGTCCCGGTCATCGCGCAGGTAGGCCACAACAGCATCGCCGAAGCACGGGAGCTTTCTCGCCATGCCCAACAATCGGGAGCCGATGCCGTCTCGGCGACTTGTCCGTCCTACTTCAAAGTCGATCATGCGGAGCAACTCATCGAGTGCATGGCGGAGCTAGCCTCGGCGGCGGGTGACCTTCCGTTCTACTACTACCACATTCCGGCATTGACCGGCTCGACGATCGACATGCCCGCGTTCCTATCGATGGCGTGCGAATCGATTCCCAATCTCGTCGGATTGAAGTACGCGGATACCAAGCTCTTCGAGTATCAAACGTGTTTGCTTTTACAGGAACGCCGATTTGATGTTGTCTGGGGCTGTGACGAGATGCTGCTCGGCGCGCTCGCGACCGGCGCTTCGGCCGCCATCGGCAGCACCTATAACGTCGCGGCCCCACTCTACCGACGGCTGATTGATTGCGTTGCTGGTGGGCGGCTCGACGAGGCGCAGGAATTGCAAATGCGATCGGTGCAATTGGTGCGCGCGCTTTGTCGGTACCCGTTCCACCCGGCAATGAAAGCCCTGTTAACGATGCGGGGGTTGGATGTGGGAGGATGTCGGCTCCCACTAGGCAAAATGACTGCGACTGACGTCACCAACATGCGAAGCGACTTGGAACGCATTGGCTATTTCGAGTGGGGCATCGTGAACGAAGATCGCCGATAGAATGGACCCTGATCGAGAGAGGCCACCCAATGATAATCGAGTCTTTTAGCAACGTATTACCCAGACTTCGTCACCGCGGCCGTTGGCTCCCGTTGCTGTTTCTGTTGTGCGTGGTAACCGGCGCGACGGCTGCCGAGCCCGTGACCGTTTTCGAGAACGGCAAAGAGGGCTACAACATCTACCGGATCCCCGCCGTCGTTCGAGCGGCAAACGGAGATCTTTTGGCGTTCTGCGAAGCAAGGGAGGGCGGCGACCAGAGCGAGATCGATTTGGTATTGAAGCGTTCTACGGATGGCGGCGTGTCCTGGTTGCCGATTCAAACGGTTCAAGAGAGCGACGACTTTCGAGACCTCGTCCCCGACAGCGATGTCACGGTGGGCAACCCGGCTCCGGTCGTCGATCTTCTTGACGAACGTCACCCCGGTCGAATCTGGTTGCCTTTCACGCTCGAGAACGATCGCGTTTTCGTCACGTTCAGCGATGATCATGGCGAGACGTGGGCCGAGCGATGTGAGATCACTTCCGATGTGAAGTTGAAGGCTTGGGGTTGGTACGCGACCGGGCCGGTGCATTCGATCCAACTGCAAACAGGACCTCATCGGGGACGACTCGTTGTGCCCTGCGATCATCGACTCGGTGAAGATGGCGAAGATCGTGGTGCAAACGGTGCACACGCGATGCTGAGTGACGATCACGGCCAGACGTGGCGACTGGGAGCGATCGATGACACTTATGAAGACGGTCTCAACGCCAACGAGACTGCCGTGGTTGAGCTTCAAGACGGACGTCTCTATTTCAACACCCGAGATCAACGCGGCAAGGCGCCTGGCACGCGCGGCGGGGCTTGGAGTGAAGATGGCGGTGATTCGTTTCGACGACGCAAAGGAAACTACGCGTTCTTCCAACCGTCCCCGGTTGAACTCGATCCGCCGGTGGTTCAGTCATCACTTCTACGTATCCAGCTGGGGAGTTCGGATCGAGATCTGATCTTGTTTTCGGGTCCCGATGAGGATGGGCCAAGCGGAAAGGGACGAAGCGATCTGCGAATCCGATTTTCGACGGACGCCGCGAAGACTTGGCGCGACGGCCCAATGATCCACGTGGGGAAAGCGGCTTACAGTGATTTGATTCAGCTCGGCGAGACACAAATCGGCGTTTTGTTTGAAGTCGGGACAGACAAACAGCAATACCAACGCATCGTGTTTGCAACATTCGAGCTTTCTGATTTGGAGCTTGAGCGGACGGCAAACCAATGACCGCAGTCCGACGTGTCACGGCGTGGTTACTGACTGTCGTCCTTGGATTTCATTTCGCGACCGCCCGTGCGGACGACCGCGAAATGCTGGAGTGGAACGAGCTTCCATCCTTGCCCAATAATCTGGGTGTGGCAGGCCCGTTCGCGGGCGTTCACGAGAATGCCTTGATCGTCGCAGGCGGCGCCAATTTCCCGCGCCCCGTTTGGGAGACGAACAAGGTTTGGCTCGACCAGATCCATGTCCTGACAAAATCCGAGACTGGGTTTGAGTGGAAAGACGGCGGTCGGTTACCACGGCGGATCGCTTACGGGGCCGCCGTTTCAACGCCGCACGGCGTGCTCTGCATGGGCGGAAATGATTCGAGTGAGACTTTTACGGACGTCTCTTTGCTCAGATGGAATTCGGCAACTGAAGAGGTCGAGATTACTGACTATCCAAAGCTGCCAGAGCCATGTGCCTACGGAGCCGCGACGATTGTTGGTGACGTGGTTTATCTGGCGGGAGGTCAGAAAGATCTTGGTCTCGATTCGGCCATGACGAACTTTTGGTCGCTCGATCTTTCCAAGCGGGAGCGACCAGACCAATTCGTTTGGAATCAGCTCGATCCGCTGCCCGGGGGACCGCGTGCCTTCAACCAAACGGTTTCTCAACACAACGGCTACAACGACTGCGTTTACGTGATGAGCGGTCGCGCTCGGTCTAACGAGGGAGACGTCAAATTCCTGAGAGACATTTGGGAATACTCGCTGACGGGGCGTACTTGGCGGCAACGCGCAGATGCGCCGGTTTGTTTGATGGCCGGGCCGGCGATTTCACTCGGGCAAAGTCACGTGGTTGTCCTCGGAGGCGCTGACGGTTCACGATTCTTCCAAGCCGATGAACTGAAGGACTCACACCCGGGATTCCCAAAGTCGGCGTACGCATATCACACGATCACCGACACATGGACCGTCGCGGGAACCCTACCCGCCAATCATGTGACCACAACAGCGGTACGGTGGGGTGACGACATCATCGTTCCGACGGGCGAGGTTCGGCCACGCGTGCGTTCGCCCAAAGTGTTCCGCGTTCGTCCCGTGGAAGGTGACCGTGGATTCGGGATGATCAACTACACGGTCCTGTTCGGCTATTTGTTCGCGATGGTGGGAGTGGGAGTCTATTTCACTCGAAAGAACAAGAGCACGAATGACTTCTTTCGAGGCGGACAGACTATCCCGTGGTGGGCCGCGGGATGTAGCATCTTCGCAACCATGCTCAGTTCGCTCACGTTTACTGGAATCCCCTCCAAGGCGTTTGCACAAGATTGGGTCTACGCGGTCGGAAATTTCACGATTCCCCTCGTCGCGATTGTTGCGGTGTTCGTCGCAATGCCATTTTTTCGCCGCATCGACGCGACGAGCGCGTACGAGTACTTGGAAAAGCGGTTTAGCCGCTCGGTAAGGTGGTTCGGAAGCGTGAGCTTCATGCTCTTCCACGTGTTTCGGATGGCCGTGGTGATGTCGCTCACCGGCCTCGTGTTGTCGATTGCGACACCACTGACTCCGTCACAGAGCGTGTTGTTGATGGGGGCGCTGAGCATTCTGTACTGCACGCTCGGTGGAATCGAAGCCGTGATTTGGACGGACACCATCCAAACAGTTGTGCTGATGGGAGGTGCGGTCCTGGCGTTCGGACTTTGGATCGCGGGAATTGAAGGCGGCGCGAGCGGATTCTTTGGTGCGGCCACCCGAGCCGACAAATTTTCGATCGCCAATTTTCATTGGGATGCAACTCGGTCTCAGATCGCCTTTTGGGTCATCGTGGTTGGCGGTGTCGCGCAGAATCTTTCGTCGTACACGGCCGACCAAGCCGTCGTCCAGCGTTACATGACGACCAAGGACCGGCACTTGGCCGCACGATCGATTTGGATGAACGCGTTGCTGACGATTCCATCCACACTGTTGTTCTTTGGAATCGGCACCGCACTCTTTGCCTTTTACCAATCGCATCCGGAACGTCTCGACCCGACAACAACGACGGACCAAGTCTTTCCGCTGTTTATTGCAAGGGAGATGCCGGTCGGCATTGCGGGGTTGATCGTTGCCGGGGTTTTCGCGGCAGCCCAATCGACGGTCTCGACAAGCATGAACTCGACGGCAACGGCCCTCGTCACTGATTTCTTGCGTCCGCTGGAGGTGTGCAAAACCGATTCTGGCTACCTCCGCGCGGCGCGTTTTGCGACGTTCTTGTTCGGCTTAGCGGGAACACTGATCGGCCTTTCATTCGTCACCCCGGAGATCCGTAGCCTGTTTGATGAATTCATCAAGGTCATCGGACTTTTCATGGGAGTGTTGGGGGGCTTGTTTGTTCTCGGTGCGGTGGTGAAGCGAGCCAACGCGACGGGGGCCATCGCGGGAGCTGTGGTCGGTGCGGCGGTGATGATCTGGTTATGGTGTTCAACGCCGATCAACGGTTACCTTTACACGGCGGCCGGGATCGTCGTTTGTGTGTTCGTGGGTGTAATCGTGAGCTTGATGACGCCACCACCGACAAATGACCTTTCCGGATTAACGCTCGCGACACTACCCAAGCCGGAGGAAGCGTTGGGGCTCGAGGCTTCCTGAATCGGGCGTCACGTTCAAATGGCAGACTCGAAACCGATCGGCTCGCGGGAGAGCATCAGCAGGTTGATAGTAAGTACATCTGAGCCCGGCAGTCCCGTCGATGAAGAATGAATCCCAACTCTTGCAATGGATGACCGCCTATCGCGACGCCCTGCTAGGCGACACGCTTCCGTTTTGGTTGCAACACTCCGTGGATCGAGAACACGGCGGATTCATCACGGCGGTCGACCAAGACGGGCGGATTGTTGACACCGACAAAGGCGTTTGGCAGCAAGCTCGATTCACGTGGTTGCTGGGTGAGCTGTACAACCAAGTCGAGGCTCGTGACGAGTGGTTGGAATTCGCGCTTCATGGGGCCCGATTTATCGAAGCGCATTGTTTTGATCCGAGCGATGGTCGGATGTGGTTTCACGTCACCCGCGAAGGAAAACCGATCCGCAAGCGACGCTATGCATTCTCGGAGAGCTTTGCAGCCATCGCATTTGGTGAACTCGCAAAAGCCACCGGTGATCAACGTTACGCCGACATCGCTACGAGGTGTTTTCAACGATTCGTCGATCACAATCATTCTCCCGAAGGCGTGACGCCGAAATTCACGGAGACCCGACCGACGCGGGCGATCGGATTTCCGATGATCGTCATCAACAGCGCACAGCAACTTCGTGAGTCGATCGGTTTGTCGAACGCGGACGAATGGATTGACCAAGGCATCGCAGAGATTCGCCGGTTCCATTTGAAGCCCGAGATCGAATGCGTGATGGAAACGGTCGGCATGGAGGGAGAACTGATCGATCACTTCGACGGTCGCACGCTCAATCCCGGGCATGCCATCGAAGCGGCTTGGTTCTTGATGGAGGAGGGGCGACGTCGTGACGATCAGGAATTGATCAAGACCGGTTGCGAGATGTTGCGTTGGATGTGGCGACGAGGGTGGGACCCCGAAGATGGCGGCCTTCTTTACTTTGTGGATGTCAACGGATTACCTGTCCAAGAATACTGGCACGACATGAAGTTTTGGTGGCCGCAGTGTGAGGCCCTCATTGCGACCCTTTACGCTTTCCTGCTGACGGGGGACGAACAGTACTTCGAATGGCATCGTGAGCTTTTCGACTGGGTGGAAGCTCGATTTCGCGATCGCAAACACGGCGAATGGTTTGGCTACCTGCATCGTGACGGACGGATCAGTTCGACGCTGAAGGGCAACCTGTGGAAAGGGCCCTTTCACCTGCCTCGGATGCAGCTGACTTGTTGGAGGCTGATCGACGAATACCGGCAGCCATGAACGTCCGCTGCAGTCGAAGCCGATTCATTGCGTCAGTCGTCGATCGCTGCGCCGCCGCTTTTTCCCTGTGTGAGAGTGCAGCTATCCAGGGTGAGTGATGAATCCGAGCTCTTTCGCACCAAACGTCCAGTCGTGTCGGGGCCTCCAATCAATAGGCATCGTTCCAGCACCGCCGTCGCTCCCTTGGTCACGACCAGCGTTTGGCCTCGATTGTGACGGATGACACAGTCCACGAGGTGAAAGCGTCCGGCATGCAACTCGACGCCGCCGCGCCATGTGTTGTTCTCGATCACGCACGCTTCGTATCGGACATTTGACTCGGGATAGACGTCAACGATTCCGGCACCGGCGTTGTGATGAAAGTGACTGTCACGAACGATTGCCTCGGCGCCGTGGTTCGAGATCCCTTGGTCCATGAAGAAACGAGCTTCGACGTTTTCAAAGACAACGCCCTGATTACGGTGCGTGGCAAAGCCGTCTCGTCCACCATACTCAGCCACAAAGTTTCGGACGATCACGTGATCACCACCGACGAAGAGACCTCCCTCGCCCGCGATACTCTCGACGTCGGCAAGACTCGTGGCGGTCGGTAACTGAATGAACAGCGTGTTGTGGAGTGGGTCGTTCTTCGCGTTCGCGCGGTTCTTGTAGAGAAAGTAGCTGCCCGGATGAAGTTGATCGCGTGTGGTCACGTTCGTCGCCGCTCTACCACGAAACCAAACGAGCGGAAACTCGCCTTCCCAGTGCGTTTCCATTCCCCAGGCGTTGTTCGGCAAGGAACGGGAATACACACCGTCACTTTCTCGTTTCCACGCATCGTTCGGTAAGACACGACGGTTGCTGATCCGACTGCCATGTCCATCGAGCGTGATTGGGTTTTCTTTGGTGCCATCGACGGTCACCCGGATGTCACCTGGCCATGGCTTGTTGTTTGGTAGAACGTGCAGCGTTTGTCCGGGCGAGAGTCGATCGAGCGCCGTGGCAATGGTTGCCAAAGGACTTGCTTGGGTCCCCGGATTGCGATCGTTTCCCGAATCCTGATCAACCCAGATGTCCGCGGTTGCCGGTGGGATAACGACTGCAATCAGCAGCGTGCACATCAAACCGGTGCAGAGGTTCTTAGTGTGCGGCACCATCTTGGTTTGATTCAAGCGATCGGTGTGAGATGCGGCTCAATGAGCCGACTCTTTGAGCAACTCGGGGAACTTTTCCTTGAACCGATTCAGTCTCGGTACCGAAACGTTTTGAACGTAGGAGTTGTCGGGATGCAGCTTCTCGTAGTTCTGGTGGTAGTCTTCCCCGACCCAGAACTTTTCAAACGGCATCACTTCTGCGGCGACACGTTCTTCCCCGAGTGACGCATTCAACTGCTCAATCTTGTCTTCGATGATCTTCTTCTGTTCTTCGTTTTGATAGAAAAGGATCGATCGATACTGTGAACCGCGGTCAGGACCCTGCCCGTTTTGCTGGGTCACGTTCTGGGAGCCGAAATAGACATCGACGAGCGTTTCAAAACTGACGACGTCCGGGTCGTAATAGATCTCTACTGCTTCTGCGTGCCCCGTCGTCCCCGTGTTGCTCAGTTCGTAGGTCGGATTTTCGGTGTGCCCGCCGGCGTAACCAGAGATGGACTCTTCGACTCCGCGCACACTCTCATAGATGGCTTCGACGCACCAGAAGCATCCGCTTGCGAAATAGGCTTTCTCCAATCCTTCGAGATCCGGCGTTTCGATCTCGTC
>JBCBOT010000373.1:0-7959 GCA_039821165.1 Planctomycetota bacterium | reverse complement strand
AGCTTGGAGCGGCCGGTGATCTTGGTCGCGAACAAGGCGGATCAGCAGCACCAGGACATTCACGCCGATGAGTTTCATCGGCTCGGACGCGGCCGCTTGGTCACGGTCAGCACGACCCAGAATCGGAATCGCGAGGAACTACTGGAGTTGATTCGAGATCGTCTCCCGGCATCGGATGAGGTCGCCGCGGACGTCAAGATGAAGCTCACGATCGTGGGGCGACGCAACGTCGGGAAGAGTACGTTCGTCAATACGCTTGCGGAATCGGAGCGGATGATCGTCAGTGAAGTTCCTGGTACGACTCGTGATAGTGTCGATGTCCACTTTGAGGTCGACGGTCAAACGTTTATTGCGATCGACACGCCCGGTTTGCGGAAGCGGAAAAGCCAAAAGACCGACATCGAGTTTTACGGCTTGCATCGGGCGCAGCGGAGCATCCGCCGGGCCGACGTGGTGCTGATGTTCTTTGATTCGGCCGAGACGGTCAGCAAGGTCGACAAGCAGCTGATGGGCTACGTGATCGAGCACTACAAACCGTGCATTTTTGTCATCAACAAGTGGGATCAATTACACGGCAGCGTGCCGACGGATCGTTGGGTGCGTTATTTGAAGCGTCAGTTTCCAACGCTCGCCTATGCGCCGATCGCTTTCATTACCGGTCAAACCGGTAAAAACGTCAAAGCGCTTTTGAACCATGCCACGATGTTGTTCAAGCAGGCCCGCGAACGGGTGACGACGGGGCACTTGAATCGCCTCATTCGCAGCGCGCTGGAGGCGCACCAGCCCCCGCTTTATCAGAATCGTCGTCCCAAACTGTACTACGCGACCCAGGTTGCCACTGAACCGCCCACGATTGTGTTGATGTGTAGTGAGCCGAAGGCGTTCAGTAATGATTATCGGCGCTACCTGATCGGTGTGCTTCGGGATCATCTGAAGTTTGGCGAAGTGCCGATCAAGCTCTATCTACAAAAACGGGCCCGCGGGGACGACGAGGACGCGATCAATCGGTGAGACAAGGCTACAGGACCGACTTCTTCGACTGGTGGGCTACGCGGTCGTGGCACTGGTGCTGGCTGGAATCTTTGGCAGGCTTCGGTTGCACGAAGTCAATGATTCTCCGAGCTATCTGAGCTATTCGTTTTCGTCTCTGCGTGCTGCGATGTTGTCGATCCGCACGCCGGGCTATCCGATCTTTGTGGGGGTGATCGGCTCCACAGTTGGCCTCGCATTCGTGCCTGCGTTGCAAGTGTTGTTGCATGCGGTCGCATCGTGGTGTTTGGGCGAAGAGTTGCTGGACAGGAAAATGCCCGAGTGGTCTGCACTCGCAGCCGGCGCGGCGGTTTTGATCGGCTGCACTCCGGTGGGGCACATTCATACTCTGAGCACCGATGCGCCGGCAGCTTCGTTGGGCGTGCTGGTTGTCGTGTTGTTGCTGAGGTCGTCTCGCTCCGCCCATTGGGGTTGGTGGGTCGGATGTGGCGCGCTGGCCGCGCTGACGATTTTCGTGAGGCCCGCCTACCTCTTTTTGATTGTTTGGTTGCCTGTAGCGGGTGCGCTTTTGTATCGGCATGATCGTGGCGTGGGATTGCTGCGGGGAAAGACGAAGTTCAAGGTGTGGTATGCCACAGCAACTGCGGGAGCGATTGTCGTCGTCTTGCTGGCTTGGATGACGGCTCGCAAGGTTGTCGTGAACGATTTTGCGTTGGTCCCGTTCGGGCATCAAAACTTGAGCGCGCTCTTGGTGCAAACGGTACCGCGACGAAAGCTCGAGCGGCTGCCGGGTGAGGGTGGTGAGTTGGCGAAGGTCGTTGCCGAGAAGATGGCCGATTCCGGGTTTGAGTCGCCGGACGATCGCACCTCATTGTCGACCATGACGCTTGAGGCCCAGTGGGACCGAATCAATTACGAGATCATTTTTCCGACAGCGCGTGAGATGGAGCAGCGTCGCGACGGGAAAGACCCGGTCACGGTGCGCGTTCACCGGAGGATCGCGGCGATGAACAAAGCGATTCTTTCGGATTCGCCGAAGGGCTACATGCGGTGGTTGGCTTTGGCGGCTCGACGCGCCGTCTGGGGGACATTCGCAAACATTGCGATGCATCCGATCTTTCTTGGGCTAATCGTGGTCGGCTCGGTGGCGTTGGTGATTCGCGTGTCAAGCGGAAACGTTTTGACGCCGATGGTGATACCGACGGGATGGTCGGCACTCGCGTTGGTCGGGATTTCGTATGCGTTCTTTAAAATCGGTTTCGTGATCTTGTCGAGCCCTCCCCTGGGTCGGTTCGCCGACGCGGGCGCGATCTTTTTGCCGGCGATCATCGCCGCCTTGGCGTTTCAACCGCACCGGGATTCGATCGATCGCGCGACGCGACGATTGCTTCACGCCGAGCAGTGACAGTGTCGCCGAGCGAAGGTGTTGCTTGAGGTGGACACCTTTTGTCGTGGGAGGCGGTGAATCACTTCTGCACAGCGTTTCACTGTCTGCACGCCCGATGGTGGCGTGTTCTGGCCGTCGCGAGAAAGTTCAGGCGGAACCTAGACTGATTGTTTGGGTTTGATCTTGGTAGACTAGAGCCGCCGGGTTTCCTTTCATCCTCCAGGTTTTTCCGTTCGTTGACCGTCAGCGAATCCACCGCGTTGCGCTACCAGCAGTCGGACCCCGATGTTCGCTTGATGATGCGCGTGCGCGGAGACGACGCGTTGGCGTATGAGGAATTGGTGCGGCGTTTCGAACCTCGTTTGGTGCGTTTAATGCGCACGATCGGTCCGCGTGCGGATATGGCGGAAGACCTCGCCCAAGAAACGTTCATGAGAGTCTGGCGGGCCCGGCATCGCTACGAAGCGGGGGCCAAATTCTCGACGTGGCTTTTCACGATCGCCACGAATGTGGCTCGAAACGCGGCGCGAAGCTTGGGGCGACGGCAGGAGGTGAATGAAGTCGATGCGCCGACCTCGCCGGAACGTTCCGATGCGGCGGGGGTGCTGGCCGCAACGGCGCTGGAGGCGAGCGGTTTGATGCCGACCCGGTTGGCGGAAGGTACCGAGCGGGCTGAGATCGTCCAACAAGCTGTGAAAGCCCTTGGTGAGCGTCAGCGAACGGCGTTGTATCTCTCGAGGTTTGAGAATCTGAGTTACGCCGAAATCGCTGAATCGATGGGATTGACGACGAAAGCCGTGAAGTCGTTGCTCAGTCGGGCCCGAGTGAATTTGAGAGACATTTTGCAGCCCTACATCGACGCGGGAACCATTCCGAGTGAGGTGCAGCCATGAGTGATTCGGTGCTGCTGTCGGATGATCATCCGGTGGACCCGGACGATGAGTTGTTGGTCGCGTTCCTTGATGATGAACTGGATGACCAACAACGACAAAAGGTCGAGCAGCGGTTGTTGGACGACAACTCGTTCGCGACGCGACTGCAGGCGTTGCAATCGGGATGGGACTTTCTGGACGAGTTGCCGGACGTTTCCAGCAACGAGAAGCTGGTGGAATCCACGCTCGAGATGGTGGTTTCGGAGATCGCTCCCGTCGCTCGCGTCAGACAGAGCGCGGTTCGTCGACACCGAACGACGATCGTCGTGGCGGTGTTTTCGCTCATTGGATTGTTAGGCGGTGCATTCGCTGTTGCCGCGAAGAATCGTGTCGATCGCATGACCCAGTTGAAGGACCTCGCGATCGCCGAAGATTTGGATGCCTATCTGCTGGGCGATGACTTTGATTTCTTTCGTGACCTCGACGCCAACGCGGAATGGCGGGCCATGCTCGACGCTCAGGACGCGGGCGGGGTCACGATGGTGACTCCCAGCACAATCAAAGAGGTTGCTCTGGAGGACCGTGCAAAATTCCTCCGCGAGCTACCGCTCGACGAGCGCGGTCGGCTGAATTTGAAATGGCGAAATTTCTCTTCTCGCGATGAGAAAGTCCAAGCGGAGTTGCGTCGGACCTATGAATCAGTGCAGCGACAGCCCGATGCGGAACGTTTGCTTAAAACGATGAAGGCGTTTTGGGCTTGGCGTGATACGTTGGATGACAAAACCAAGGACGGATTGGTCAGTGAAGACTCAGCCGAGCGAAAGAAGGCGTTTGAGGAAGCGATTCGTCGTTCGCGAGAACGTCTCACGCGTCGGTCCGGAAGCGTGATCAGCGATGAAGCTGCGGAAGTGATTTACACGCGGCTTTATCACTATTTGATGGATCGGATTGAAAGTTCCAATGAACTCTCTCGGCGCTACAAAGAGGCGGGGGAGCGTTTCGGCGAGCGGCGGAATAACTACTTCATTTTCATGATGGTCAACGGCGCCAACATGCGTGGTGCGGGAGGGCCTCCGGGAAGAGGCGGTCCTGGGGGACGCGGACCACGGGGGCCTGGCGGTGCGAGAGGTGACGGTCGTCGCGAAACCCCGCCTGATGGTCGACGCGAACCACCGAATGATCAAACGAGAGACTTCCTGAGTGATTTTCTCATCCAGGACGAGGAGTTGTTGGGGTTGGTTCCCTACTTCGACGACGAAACGATCGCGACGTTGGATCGGCTGACTCAAGCTCCGGCCGATGATCTTCAGCGGCTCGCACAACTTGAAACGTTGCGTTATTGGTGCAACGAGACGTTGCGGCGAAAAGAACCGAAGCGACCGGATAAGATGTCTAACTTGGAACGCTATCGGGAGATGAAGGAGCGGAAGAACGCCGACATCGTCGACTTGATGGAACCCGATGCGTTTGAGGATGAACTTCAACAACCGCGGGACCCGAGGAGCATTTTCCTCCAGAATGTATTTGGGCGTATTCCGGGTCCGCCACGATAATCGCCGGAGCGTTTTGGCTGACTTTAACGGTTGGCGAAAGCGGACTTGTCGTGAGCATCTTTTGAATTCTGCGCATCGCGGTGGTCGCGTCCGTTTTTCTGTGGTGCTGAGGGTGGTCGCGACGAAAACGCAGGTGAGTCGGAATGGATGTCGGACGGGACCTTGCAGGGAGCTTGGGTCAAATGGTTTTGGTACGGACACTCTCGTTTTTGATTGCGTTGGCCGTTGCGCCGAATGTCGTCGTCGCTCAACCGCCCGAGCCGGAAGCGGAGTCTGGCGGCCGATTGGAGGGTTTTTCGGAGAGCCAGACTCTTCGCGAGGCGCTCGAGATGCTGCAGGGCGAGCCGGAGTCTTTGGACTCTGAACTGGGTGATGAACCGATCGAGCCGGAGCCGGGCGACGAATCGATTTTCGCAGGCCGTTCAACGAGTCTTGTGGCGGGTCGTCTGACGTTGCCACCGATTCAAGCCGCTACGACACGGACGTCAGCGATCGGAAACGGCCGGACGCCGGTTGGTTTTCGGGGGGGCGCGGATGCTCCGGCGATCGACTTACCCGAGACCGGCGAGGAACGTGGCCTACCTTGGCAGTGGCAAACGGGAAGTTGGGCGCCGACGAATTCATTCTTTCATCCGCTCTATTTTGAAGACCGGATGTTGGAACGGCATGGGCACCAGCGTTATCCGGCGCTTCAGCCGATGATTAGCGGCGGGCGATTTGTCGCGCAGTGGGTGGCGTTGCCGTATCTTTCGACATTGCATCCGCCATGCGAATGCGATTACTCGCTCGGTTACTACCGGTCGGGTTCCTGTGCCCCAGTGCTGAGGCAGCGGGCACCGTGGTCGCGAAAAGCGGCAGCGGCCCAGGCGACTTCGGTTGTCGGCGGTTTTTGGGCACTGCCCTGAGCCGCGGGGGCATTTCACGGAGCCAATTTGGGAGCTTTTGTTGGCGGCGGGGCTCGTTCGGATCGGGACTGTTAAACGAGGCTCCCAGGGGGTACAAAAGGCGTGTTCAAAGTCTCGATTGTTGGAACACGATGATCTACGTACTGACCCTTTTGGTGGCCGTCACCCGTTTCCTGCCCCATCCTCCCAACTTTGCGTGTTTGGGAGCTCTGGGACTATTTGCCGGTTGTTACTGCCTCGGCCGTAAAGCGTATCTGATTCCGGTCGCCGCCTTGTTGGTCAGCGACATTGTGGGGCATCTCGCTTCGGTTCCGGGGATGGGGTTCTACAACCCGACCGTCATGGCAGCCACCTACTTTGCGGTGATGCTTTCGGTACCGTTGGGACGACACCTTCGGCAAGGCAGGTTGTGGGCGAAGCTACCGATTGCTGCGATCGGGGCTTCCACGATCTTCTTCGTGGTGAGTAACCTCGGGGTTTGGGTTGGCCCTTGGTACCCCAACAGTTTTGCGGGCTTGGCATCTTGCTTTGCCAACGCAATCCCGTTCTTCGGTTACACGCTTGCTGGTGACTTGCTGTTCGCCACGGTGATGTTCGGGGTCTACGAATTGAGCCAAGCGCCGAGCACGGCGCGATTGGCTTACGCAGAAGCCCGCGTGCGGAAGTAAGCCGCAGAGGGCCAATTCGAAGGAAGCGCCGTCCGCTTGCAGGTCGGCATCGGGCTTCTCGTCGACGCTTGGCTGTCATCAATCCGTGAGGATCGGGTCGCTTCCGTACCCGAGACCGGGAGAACTGAGTTGCCCCGTGGGGACGCTCCCTCCACGGACTTCGAAGAACTCGCCGAAACCCGGCATCCAACGCTCGTTTCCCGCGGGCGCGTATTGGCGACCGTTACTCTCGACGGCGGCGGCACCTGGGATGTGAGCGGCGAGCGATGCGCTGTGCAGAAGCGATGCGCCGACACAGGTCAGGTCTTGGACGCATAGAAAGAGCCCTTTGTGTCGCGCGACGGCGCCGAGAAGGAGAGCTTCGGAGTGTCCCTTGCAGGCTTTGAGAGCGATGCCGCTGTAGCCTTGGTCGATTGCGATTCGCATACTTTCGAGGTCGATCAGTGACTCATCGATCACGACGGGACGTCGCTGTGCGGCTCGGTGCATCGTGGCTTGCCCGGGGCGTTTGAGGTCACGATGGGTCGGTTGCTCGATGTATTGAACGAAGTCGAAGGCGCGACTGGCCTCGCTCTCGAGTCGCTCCAAAAGTTCGAGAACGTAATCCTCGTTCTCGCACCGTTCATTGAAATCGAGAGAAAACGCCCAGTCGATTTGTCGATGGTCGGTCGCGACATCCGCGATTCGCTTGACACGATCGACGTCCCAGGCCAGGTCCGCACCGTCCAATTTGATTTTTAAATGGGTCAAGCCATTGCGGTCGATCCAATCACCGAGCGTTTCAGGGAGACCGTCGCCGATCGGTTCGGAGAGGTCGCTTGCGTCGAGGGGATCGAGTGCTCCGACGAGGTGATAGAGCGGCAGGGTTGGCCTGGGCGAGGCAGCGATGAGGTCTCCGAGGTGAAGGCCCTGGAATTCGTCACCGAGATAATGGTCGAGTTCGTTTGCCAGATGTTCGCGTGAGAGCATCGCGTAGCTGCTCAAGCCGGCTGCTTTTCCATGAGCGTCGAAGAGGGCCGATTCAATCGGTGAGGCCGCGAGCAGGACAGCGAGTTCCGGAATCGATTCATCGAGGTCGCGTTCGGTGGCGAGTTGGTTTGCCAGTCGCGTTCGCTCGTCGATCAACCGGTGGCAGATATCCAGCGGGTGCCCTGTTTGGTCGGCCTCTTCATAGGCTTTAGCCAGACGGTGACTGAGTTCGACGACCGTGCGGAGTTTTGTATCGTCGTCGATCGCGGGCGAGGGCCAGGCCCAGGCAACGCCCATCGTCATGGAACCGAGCCCCGAGGCGCGTCCGGCAGCGGTTTCCGCGTCACAGTCGACGGAGAGGACGGTCACCTCGTTGACGACGCGCCCCCCAAACTTCATCGGCGAGCGGTATTGGTACGTTTCGCTGCGCAGTCGCAGCGCAAATCTTGACATCAGCGTCATGGGGGCGAGCTTTTCTCGGTCAAAAGGAGTCATGGAGCCGACGGGGCGGCAGATGCCGGAGTCCAAAAAACCGGCTCGGGCGGTAGTTTACCGGGGTTTGAAGACGCCGGATCGGGGCATTTCGGGGCGAAAACGCGCAGATTAGGTTGAAAC
>JBCBOT010000372.1:0-7961 GCA_039821165.1 Planctomycetota bacterium | reverse complement strand
AGCGGGGCGGACTGCAACTTCACGTAGTCCGAAGGCTGCAAATATCACGATCCGCTTTTAACTTAAAAGAGCGGTTCTTTGGAAAGATCGCAATCCAGTGCGAAAGAAGCCGCGAGACGGTGCAACCGGAGTTCGGCAACACTCTTCCTCTGACAAAGCTGATGCCATCTGGGGTATTTGCTCGGAGCATCAAGGTCAGCTTGACCCGTCTACACCTGCCGGTCGCTGGCGTCGGACTGCGGACAATCCAGACTCAATAGCAATAGGACAAAAACGGGCCGCATCATCTACTTCCCGTGCAACCTCCGGTACGCCTTGATCTCGTTGTTGATCATGAACAGTTGAGTGCTGTAATTCGTTCGATATTCGCGATAGGCCTTTCTCGCGATCGTCCTCAACACATCGGTGGGGATGTCTTTGGGCCATTCGAACGAATCGAGCTGCCCGTATGCTTTGATCTGATTGTTTACCTGAAATAATTGCGTCGAGTAGTTCTTCGGATAGGTGATTCGGGGCGTCCTTGCGAATCCCATCATACACCTTCTCGGGAGCGGCTGTGTGTCTGAAGCGATTGCCACGCCTTGGATTCGTTTTTGATCGTAAATAGCTGTGTTGAGAAGTTGTCGGGATACGTTTGCTCTGCTCTCTTCCTAATCTCAGCGATCACTTCCGACGGTACCTGTGGTGGCTTTGATACCGATTCTTTATCTCCAGGATCGAGTAGGTTCTGAACAGATGATTGTGCCCAAACAGTTGGCAACAATAAAGTCGCTACGACTAAAGCGACCGGGATTCTGAACACCATTGATTGCACCTCCAATTCGTTGACTGCTCTTGAAGCCTATGTCACCTCCCCCGCCAGTCAAAGTTTTGCCTGAGGATAGGGCAGCCCGATACAGACAGGCCCACCCCTTCACATCACCGAGCCGCTCAAACCCTCCACGCGGTCACGACCCCGTCGGTACACACTGTCTCGACCACCCACGCAATCGGTGGGAAAGCTGCGATCGCCACAATCGATTCGGCAACCGATTTCCCAATTAGACGTCGATCGACTCGCCCAGCGGCGATACGGTGTAACCGGAGTCCGGCAACATTCGTCCGCTGACAGCTTGACAACGGCTCGTGAAGGCTAGGCATTCCACGGCCTGAGTTGACCGCAAGCCACATCCCGTGAAGGTCGCCTCGGTCCAACGGCAGATGGAAACCGGTGATACAGGCGAGCAATGGCGACCCACAATGGATCGCTCTCAACAAGCCTAAGGCCTGCCACTATGGCAACGCGTGTACATTTAGGGTCGGCAGGTCGTGATCGCTCAAAACACGGTGAAAACGGGCTCTTTTCAATCCGAAATTGATGTTCTTCTGAGGTATGCCCAATCCATTCGGCTCACCGACCGAATTGAATTCCGGTGTGTTAGATGCGCGCTCCGGCGGCCGAGGCCGGATTCCACGAAGAAGTCGCTTCGGTCTCGTTCAAGCTTCGTCAACCGCGCGGCTTCCGCGTAGCTCGAATCGGCATCGAACGATGCAACCGGTGTTACGAAGCAGCCTACCGACTTCGCATCGGTTGGTCCCCATCAAATCGCCCTTCGCGTCGAATATTCGTACCGGGGTACGTTCTTTAATTATTTTGAGTGGAGAGACCGAAAGCTAGTGGCGCAGGACGAGGCTCGTTCAACAACTGAGAAATTTGCGCGAAGAATGGGCTCAATGGAAGTGAATGTCCTTTGCAAGAGGCGGCCTGTCCCAACGATCGTGACAATAGCATTGCTCGGTGGTCGGTGCGCGACTCTTGACCTACATCATTGCGTAGGCCGTCCTAATGAGACTCTGTAACATCGTTTTCTGTTGCAATTTGGGCAACGATTTCCCTCTTCAAGTCCTCGAGGGATTTTTCAACGATGTAGACAAACGAAAGCCGCGTCTGCGAAATAGCTGCATCAATTGCGTCCTGCCTGGCGTTGCGTGTTCGCAGTGACTCCTCCTTCGAACGTAGCCATGGGTCAAGATACCTCACTTTCAGTTGGTAGCACGCAAACAAGAACGAAACGAGTACCAGAGTCCGAACAACAGGATTTGCAAAGAGCTTAAGCGTTTGACTGAATTGGTATTGCACGGCCTGTTCGACAATCAGCGTTACAACAATGAATCCCCAAAATCTACTGACACAGAACTCCCAAGCTCGTCGTTTCCACCGTCTCCATGTGTGAGAACGGATGGCTCGCCGAACCCCGATGATGTGCTTTTTCGAATTTTTGATCTTTTGTTCGGCGCCCGCGTTGCGAATGGCCGACAGTTTTTTGGTCAGCTCCGGAGACAGTGCCATGCTTAACGATGGAAAGTCGGGATTTGCGGCAGCATCTACACCTCTCCGGCGCTGATCTCGAAAGTAGTCCAACATTCCATCCTCAAGCTCGATCCCCACTTCTGCCCGAGCCTTTTTGGCTTCAAAGCGGTGAAGTGACTTAAGGTGCCCCAACTCCGCACCCAAGTATCGTTCTTTTTCCCGATAATGTTCCTCGATTTGCGGTAACGCCGTTATTCCATCTGTCTCCAGCCGTGCGATGTACCATGCCGCTTCGCGACTGTAGGAGTTCCACGCTGACTCAAGACTTGACACTGCCTCGTCTGCAATTTTTGGATGGTCACTAAAGACCTGCCGTAGGGCGGTCACTTCCTTATCAAGGAAATCACCACCCTTTCGTTTGTCTTCCATTTTGTGTGCTCAAAACGCGAATTGGATGAGGATTAGTCGCATTATGTGCGAGAGAAGACTCGCGAATGCAGCGGCCAGACCATGACATTATTAGTAATATTGGCCGAGACGCCACGACCTTAGAGCGTCAGACGCCTCGTTTCGCGTTGAAAGACCGACGCGACTCCGATGCGTTTGAATTGCACGAAGTTGGACAAGCGTTGGACAAGCCGAAGCGGATTACGGCGTCGGCTGCGAGCATTCGGTCCGCGACACCGATGCGAATTCCGGCAATCTTTTTTGACGCTCCGGTGGCCGACACCGGGCAAATCTAACCCGATGCTCCTGAACGTTGGAACACCGAACCGCGAACGTTTCCCAAGAGCTAGATCGATGCGATCAGTTCATCGTTCCAGTCAGTTTCGGGGTCTCTCGGCTGGCATGTCGTGATGCGCGCGACGTGCTTGTGGGTGGCAAGGACAGTCGACAGCAGTTTCGCAATCTGATGGCCTCCGCGGTCGTTGTCTATGCGAAGCTCGATGCTTGAACCAGTGGGCATGCGACTTGCGGCCGCTTGTAGAAGCTTGATCTGAGCCTGGCTTGGCCGCCCGGCAAGACTGAAGAATCGCATCCCATCTCCTCCTGTGATGGCGGCAACGGAGAGAGCGTCGATGAACGTTTCGGTGATGACCATGATCATGTCATCCGGGCGACATCGGGAAGCGAAGAGACCTTTTGCTCCGCCGGGGCTGAACCCGGTGAATGTGGTCCGCTCCTTGGTTCCGTTTTTCATTTCGAAACCAGAGAGACCGCTTTTGTTGTGATGCGCGGCCAACACGTTGCCTCGATGGTCAACGCGAAGCCTGCCAGTGAACCTTGGATGGAGATAAATCGAAGGATCGATCTTCCGGCAATCAGAAAGAAAGCTGTTTCTTCCCGTGAGAGGTGCTGCTTGCCTCCATGAGGCTTCGACCGCGGCAAGGTTGACGGCTCGAGGCGCCAGCTTGGCCTTTCGCCCAATATCCCGGTTCGCTAGTCCCGTCGGTGAGTACCGACGGAGCGTTTTCCGGATGTCTCCGAGCGTTCCTCCATCAAGAGATTGTACCAGATCGATGATTGTGCCAGAGTCACTCCCTTTTGCGTTGAAGTAGTGGAAGCTGCCGTCTTTAGTCTTTCCGATGATCA
This sequence comes from Planctomycetota bacterium, assembly GCA_039821165.1. Taxonomy (GTDB): domain Bacteria; phylum Planctomycetota; class Planctomycetia; order Pirellulales; family Pirellulaceae; genus Stieleria. Next base: position 4,078 of record JBCBOT010000372.1, on the reverse strand, counting down.
GTTTGTCGCCGCAAGGGTGACGAACAACGACGCTTGAGCGACTGCTGGCTCTTCGATCAAACTCGAAGCCACGACTGATCGCATACTCGACAAGGTCGATCTTCTTGAATTGGATTAGCTCTTCGGAGCGGGACTGCATACTCATCGTGTAGCACGATTCAACCGCCGCTCCAAGCTTGTACGCCCGTTTTCTTTTTCCCACTGCCAAAGTGTTAATTGGTGTTAAGAGGAGAGTTAACCTGTGGACGCAACGATCCAAGTCGTTGAATCTGCAAGCGAGATGGATCCGGTGCGTATCCGAAAACCCGAACCGTCGTACCTATTTCCCGAGAATCCGTACCCGAAACCCCGAAGTTTGATGCCGACTTATCCACAGTCTGACGGCAAGGTGAATCGCTTGAATTGACTTCCGTACCCAAAGCCCCGAATCTGAATGAATGGAGAATTCAGAAAGCCAGGGGTTGCTTCCCAAACGCGAGAGCGACACGAGAGAACTCTTTGTCTGCGACATCGCCGATGTCGTGTTGAAAGACGTCATGCCGCAGATGGAGCACCCCTTCTACTCGCTTTCAAAGGCGCCGAGACGGGAGGTTGTCGAGTATCGGCATCGTGACCAGTGGCTTCGCATTGTTCCGAGTGCGTTGGGACAGGCGACAATCTACGACAAGGACATTTTGATCTATGCCATCTCTGTCTTGATGGGGAACCAGACACGTGGAGAACCAATCAGTCCACGTATCCGGCTTCAGAGCTACGACTTTCTGCGGTTTGCACATCGTGGGACCGGTGGTCGGGACTACGCGGCCTTGGTCGATTCGCTGTCGCGTCTCAATGGAACCATGATTCAAACTAATATTGTGACTGGCGATGAAGAACAGTTTGATTCGTTCTCTTTAATCTCAGCAACGTCGACGCGCAGAAAGCACGGCCTCAACGGGAGACTGCTGTGGGTTGAGCTCGAGCTTTCAGATTGGCTATTCAACGCGATCCGGCAACAGGAAGTGTTGACGCTCCATCCCGACTATTTCCGACTTCGAAAACCGCTTGAACGTCGCATCTATGAGCTGGCACGTAAGCATTGCGGCCATCAAGCAAGCTGGAAGTGTTCGATCGAGTTGTTACAAAAGAAGTCTGGTGCAAAGAGCGGAGCGAGACGCTTTCGGCAGCTCGTGAAAGGGATCGTGCAGAACGACCACCTGCCAGACTACAAACTCGAGTTTGACGCGGAGGTGGACAGCGTCACATTTCGCAACCGAACAACCATGCCGCCGAGCCGTGGGCGCGCCGCCCAAGTTGTGATCAAACCCTTGCCAGACTCTGCGTATGAGGCAGCACGTGATGCGGCACCTGGATGGGATGTCTATTCACTCGAAAAAGAGTGGCGTGCTTGGTCAAAGACCCAGCCGACGAACGCGTCGAAGGCCTTCGTCGGCTTTTGCCGAACCTGGGCGAGGAAACGCGGAACCCCATAAACACGGAAACGCGAGTCCTAGAAATCAAGCATCCGTTCTTCGTAAAGAGAACGGAATCGCGGAAATTTGGTTGTGGATAACCGCGAAATCAAGGAATCGAGGATTTGCGTTTTCCAATCGATTGCTTCAACATCAAACGAAGCAATTTGAAAGGAGGTTGAGTTGCAGCTGGTATCGATTTGGAATCCAAAAGGAGGCCAAGGCAAGAGCCTCGTCGCGATCAACCTTGCGGCTGCCGCAGTGAGCTTTGGCTTGAGACCAATAGTTGTATGCGACGACCCGCAGGGCACTGCCACGTTGTTCTACCGCGGAGGAGAATTGACGTTTGAAGTAGTGGAGTCGGTACCGAGCAAGAAGCCCGACGCAGACTTGCTGCTCATCGACCACGGAGCACGTGACTGGAACATCCCGCTAGCACCAATCGTTGTGATGCCGACCAAGCCTGATCGTTCCGACATCGCGACATACCAGGATGCGATGTCGTTGCTGCGATCAACGAGCAAAACCGTGATTCCCGTGATCGCTGACGCACAAGGGCACCGCCCAAGCCACAACCGAGCGGTTGAAGCCATGCGTAGAGTAGGGGCGTTCGAGCTCCGTTCCTCCGGGGTCTACGGCCGTGCAGCTGAAAACTGGCTTTCGATTTTCGACCACCGCCTCGACGGCGCTTACAAGGTCGATCAGCGACGAGCCGAATTTGAATCCATCTTGACAGCGGTGCTCAACCTCCGACATCAGCCGAAAGCCAACCAAAAGGGTGCAGCATGAGTAAAGGGAAACAAACGCCCGACTGGTTTAGTGAAGAAGCGGTTCGAGCCGAAGAACAGGCGTCAAAGGACGGCGGCGTCAATCCTTCCGCACCCGGCGGACCGAGGACACGAGTCAAGCGGGTGAACAAAGCATTTCAAGTTGAGGAGGGACGTGCTGCCAAATGGCATCTTCTCGTGGCTCAACATAAATCAAACGGTCGGGGCCACCAAAGTGGCCCCGAACTAATCGATGAGGCACTCGACTTGCTCTTCGAGAAACATGGTTTTTAGCCTGCTTCTATGCGGCCCGCATACCACTTCGTGTCAAAAGAGGGTAGTACTAGTCAAGACATCAAGCACGGTCTGCAGGTGATCGTCAGATTCCCAAGACTCGGTCGATGAGAAATAGGAGTCCACCGACCGTGTGTGGGTGGTTCGCCCTGAACTCAAAAAGGATGGTTGAGACGTCTTCATGTCTTCACTTTCGAGACCGGCCTTAGTCTCGTCGATCTTCGACCAGGCAAAAATTGTGTCGTCGAAGCTCTCGAGTTGCGTGTCAACCTCACTCACCCAGGATGATGGCCTAACCGATTGCGAAGCGAACTCTTGTGACGCTGCCGATAGGTCGATCATCCGAAGGGCGTTTAGGAAATTCGCTGGATTTGCCCTTACGATGTCGACATCCAAGGCATTGACGTTCCGGTCCTTGTTAATGTCGTGCTGATCTGACACCAACGCTGGATTCACGAAATTCCGCGGATTAGCTCGGATCCTGTCGACATCAAGATCATTGACAACTGCGAATACCGAGTCATCATTCAAAGTGTCGCCGACTGCGTTCCCCCAATAGTGAACGTCAGGAACTACAAGCCCGGTACTTGATGTGGCGAGAACAACTACTTGGAGCCACGTATTCCGTAGTGAAAAGTCGGCCCAGCGGAGAGCGACACGTGTGACATTCTTCTCCGTGTCGATCAACATCTGGTCGATTGACACAGGGGCTGGGGCAACTTTCCATGTATCCGGGGAATTGTTGTTGCCTATGCGGAACTCAAAGTCCGAGCTGTTCAGGGGCCTAAGAACGTTGGCGATATCAACAATGATTCCATTGATGCCCCGTTCGTAACTAGCGTAGTTGCTTCTCGTTGCCACTTCGCCAACTAACAGCGGAGTCTTTGATGGATCGATCGCTTCTTGAAGCGACGTTTCAAACATCGAGTTACCATAAAAAATACTGCGTTCAAGAACAGTTGCGTCCGGCAGGAGGATTTCACCGCTCAAATTTAAGTCGAATGGGTTTTCGTCGGGATCCGAGTTGGCAATTCGAACCGCACCAGCCATAACTCCCGCATCATGAGTTAGCATCTCAATTTCAAACGTATATGATCCTCCCGGCGAGACGACGCGTTCCTCGGACTCTCCGACCAATTCAAAAGCTGTGCCCGTTACAACGATAGACGCAACAGCTAGGTCAGATCCACCGAGGTTCCTAATCTTGAACTGCCGTCTAACAGGCTGATCCCCCAGCACAGCATTGCCAAAGTGATACGAGCCACCATCGGGAATGTCGACCATGGAAGCTTCGATTGCAATCTCCGGTGGAGTCGCGATCACCGATCCAAATAAACCTACATCATAGTGACTTTCGTCGATGTCGTTGTTTAATATCTGAAGCGTTGCGGCACGTCCTCCAGCACTTGCAGTCGACATCGCCAAGACTACCTGTGAAGCGTTGCCCGGTGCGATTGTTGGGGCAGGAGCGCTAACGATGCTGAATCCTCCGCCAGCAATCGAAACTTGAGAGATGTCCAATGGTGCATCGCCATTGTTTTTGACCAATAGTGTCCTCCTAACATT
>JBCBOT010000371.1:0-7984 GCA_039821165.1 Planctomycetota bacterium | reverse complement strand
GATCGATTGTCCACAATTGATCGAATCGCCCTGCCGCACCACGCAGTTCCGCAGTCAAACCAATGCTGGACGCCAAGCCTCCGTTTTCGGTGTAACCGAATGCTGTTCCCGATTGGTCGGCAATGAAGATCGCGGCCGGATCAGTGACGTCACGTCCAATCGTGACCACGGTCTCGACTGGCAAATTGAACCCGTCGCTCACAAAGTAGGTGAACGAATCCTGCTGACCAAAGTCTGCGTTTGGCTGGTATGTGAACGACCCATCGGGATCAAAGCTGAATGACGATGCGAAACTCGGCACGGTCCCAAGGCTTGCGACAAGCGTCGTGTTATCCGGGTCATAGTCATTTGCCAACACGCCGCTGGCTGTATCCACCACCAGTGGGCTGCGGTCATCGGGCGTCTCGAAACTGTCAGTAACACCTATTGGGGCATCGTTGTTCACGTTGATCGTGACCGTCGCCGGGTCACTCAGCCCGATCCCATCGTTCGCGACGTAGGTGAAAGTTTCGGGTCCCACAAAACCGGGATTCGGCTGATAAGTCCAACGACCGTCGCCGAGTTCGGTGACCAAGCCGTTCGCTGGCTGCTCCACGACCTGAAAAGTGAGCGGATCATCGTCGGGATCCGAACCGACGAACAGCAGGTCTCCGCCGCCGGGAGCCGTGTCAAAGAGTTGGCTGTGCGTCGCATCAAACGCCAACGCATACGCGGTCGGCAGCTGATTTGGATCGGTGATTCCGTATGCGTTTCGGTTGTCCGAATCAAGAGGACTACCGCTCGTTGCGAGGTGAGTGCCCTCTCGATAAGTGCGACCTTCGGCGAAGTAGTAAACGCGATCGGTTTGCCGATCTACAACCCAAATCTCGTCGCCACCGGACGGCCGAATCGTAATTCCTTCAGGATGATGTGTCCCAGACTCGGGATAGGCCATCCGCCAAGAACCAAGCGCGGAACCGTCCGTCCCGTAAACGAAGACCTTATCTTTGTTTCCCTTGTTGTCGGAAATCCAAATGGTCTCGCCGTCGGTCGTGATCCCCGTCGGTTTGCGGTTCCCTGAATCAAGGCTGAACCATGACGTCGGCGACAGGGCCCCAGAGCGAATTGTTCCACCACCCTGATAGTAGTAAACGCGATCCTTGGCGGCATCGACGATCCAAAGGTCATCGCCGTGGTTCGCGATACCTTGTGGTTGGAATGAGCTATGCGTGCCCTTGGCTTGCCAACGTCCCAACTCTGCGCCGCTGGGGTCGTACACGAACACATCGTGGCGCGCATCAACGACCCACAGCAAAGAAGCCTCGAGATTGTTCGTGATTCCGCGAGGCCGGCTGTTGTAGTGCGTGAGGTCCCAACGCCCGGTGCTGTTGATGTCTTCGTCGTAAGTGAAGACTTCTTCCTTTGAGTGGTCGACAACGAAGAACTTCGGCGTCGCGTTGCCGCCCGCTTCGACTTCGACAACGTGAACATGCTGCAGAATGTTGCCACCGAACTGGGCCTGAATGATGACTTCGTAGCGTCCCGGCTCACTGTACGTGTGCGTATAAGAACCGGGATTTCCGTCGTACTGCTCGAGGCTGCTTCCATCACCCCAAAGCAACGAGACCGTGTCCGGCGTTTCACTGGTCTCAAGAGCTACCGTCAACAATTCACCGAGAGTGATCGCGTCACTCGCCGTGACTTCGCAGACCGCATGATCGTGGTCGCATAGATCAAGTGAAGTGATCGCCCCACTTCCTGCGAAGAGGACTTCCAGCCGCGAGACTGAAATCGCGTTGAGTGCGAGATCCTGATAGCCGTTGTTCCCAACATCAGCCGCTTCGACGGAACCGAGAAGGGAGCCATCAGCGCCGAACCAGGATACGAACGTTCCCGAATCGTCGATGTCCAGCAAGCCGATCGTTTCGACGTTCACGGGAGTGTCGAAACTAAATGTGATTGTTCCGCCACCTGCGGCGTCATCGGGATCGGTTGCATCGCCGTCCTCCGACACAATCAACACCAAGCCCTGCGCGACGCTGTTTGTCGCCCCGCCATTGCCGTGTCCGGGACCGCCAAACTGGCTCGACGGTGTTCCCAAGTCGTCGTCTTGTCCGCTAGGGATTGCCGAATCAAAGAGCATCGGCGGCTGCTGCGTGTTGCTGCTCGTTACGGTCACGCCCCAATCGGACCACTGATCGGAAATGATTGTGCCTGCTTCGAGACGAGTGCCGTGCGAATTTCGTTCAAAGTCGATCGTTGGAAGACAACGAACCGGAATGCTTACCACCATCACGTCGTGAGGCTCAGCATGGTAGCCGCCCGTTGATTGACGGTTTTCGGAGAAACTCGTTCCTGATGGAATGAAAGCGGAATCTCGTGTTAGCAAGAGCGCGTCGACTTCCGTGCCGTCCTCACGCATCCAGATGCTGATCGTTCGGATCCCCGCCTCGCTCACCTCAATCGCGACACGATCCTCACCCGGTCGGTTGTGGACTTCGTTCTCCCAATTCCAATCGCCATCGTCTTCACTCAGCCCAAACTTGCCATAGGTTGCCGGTTGACCATCGATGCCCACATGAACCGAATTGCTGCCGCTGTGTGGTCCACGTAGGCGTGTCCAGACGTAGTAGGTTCCGGGCTCGGTGAACTGGACGGTGTAGTCGCGGCGGGGCCCTGATGTGCTGTCACCCGTGTTAGCGCCGTTGTCGGGCGTTGATCGCAAGAACGCGCCGCCGCTCTGCCCCGGATCGGTGATGTGCTGCCAAGTTGCATCCGACGAGTCCTCGGCGCCGTGAAAGTTCTCCGCTTCGATAAAGATCTGGCCTTCCGAATCCGGGCGGAAGTGACCTCCGTGCGGCGAATCTTCGTCGTAAGCCTTGGCCGTAATCGTGTGCTCACCGGTGACCGCAAAAATGTGGTTGACCGACTCAGGATTGCCATCCACCCACTGAATCGGAGAACCATCGCCCCAATCGATCTCCCAAGCGTAAATCGTGTCGTCACCCGGGTCGTACTCGCTCAGCTCCAGCGTAAACAACTCGTACTGATTGAGAACTTGCACGCCGTCGATGTCGAGTTGCGGATCGACATTGCGGACTTCGACAGTATTGCTCGCCGTGGTGACGCCGTAGGCCGTCGAAGCCCACGTATAAATGTCATGCGTTTCGTCACCATCGTCGTAGACATGGCTACGTGTTAGCGAGCCGTCCGTCACATGTTCGGTGTTTCCATCACCCCAATCGATGAACCACTCATCGATCGCCACGTCAGCCGTTAGCGAAACCGTTGCTTGGGTCGCTTCATCAATCGTGTCCGACGTCACGACGGAAATCGGGGCGGAATGATCCGCGCAAAATTCCAAATCTGTCACGGCGCCGCTACCGGTCATATGGACCTCAAGACGGCTGACATCTTCGGCATCCAGCTGTAGACGCTGGAGGCCGTTGTTTCCGACATCCAACGCGTAGACCTGTGAGATCAACGTCCCACTTGTGTCAAACAGCTTTACCGAGGAACTCGAATCATCGATGTCCAACAGACCAATCGAATCAATCGCCATGGGTTGCGCAAACTCGAACGCGAGAACGCCACCGTTCGCGTTGTCATCCGGGTCACTTGAATCCCCATCCTCGGAAATGATCAAGACGACGCCAAGCGCATCGCGGTTCTCGCCGATACCACCTGCGCGACCACCCTCGCCGACCCCAGGACCTCCGAAGTCCTGGTTTGGGGTTCCAAGGTCAGGGTCCCCGCCGGTCGGTGCCGCCGAATCAAACAGCATCGGAGGACGTTGTGGATCGGCTGTCGAGATCGTGATCCCCCAGTCCGCCCATAGGTCCGTCGCGACCAAACCGCCCGAGGTTGCTTGCCCGTCAGCGGCACGCTCGAAATCGAGCGTGGCTAGGCAGTAATGAGGGACAGTCGTAACCGTAACGGGATGATCATTTGCCGCGTATGCACCGTCTTCGTCGGTGACCGTTGCGGTAATCAGGTATGCGTTTGCACCGTCGGGATAGTGGTGGACGTACTCGGTCGGATTACCGAGAACCTGCTCCGTCGTTCCATCGCCCCAGTCAATCGTCCAGTATGCAACTGTATCGATGCCAGGATCATTCCCGGCAAACAGCTCGAGCGTGAACGGCGTTCCTTCGACAATTTGTTCGACGCCCGAAATCTGCCTTTCCGGCTCGACGTTCCGAACCAGGACAGGATGCTCATTTGCGACATAGTCGCCATCTTCATCCGTCACGTATGCGGTGATGATGTAGTTGTTCGGTCCGTCGGCATAGGTGTGCAGAAGCGATGACGGATTTCCAGTGACCTGTTCGACCAATCCGTCTCCCCAGTCAATCGTCCAAGAACGAATCGTGTCTTCGCCGGGGTCGTTGCCGGCGAAGAGTTCGAGACTGAACGGAGACCCTTCATCGACTTCATCTTCCCCGCCAATGACACGATCGGGTTCGACATTTAACACTTCGATCGAGAAGGGATCGGTGGAATAGCTCCCATCCTCATCGGTCACGGTTGCAGTGATGACGTACTCGTTTGGTCCGTCCGAATAAACATGCGACGCTTCATCCGGATTTCCATCAAGCAGCTCAATGGTTCCATCGCCCCAATTGATCTCCCATTGCGAAATCGTGTCTTGCCCGGGGTCGTTCCCACCGAACAAATTGAGTCGGAATGGGGATGCTTCATTGACCTGACGGACTCCGTCGATGGTGCGTTCGGGTTCTACGTTGAGAACCTGAACGGCGTGATCATTCGTCGCGTAAGCACCATCCTCGTCAATGACAACGGCTGTGATCAGGAAAGTGTTCGGTCCGTCCGCGTAGGTGTGCAACACCGATGTGGGATTACCGATAATCTCCTCGAGTGTGCCATCTCCCCAGTCGATTCGCCACGAGGTAATCGTGTCGTCGCCAGGGTCGTTGCCGGCGAAGAGCTCCAGAAGATACGGCGACCCCTCATCCACCGTGTTTCCGCCCGTGATACCGCGTTCCGGCTCGACGTTAAGCACATTGACGGTGTGATCGTTGGCGGCATACGTACCATCCTCATCGATCACCGATGCCGAGATCACGTAGGTGTCAGGACCGTCCGCGTAAGTGTGCGTGATCGCGTCAGGGTTGCCACTAATCTCTTCAACGGTCCCATCGCCCCAGTCTACGATCCAAGACGCAATCGTGTCCGTGCCGGGGTCGTTGCCCGCGAAAAGGTCAAGCCAAAATGGGCTGCCTTCGTCCACCGTATCCGCACCCGAAATCGTGCGTTCTGGTTCGACATTGCGAACCATCACCGTGTGGTCATTTGCGAGGTAGTTTCCATCCTCGTCCGAGACGGTTGCCGTGATGACGAATGTGTTTGGACCGTCCGCGTACGTATGGACTGCAGTTTCAGGGTTCCCGAGGATCTCATCAAAGTGGCCATCGCCCCAGTCGATGACCCACCTCGTAAGTGTGTCCTCGCCAGGATCGTTGCCAGCGGACAGATTGAGCGTGAACGGCGATCCCTCGGCAACGGTATCGGCACCTGAAATTTGCCGTTCCGGCTCCACATTAAGCACGGTCACCGAGTGGTTGTTCGCCTCATAGTCACCATCTTCGTCGGTGACCGTTGCCGTAATGACAAACTCATTCGGACCGTCGACGTAAACGTGTGTCAACGTCTCGGGGTTTCCCGCGTGTTCTTCAATGGTTCCGTCACCCCAATCGATCCGCCACGAGGTGATGGTGTCATCGCCGGGATCATTCCCTGCGAACAAATCCAACGTAAACAACGCCCCCTCATTCACTTCATCGGCGCCGACAATGTGACGCTGGGGTTCTACGTTCAAGACGGTCACTTCATGATCATTCGCTGCGTACGTGCCGTCTTCGTCGGTGACGGCGGCAGTGATCACAAAGAAGTTCGGCCCGTCTGGATAGACGTGCATCACCGAATCGGGATTGCCCAATACGGTCTCGGTGGTTCCATCGCCCCAATCAATGGTCCACGACGCGATGGTGTCCTCACCTGGGTCATTGCCGGCAAAGAGGTTCAGTACAAATGGGCTGCCCTCATCAACCGTGTCGGCACCCCCAATCAAACGTTCCGGTTCAACGTTGCGAACTTCGATTGCGTGGTCGTTGGTGGCATAGCTTCCATCTTCGTCAGCCACAACTGCCGTGATCACGTATCCGTTTGGCCCATCAGCATAAGTGTGCACCGCGGTATCGGGGTTCCCGACGAGCGTTTCCACGTGTCCATCGCCCCAGTCAATGATCCATGAATTGAGCGTGTCATCACCCGGGTCATTACCCGCGAATAGGCCGAGCGTGAACGGAGAGCCTTCGTCAACAGCGTTAGCGCCCGAGATCATGCGTTCGGGTTCAACGTTGAGGACATCGAGATGATGGTCATTGGCCGCGTAAATCCCGTCCTCGTCCCGGACCCAACTCTTGATGACATAGCTACTGTCGCCATCGGAATACGTGTGCGCCGCGGCGTTGGGATTCCCCGTAATTTCGTCAACGGTGCCATCTCCCCAGTCGATCCGCCAACCGTTGATGGTGTCATCGCCCGGATCGTTGCCAGCGACAAGCGTCAAACTATATAGCGACCCCTCGTCAACGCGATCCGCGCCAATGACACGACGTTCTGGTTCAACATTGACGACATTGACCGTGTGATCATTGGTCGCGTAAATGCCGTCTTCATCCGAAACCGTTGCGGTGATGGCAAACGTGCTCGGCCCGTCGATATACGTGTGAATCGCCGAGTCTGGATTCCCCGCAAGCGTTTGAACCGTTCCATCGCCCCAATCGATCGTCCACGAAGCGATCGTGTCTTCACCGGGATCGTTGCCAGCGAACAGGTGAAGGGTAAATGGCGAACCCTCTTCGACCGAGTCTTCACCGCCGATCGTGCGTTCCGGTTCGACGTTCAGAACCGTGACGGTATGTTCGTTTGCGGCATAGCTACCATCTTCATCCATGACGGTGGCAGTAATGACAAAGGTGTTCGGCCCATCGACATAAGTGTGAATCGCTGAGTCGGCGTTCCCGTCGATCGTTTCAACGGTCCCATCGCCCCAATCAATCGTCCAAGAGCTGATCGTGTCCTCGCCAGGATCGTTGCCGGCAAACAGGTCCAGGGTGAAAGGAGAACCTTCGTTGACCGAATCCGCCCCGCCGATACTGCGTTCGGGCTCGACGTTCAGAACCGTAACGAGATGGTCATTGGCAGCGTAGCTCCCGTCTTCATCCGTGACGGTGGCTGTAATGCTGAATGTGTTCGGTCCGTCGGCATAGACATGATCCGCTGATTCAGGATTCCCATCTACGTTTTCGATCGTTCCATCGCCCCAATCAATGGTCCATGAACTGATCGTGTCTTCGCCTGGATCGCCACCTGCAAAGAGCTCTAAGGTGAATGGCGAACCTTCATCGACTGAGTCAGCACCGCCGATCGAACGCTGAGGCTCAACGTTCAACACAGTGACCGTATGATCGTCGGCGGCGTAAGTGCCGTCTTCGTCGGTCACCGAAGCGGTGATCACAAAAACACTGGAACCGTCCGTGTAGGTGTGCAGCGCCGTCTCGGGATTGCCGGCAAGCGTTTCGATCGTTCCATCACCCCAGTCAACGGTCCAATGGCTGATCGTGTCATCCCCGGGGTCGTTGCCGGCAAACAGATTCAGCGTAAATGGCGAGCCCTCATCAACACTGTCGGCACCGCCAATGGTTCGTTCCGGCTCGACGTTCAGCACCGCTAGCGAGTGTTCGTTCGCCGCGTAGGTGCCATCTTCATCCGTCACCGAAGCGGTGATCACATACGTGTTCGTCCCATCTGGATAGACATGGACAGCCGAATCGGGGTTTCCGCTGAGTGTCTCGGTGTTCCCATCACCCCAGTCGATCGTCCAATGGCTGATCGTGTCCTCGCCCGGATCATTGCCCGCAAATAGAGCCAACGTGAACGGCGAACCCGAGCGTACGATCTCGGGGGCTGATGTGATTGA
>JBCBOT010000370.1:0-8004 GCA_039821165.1 Planctomycetota bacterium | reverse complement strand
ATCTTCCTTTCCGCTTGAACCTTCCCGCCCCACAAGACTCGCAATCCGGCGATAGCGTCTACCTGTTCCGCGAAGTCACGGTGAGCCGCGCGGACCTTCCCGATCTGACGACGTGGATGATCGTCGACGTGATGGCGGTCGGCGACGACGGCGTGATGCGGACCACGAGCCCACCGAACGTTGGCGTGTCTGGACGAGTGCTCGACGGGAACAACAGCCTGTTTCAATACTCCGATTCAGGCATGTTGTTCGCGGCGTCGCCAAGCCTCTTCACGGGGCTGGGAGCGATCTCCGATCTCGGCACTCGCTTGAGTACACAAGGCGACGCGCAGTTTGGAAACGCGGTCATCAGCATGGACTCGGCGATCGAGGATGCGGCGGACGGATCGACGAAGTACTACGCCGCCAACGACGCCTTCGGCACGTTTCTTGTTCCTGCGGTCTATTCGATCGACTACGTGCTGACCCAATACAGCACGGACCCCTCAGGCCTGATTGAAACGTCCAATCAGCAAGTGCTGATCCAATCGGGGACGGTGCCCGCGATCATTCTGCCTTCGATCCCGAGGACCCAACAACGAAACAATCCGCCAAGCCTTTCTGACGCCCGTTTGGTGCTACCGTCGTCGGCGGGTGATGCTCTGAAGATTGAGCTGTCGGGCCAGGACTTCACCCTAGAGAACCCTTTTGCCAACGCGCCCCTTTTCGACGGGACCACGCTCGGCTCGAAAGTGGAAGATCTCTTCGTCACCATCGAAATCGGCCAACGCGACACGTTCGACACGGACGGGACGCCACTGATTCTCGGGGGCAAAGACATCGTCATCGAGGGCAGCGAATTAACTCTCAGTGATGACAAGCTTTCCTTCGAAATCCCCGATGGCTCTCAGCTCGCCGGTGCCGCGATCACCGTCACCCGCCCGATGGACCTGCCGGTGGACAACCGCTTTGCGCGGCAGGAGTTGACGAGCAACCCGATCCAGATTCTCGCCGACCAGCGCTATGGCGCGGTTGCTTCGGGAGCCGACGGACGCGTCTTGATCTACGACGTGTGCGGGACACTGAGCGAACAGGGCCTTGGACTCGAGTGCGGCGTTCCGGACGCCGAGGCCGACGAAAAACTGAACCCGTTCGTCCGTGCACAAATCACGCTTGCCGATGGAACGGAAGACAAGCGGGTCAGCCCCCGCAAAACGGTCTCCACCAACGACGGCACCCGCTTCTACGTGACGGCCGACCAAGGCATCGTCGCCGCAATCGACACGGTTTCGCTGCAGCAAATCGACGTTCTCCCGGATGACCCCGAAAAGCCAGAAACGCTGGGCGTCAACGCGATTCAACTGCCGGCCGGTGCGAAACCCTTCGACGCGATCGCGGATGAAAACACGCGACGACTCTATGTCTCCGACTACCAGCGAGCGAGCGTGTATGTCGTCGACATTGACACTTACTCGCCGACTTACCACACGACGATTCAAACCATCAACTTCCCATCCGTTGTTGGCACCGTCTTCGGCATCGGCTCCATCGGATTGCGCGGTCTCGCCATCGATTCGGCTGGCGACCGACTGTTTGTTGCCGCTCCGGCGCAAGACCTGTTCGGCGTTCGTGGCGGTCGCGACGGCGTGATTCTCTCGGTCAGTTTGAGGGACGACAATCGCGAATTCCTAGCGACGCCGGAGTTTGATGCTCAAGATGAACAATCACTGACCGTTGTCGGTCCGGGACCCTATGAAATCACTGCGACCGATGATTCGGGCGTGATGTTGATCGCGGACCGTGTTGCCGACGCCTACGGTCTCACCGTCATCCGCGAACAAGACGAAGGCCCTTGGCAAGCGACCCCGGTCGGATTCCAAGACTACGGAGCGATTCCACGCTTGGTCGAGGGCCGTGGAACCCAGGTACACGGTGTCAGCAATGCTCAAGGTGTCGCTTACATCGAGGCGAACGCCTTCATCGACTCGATCGGAGAACACCCCGCTTATGCGGTGGTCTCGGGTTTCCGGCAATTTGTCCAAGGCGATCCGAAACACGACCCCAACATCGGTCCGTTCTTTGCCTACAACGCCTATCAATTCGATGCCAGCGGCCGCACTCAGATTGAGTTGATCGCTGCGGGCGGCACCATTGGGTTGATTCGCGATCCACTCAGCGACTCCGACGATCCCGAAAAGGAACCTCGGTTGGTCGCCGCGACGACACCGATCGTCAATGGCTTCACCGATGACATTGCTTTGTCGGTACAGAGTGGGCTCGTCCTTGCACCGCAGCAAGGCCAAGACATCGTCACGGGTTACAACCTCGCCGAGATGATTCGTCTGGTGGAAGAAGAAGCCAACGGGTTGCCGGTTCCTCCGTGGAGTCAGATCGGCGAAGACCCGGCGGCGAACGGACCACTTTCACGGCTCCTACGTGGGCCGCTTTCGACCTTGCCGATCGATCGTGTTGATCCGACGCTTGCCCAGGCCGCCGACTTCCGGTTCCACACCCTCAACGTAAGCGGTTCGACAGTCCTGGCATACGGTGTTCCGCCCATCGGTCCGACGGGTGACGCTCCCAACGCGTACGCTCCGCTTCCTGGTGGCAACCTTCCGCGTGGGGTCTCAATCCAACCCGCGGCCCGCGGCGATCTGCTTGCGCTCGCACCGACGCCGTACAACCAGACGCCTTCGCTGCTCGGATTCCCCGCTCGACCGTTCGAGGTCGAAGCCGGTATTCATGCGATGGTGGAAGTCCACTCCGGTGCGGTGCAGGAGAGCGTTCCGCTGGTGACGTACCGTTCTCGCGAACAAGAGCGAGGACTCGTACTGCACTACGACTCGCTCCGAGCGGACCCTCGACCGATTCACTATCTCAACCTGACGCAGTTGGACAAAATCGACTACGACGCCTCCAGCGACCGATTGGCTTACCGGGTGACGGCCATTGCGGCCGATGGCACCCGTTTCCAATCGGACGGGATCACAGCAGAGAAGTCTGAGGAAATCGGAGTGCCCGAAGGCTTCAGTCTTTTCAAACTCCCGACTTCCCCGGAAGAGGGCGAGAGTTTTGGCGTCGGCTTGCAACTCGACCTTCGCGACGCGGACACCGGCCTCTACACCTTCGAAGTCGAATACGGCTTGATGCGCAAACAGGGTGAGCAGTACGTCGGTCGAATCGTATCGCAGACGACTGTCGAGTCTGTCGTCAATGATTCGAACAGCCCGTTCGGTGGTGGCTGGAATTTGGAAGGCTACCTGCGCATGTACCCGGGCGACGCCGGCGTTCTTTTGGTGGACGGCAACGGCCTGGAGCACATCTACCTGGCTCCCGAAGAGGGAACCGATCTCTTTACCGCAACGGTCGAAGACTATTCCGAATTGAAATTCGAAGACAACAAATTCCGTCGTCGACTTCGAGACGGCACCGTCCAAGTCTTCGATCAGGAGGGCTTCCTCGAAACGAGCACTGACCGCAACGGGAACAAGACAACGTTCGTCCACGAAGACGGACGCTTGACGAAAGTAGTGGACCCGGTCGAACTGGAAACAGTGCTCACCTACTCGGGCGACGTCATTCAAACAATCACCGACCCCGCAAGTCGTGTCACGACGCTCAGCGTTGTCGACGGCAACTTGGAATCCGTGACGCACCCCGATACGTCGAAGTTGTCTTTCGAGTATGAGTATGAGCACGAAGACGATGACGAGATCGGAAAGCACCTGCTGACCGGTCAACGGCTGCGACGCGGCAACGACCCGACAGATCCATTGGCGGGCGAATTCAACGAGGAATACCAGTACGACGACGTCCACGGCCGATTCGTCAGCGGGACACGGATCGACGGCAAGACGACGACACTGACCGCAGCCCAGGTCACCTTCCTCGCCGACCCTGAAAAGGCGGTGGAACCTGATGAGTCCGAGGAGTTGCATCTGCTATCCAGTCCGAGCGATCCCGACACGACGCAGCAGGACGTACCGGAATGCGGAATCGAACACGAATCGAACACTGGAACGCAGTTCACGGCTCAAGCGACGCACACCGATTTCCGTGGAACACGTCGCGAATTCGAAATGACCGGGTTTGGTCAATATCACGATTCACGGCAGGACGACCGCGAGACAAAAGTCGCCACGCGAGGCCTCAATGGAGGCCGGATCTCGGCCGAAATCGACGCCGTCGGAAATGTCGTTTGCTATGTGCGCGACTTGTTCGGCAACGTTGTCCAGCAAACCGATTTCCCGGACGGGCCAGCCGTTCAATTGATCGCCTACGACTACGACCCGGACTTCGACTACGAACAATCCTTCAACATCCCGGTGCGGATTACGGACGCGGTCAATCGCGAAACGCTCCACACGCTCGACAACCGAGGCAACATTCTCACCACGGTGATCAGCGACCCCAGTGCGCCTGACGGCAGCCCCGTGTCCACGACGCAGAACTACACGTATGACGCGAGCCATGGCTTTCTTGTCGACGTCGCGACCGACGGCGAAGGCAACACCATCGATCGGAACTACAACGCCCTGGGCCTGATGTCCGCGATGATTCTCGAGGACGGACAGCGCAGCTACACGTACTACCCAAGCGGTTACGTCCACACGATGGTCGACGCAAACGGTTTTACGACCGAATACATTCGCGATCCGATGAACCGAATCACGGAGGAAATCAATTTCGGCCCGCAGGGGACGGAACCGATCCGAAGAACCTACGAGTATGACGCCCACGGCAATGAAACTCGGTTGGTGGACCGCGATGGCAACATCACCGAGAAAACCTGGGATGTGATGGATCGCGCAAAGACATCCATCGCGGATGTCGGTGGCTTGGAGCTGAAGACCGAGCACGCATATGAGTTGGGCACGTTGGCGCCCAGCTACACCGTCACGGCTGAACCGGGCGGTGATGTGCACGTCCTGAAACAGCCCGATGGTGAATTCATCACCACGGTTTACAACCAGTACAACGAAGTCACCGCGTCTTACGATCAACTCGGTCGAAAGACGACGTATCGACTCGACGATGCCGGGCGCACCACGGACATCATCCTGCACCACGGGGGTGTCATCTCAAGGGAACTCGACGCGCGAGGACGCGTGACCGCCGAGACCGGACCGTTGCCGGACATGCGGACGGACACCACCTACGACCTGGTGGATCGGACCACGCGAGTCGAAATCGCGAACACGACAGGGCCACAGGTCACCGAGTACACCTACAACCTCTTCAATGAGGTCGCGACAAAGATTGATGCCGTTGGCGACATGACTCGCTACGAATACGACAACGCCGGAAACCGGACCGCGGTCATCATCGCGGCCGGAACCGCAGACGCGTTCCGTAGCGAAATGACCTACGACGATCGAAACCGCGTCGAAACAGAGACCGTCGGGGCGGCCGAACCGAGGCGTTTCACGTATTTCCCAGAAGGACAACTCGAAACGACGACCAACACGCGAGGATTCGTCACGCGCCAAGTCATCGACCAACTCGGTCGAGTGATCGAGACCCACGACGCCGAAGGCGGTGTCACGCTGACCACGTATAGCGGTGAAGGAAACGTGTTGTCGGTCGACGACGCCCGCTCGGAGTCTCACGTCTTCACCTACGAATACGACGGTGCGCACCGATTGATTCGTGAGATCGACCCCGAAGGACGAACCACGACTCACGACTACGATGCGATGGGACGCAGGACACAGACAACCGACCCTCGCAATCCGCTCGGAACAAGTAGCAGCTTCACGACGACGACCGAGCATGACGCGCTCGGGCGCGTGGTGGAGGTTATCGACGCGGAGGGCAACAAGACCGAGTACACCTACGACGAGTGGGACTCGATCGAAACCATCACGCGCCCCGCACCGGGGCAAGAGCAAGGTGGCCTCGCAACCTTTGTCGTCACCAATTCTTGGTCGCCCGGACGCCGCGTTCAAACAACGACGATCCCGCTGGACGCCGTCGGCACTGCAAACGAAGTCAAGCTGGAACAGACGTTCGACACGCTCGGAAATCTGATCAAGGAGCGCAAGCTCGATTCCAACGTCGTCACCACTTGGAAGTACGACGAGCTCAATCGAATGGTCGAACGTACCGAAGGCGCCGAGTCTTCCGTCGCAGCGACGACCAAACGCGAATACGACGGACGAGGCAATATCGTGCGTCGGGTCGATGCCCGTGGAACGATCACGGAGTACGAGTTTGACAACCGACAATTCCTGAGTGAAAGCGTCACCGCAAAAGACACCGTCGATGAAATCCGCATCGTGTCCGTCTATGACGACGAAGGCAACCTCGTTTCACGGTCAGATCCAAGGCCCGAGGTCCCCGCAACGGAGTACAGCTACGACCGACTGAATCGACGCACACAGACCATTGAGCCATCGGGGGATGGACTCGCTAGCATCGTTTTCGAGTATGACGGGATCGGAAATATCACGAAAGAATTCGACCCGCGCAATCCGCTCTGGTTCACGACCTACGAGTTCGATTCGGCGGGTCGACTGGATAAAAAGATCGATGCCTTGGGTTATGAGTGGCTCTATGGGTACGACGATGCGAACAACCAGACATCGATCACGAATCCTAAAGGTGAAACGCAGGTCTTCTACTATGACGGGCTGAACCGTCAAACAGGTTCCAGTGATGCCAACGGACACACCACGTGTTCCGTCTACGATGCCGCTGGCAACGTGATCACAGAGATCATGCCCAACGCGGGACTCACCACCTGCACCGTTGCGACCGTCGGCGGCGCACAGTCGCTGACACACACCAAGCTGATGACCTTCGACAATGCGAGTCGGATGACATCGATGACCGACGCGGAAGGCAACACGACTCGCTACGAGTATGACTCAGCTGGTCGCATGACGGCCATGATTGATCCGCGTTCAACGCTTTCCAACGAAAACGTCACGCGATACGAGTACGATCCACGAGGCAATGTGACAAAACTCACGATGCCATCGGGATTGTCCGGCAACGACGAAGAACTGGTCACCGAACATCAGTACGATTTGAATAACAATCGGACCGTAACCACCGATGCGCGAGGTGTCGAAACGAGAACCGACTACGACGTGCTCAATCGCGCCGTGGCGATCCATCGGGAGACGGCAGTTCCACAAAACGGAGACTCGCCCGGATACGCTGGCTCCGGTGTGGAAACGACTGGCTATGTCTACGACAAAGCCGGAAACGTGTTGACGGTCTTGGATCCGCGAGGCGCGTTCTTTAACACCGTGTCGACTTACGACGACGCCAGCAACCTCTCGACACAGACAACGAACACGGGGACTCCGGAGAATCCCGGCCCGATTGCTACGTGGGTCTCTACCTACGACAAGCTAAACAATCTTCTGACGTCACAGGATCCGCGAGGCGAATATTTCACGACGATCTATGCCTACGACGAACTCGGCCGACAAGATCGCGTCGAACGCCCACGTGGACTTCCATCACAGCCACTGGACCCCGCCGTTGAAAGCTACGAGTTTGATTCTGCCGGCAGACTGACTGCCGCCGTAGGACCGAGGATTGGTTCGACGGGCGAACTCTTAAGAACCTCTTACGAGTACGACCCAGCAGGTCGACAGGTCAAAGTCACCGACCCCGCGAATAACGAGAGCTTCTTCGACTACGACTTCAACGGCAACGTCATTCGCGAGCGACACCTCGGTGACGGCTTCGCTGCGACTCGCGTGATCGAGCATACGTTTGACCAGAAAGACCGCCTTCTTTCGACCACCGACGCGGAGAGCTATGTCACTCGTCTCGAATACGATGCGGTTGACAATATTGTTGCGACCATCGGACCGCTCAACGATAGCACGGGGCAAATCGCACGAAGCACGACGGTGTACGACGCCGCCAATCGTGTCCGATCGGAAACGGATTTCGAGAACAACGAATCCAAATTTGCATACGACAACGCCGGAAACGTGATTGCGGCGACCGATGGCCGAGGCGATTTGCCCCGTGCTATCGTTGAGCGGTCCGATGGTCGCAACA
>JBCBOT010000369.1:0-8048 GCA_039821165.1 Planctomycetota bacterium | reverse complement strand
GTCACGGACAGCCTGCAGTACATCTTCCAAAGCGACTACCTCGACACGCAGGACGCTGCTGGTGCCGGCGTTCGCAACACCATCGGCATCAACCAGTACCTCATCTACTCGATGAGTGACTGCCTGGCCGCGGGAGCACGTTTCGAGTGGTACAACGAAGACGGCGTCTTCAACACCTTCGGTAACGAGAACGACATCTACGCCTTGACACTCGGATTGAACGTCAAGCCGCATGCGAACCTCATCGTTCGTCCTGAAGTTCGCTTCGACTGGGACGACAACCAAGTGCTCGGCCTCGAAGACGGTGCCGATCAGACCACCTTCGGTATCGACTCGATCTTCCTGTTCTAGTCGACGCCGATCCTCAGACATCGCTTTTCAGCGATTCCCGCAAGCCGCGTCTACCTCCGGGTGGACGCGGTTTTTTTCATGGAGGATGCCGATTGATCGATGACGAGGCAGCCCCCTGCTCAGAACGCGTGCATTTCCCGGCTCGTTTTGGTGGGAGCCCGGTGGTGTTGTTTTCATAACTCCAGGAATGAAAACGCGTTGCGAATCTAATCGGGGCGTCGACGTGTTTTTGGTCCGTGGTGTGCACCTCTTCACGTTGCCAAATGATTGAGACAAGTGCAACGGTTACCGCACTCCGTCACAAGGCGACTACCTAGCGCTGCCCCGTCGTTGAGTTCGCTCGATGGCGGGGCAACTTTTTTGGCGGCTTGGAGCGACTACGGTCGGTCGGTTAATGTATGGCGTTCCCTTCCTTGCTCGTCACACACGCACCGGAACGCGCCGAACGTGAAGCTGATCATCGCCATCATTCAACCTTCGAAGCTCGATTCGGTCAAAGAGGCGCTCACGCAGGTCGACGTGCATCGACTCACGGTGCTTGACTGCCAGGGATTCGGCCGACAGAAAGGCCAGACCGGCTCATACCGCGGAACAGATTTCAGCGTGAACCTGCTGCGGAAAGTCCAGTTGCAGATCGCCGTGAACGAAGAGTTCGTCAAACCGACGATCGAGGCGATTCTGGCAGGCGGACGTACCGGTGATTCAGGAGAGATCGGGGACGGAAAAATCTTTGTGCTGCCGATGGACGACTGCATTCGCATTCGCACCGGTGAGCGGGGCAACGAGGCGATTTAGACGTTTCAGAAAACGCTCCTTCAAAGCTCATGCGTTGGCTTTCGAGCGGGGGTCCCGATACGGGCGGCTTAGAAAACGTGACGCCGAATCGACGAACCGTAATTTGCGGTCCACCGCTTTGCTGATTCCGATGCGTTTCGTCGTTGCGACCTTTGACGCCGGACGATTGTCGTCCGTGAAAATCCCCAGTCTCGGATCTTGAATCAGGCACCTGCCGTCATCGTCGCGGCTAACCGACAACGCCTGGCAGAGCATGGCCGGCCCCGAGGTCAAACGCTTGATCGCCTCGATTCCCCGCGCGATTCGCATGGATTCAACGCCCCACACCGGCTCGATCGCGCGGATCAATACCGCAGTGCCCTCACCTTTGGCCTGAGTGACCGCGTTGAGGCAATATTTGGCGTGGATGGGATACACGTACAGCGTTCCCGGGGCCTCGAACATCGACGCGTTGCTTCGCGTCGGGCCGCGTGCCGAATGGCTCGCCGGATCTCGCTGATGCAGATAAGCCTCGGTTTCGACGATCCAGCCGCCGCGCCAGCAACCGTCGACGTGATGGAGCAAGGCTTTCCCGATCAAATCACGGGCAACCTCGGAGGTCGGTCGATCATAGAACGAACGCGGCAATCGATTCGTGAGGGGGAGGGACGGGGACACTTCGGCTGGTATCGTTGAAAGGCCTTTCGCGGCGAAGTCATGACAAACACGGACCAAATCGGTGTCGAAACCGGGGGATCGACGGTTCAACCGTGGTATCAACAATTTCGTCCGCGAGGTGCGACGACTTGGCAAGGATCTTGCTTCTCGCGATTTGTCCTGCACCGACGCCGCTTGGCGGCCATAATAGAGCCTCCGGGTTATTCGTTTCTCATTTGTTCAAAACGGGTTGATCGCCGATGTATCTCCGCATGGCAAGCCGCTTTCTCTTTGAGGCTGACAAACGCCTGCTCGCCAAGGCCGTGTGGCGGCTCGGCGTCAAAGGGTTGTGGAGCGTCCATCAGCACAAGCGTCGCCTCAAGCGAGGCGAGTTCTTCCCGCCGTTTTTGTATCTGTCGGTCGTCAACAGCTGTAACCTGCGATGCCAGGGTTGTTGGGTCGATGTCGCATCCAAGCAGCATCGGATTGAGCTCGAGGCCGCGAACCGAACGATCCGCCAAGCCAAAGAAATGGGCAACAGCTTCTTTGGCATCCTGGGCGGTGAACCGTTCATGCACAAAGACCTCTTGAAGATCTTTGAGCAGAACCAGGATGTGTATTTCCAGGTCTTCACCAATGGCCACTTCATTACGGATGAGGTGGCTTCGGAGTTGCGGCAATTCGGCAATGTCACGCCGCTGGTGAGCGTCGAGGGTACCGAGATCATCAGCGACGAGCGGCGCGGACGCGGCAATGTGCTGAGTGCAACGATGAAGGGGCTGGAGACCGCTCTGAAACACAACTTACTCGTCGGCGTTTGCACGAGCGTCTGCAAAACCAATCTAGATGATCTTGTCAATGAAGCCTGGGTTGACCGGCTGATCGACATGGGCGTCATGTACTGCTGGTTCCACATCTATCGTCCGGTGGGCCCGGAGCCGAACCAACAGCTTGCTCTCAACAGCCAAGAGCAACGTCGCGTCCGCCAGTTTGTTGTCGACACCCGCGCGACCAAGCCCATCGTTGTGATCGACGCTTATCATGACGATGCGGGTAACGCGCTCTGCCCGGCGGCAACCGGATTCACACACCACGTCGGTCCGTGGGGTGACATCGAACCCTGTCCGGTCATTCAGATGGCCACCGATTCGATCCATGATGATCGACCGCTCGCCGAGACGTTCAATAACTCGGAGTTCCTGCGAGACTTTCGCGAGTTGACCGCGCAACACACGCGTGGCTGCGTGATCATGGAGCGACCTGACTTGCTGGTGGAACTGGCCGAGAAACATGGGGCACGTGACACCACGGTGCGCGGCGCGGTCATCGACGAACTGAACAACGTGACGCCCCGCCGCAGTCAGTATCAGCCGGGGGACGAGATTCCCGAACGCAATTTCATCTATCGCTGGGCGAAGAAGTACGCGTTCAACGACTTCGGCACCTATGGACGACATTTCGACGTGACGAAGTATCAAGACCCTGACAACGTCGAAGCGGCTCCCGAACAAGACTCCGAAAGCACGCTCCCGATTGTGACCGTTTAGGGCTTTGGTTCAGCGGTCACGGACCATGAAGCGAGGTGCCTTTTGAATCCGCAGCCATATCCACGCGTGCTCGACCCCGATTTAGTCGGCACCTATGACGCCGTCGCGGGCGCGGGCGGAGGATTTGTTTGGGACGAGGTGCTTGAATACCGAGTTTGGATGCATCCCCAGCGGGGAGCGGCGGACGAATTCGAGGGCGATGATTACTTCTACGCGTTCGAGAGTTGCGAGGAAGCGTTGGAGTTCGCCAACGACAATCGCGGTGCTTCTCCGCCGCTCGCGCTGATTTTGCAGCGCGAGTACATCAATGAAGTCGACCCCGGCGTCTATGAACATGTTCGTGAAGAACGATTCGCCGAATGGCCGGTCGAGTTTCTGTCTCGTCCGAAGCGGTCTACGGACACGATTCCGAATTTCCTAGCACCCGATGCACCTGCCAATCGGCTCGCAATTCTCCGCGGCGAGGTAAGGCCTTAGAAGCCGCTCGGTCGGAGTCGTTCGCGCGTCAAACTCGAACAACTGTGACTACAGCTCAAGCTCATCGAGCGAGTCGATCAATCGGTCGAGATCGTCTTTGGGTTTTGCGGTGACGTCTTCTTGGCGGCGGCGAAGTTGATCGTCGATACCAACGGCGTCGCGACCGGCAAGTAAGAGCTGTTCGTCGCGTTCTCGAGCCGCAGTGGCGATTGCGTCATCACCGCCTTCGGGGGCGCCAAACAATTTCGACAGATCGATCTTGAAGCCGTCGGTGCCACCGACTTCGGCACCTGCGATGGCGGGTGCCTTGTGCTGCGGAAAGATGATCGCATTCTCGGGACAGACGCGGCTGCACGCGGGGCAGCCTTTACGGCAATTGTCGGGTTGCTCGACGAGGATCGTTTCAGCGCCATCGACTCCGTACACACCGAACAGACAAAAGTCGATGCACTCCATGCAGTTGGTGCAGCGGTTGAAATCAATCACCGGATACCAACGTCGCGAAGTCGTCTCGTCGACTTGGACCAGTTTGCCTCCGACAATCGGTAGCGAAGTCGTTTCGCTCGAATCGACTTCACCGACGACCAATCGGCGAACTTCTTGTAGAAAACGCTCCGGATCCTCATCCGCCTTGAGATCCATGCAGTGAATTTCGCGGTCGGGACGCGGGAACAAATCCGAGACACGATCGACGTCGGATGCCGATGCTTCTTCCTCGTCTTCGTCTTCTTCCGAATCGCCGATCGGGATCAACGCGAACTGGCCACGGACACCGTTCCGGTCGAGCACCCAGTGGGCTGCTCGGGGAAAGATCCACGAGGCGACGATCATCTCACCTTCGATCGCCGCGAGTTTGGTCAACGACTCGCCGCCTTTGGGCAGGTCGTAAAGGTGTGGGACGACCACGACATCGAGGCCGTTCATCTCGGCAGCCGTTTCAGCGATGGTCTGCTCGAGTTGCCGCTTCACCGGGTTTCGCGATTGTCCTTTGGAGAGCACCAGCGTCCACGTCTTTCGGGACATCTCCGAGGGAGCTTCATCGGTTTGCGATTCGGGGGGCAGCGGAGAGATCATCGGTTACCAATTCAGTGGCTGTTGCCAAGCGCGTTTCGCAGCTTCGATTTCGACGTTCATCACGTGGTTGTCGGACCGGGTGACGGTCAGCGTTTGCGAGCCGCTTATTGTACCCACCCGACTCGCGGGGACGCCCGCCTCGTCGAGAATTGCTTGAACTCGAGCGAGATTGTCTTCGCTGACTTCGAGCAGAAAACGCGAATTCGACTCGCTGAAGAGCATCGCTTCGGCCGAGAGTTGGTCGGGGCCACCCGTCGGTACGGCGTCAAGGTCGAGCACCATGCCGAGACCACCGGCCATCGCCATTTCTGTCGCCGCGACCACGAGACCACCTTCGCTCAAATCATGGCACGCCCGCACCAAACGTTCGTTCATAGCACGGTGCACCGCCGTGAATGTCGCCTTGGCACGGATGGCATCGACTTTCGGAACCTCACCGCCGGAGAGTCCGTGGTGCAGGCAATAGTGTGAACCCCCGAGTTCCGCTTTGGTTTCGCCGACCAAGACGAGCGCGTTGCCGGCTCGTTTCGCGTCCATGGTCACTGCGCCGGAGATGTCCTCGATTTGGCCCATTGCGCTGATCAGCAAACTTGGCGGAATCGAGATCGTTTGCTTGGTGCCATCGTCGTCGAAGTAGCTGAACTCATTGTTCAAGCTGTCTTTTCCGCTGATGAAGGGGGTTCCAAGAGCCACGGCCAAGTCTTGGCAGGCGATCGCCGCACGGACGAGGGAGCCCAGCGTTTCGGCGCGGTCGGTGTAACCCCAGCAGAAGTTGTCAAGGATCGCGATCTTGGCCGGATCGGCGCCGACGGCGACCGCATTTCGAATCGCTTCATCGATCGCGGAGGCCGCCATGTGGTAGGTGTCGAAGTCGCCGTAGTGTGGATTCATTCCGCATGAAATGACCAGTCCGCGTCGGCTGGACAGCAAGGGGCGTACCACGGCGGCATCACCAGGGCCGTCGCAAAGCGGGCCCACCAAAGGTTTCACGACGCTGCCGCCTTGAACCTCGTGATCGTATTGGCGGATCACCCAATGTTTACTGGCCACGTTCAAACTCGACATCACGCCCAACAGCGTGGCGTTGAGTTCATCTGCGGAGAGGGCAGGGGAGTCTAGCGGCACGACCGTCGGCGGATCGTAGACGGCGTCGCGAATGACCGGTGGGCGACCGTCGTGAAGAAACTCCATTGAGAGTTCGCCGACGGTTTCTCCGTGGTAGGTCAGGTGGAGTTTGCCCGTCGCTTTGAACTCACCCAGCACGGCGGCTTCGACGCCTTCGCTTTGGCAGAGTTCACGGAGTGCTTCCCAGTTCTCACGCGGCACGGACAGGACCATGCGTTCTTGCGCTTCGGAGATCCAGATTTCGGTGTACGAAAGCCCTTCGTATTTGAGGGGCGCCTTTTCAAGCCAAACCTCGGCGCCGACATGTTCACCCATTTCGCCGACGGCGCTGGAAAAGCCCCCGGCGCCACAGTCGGTGACCGCGTTGTACAAGCCGCGATCACGAGCTTGCATCAACACGTCGAGCACCATCTTTTCGGTGATCGCGTTACCGATTTGAACAGCCCCACCGGACAAGGACTCCGATTCGCTGGTCAGCTCGGCTGAACTGAAGGTGGCTCCGTGAATTCCATCGCGTCCCGTTCGACCGCCGATGGCGACGATCAGGTCATCCGCTTGGACCTCTTTCTCTTCCATCCCGACGGGGATCATCCCGACGTTGCCGCAGTACACGAGCGGATTGCCGAGATAGCGTTTGTCAAAATAGACAGCGCCGTTGACGGTCGGGATTCCCATCCGGTTGCCATAGTCACGCACACCCGAAACAACGCCCTTCATCACCCGTCTCGGATGCAGCACACCGGGTGGCAATTCATCAGCGGGTGTGTCAGGCGGTGCGAAGCAGAACACATCGGTGTTGCAGACCGGTTTCGCGCCGAGGCCGGTGCCCATCGGGTCGCGGATCACGCCACCGATACCTGTGTTGGCGCCGCCGTAGGGTTCCAGTGCCGAGGGGTGGTTGTGCGTTTCGACTTTGAAGCAGGCGTGGAATTGATCATCGAAGGTGACGATCCCCGCGTTGTCCTTGAACACGCTGACGCACCAGTTGTCGTCGCCGAGTGACGCTTGGATGGTTTGCGTCGCGGCAAAGATCGTCTCCTTGAGCATGTTTTCGAACTGACGCTCGTCACCGCCCGGTGTCCCGTCGGGACCGACGCCTCGATAGTGGATACGACCGGCCAATGTTTTATGGCTGCAATGCTCCGACCATGTTTGCGCGATCGATTCCAGTTCGATGTCTGTCGGATCACGATCAAGCGCAACGAAGTGATCGCGGATCGTCTGCATTTCGACGAGCGTCAGGTACAGCTGGCCTTCGCGAGAGAGTGTTTCCAATTCGGCATCGGAGAGCGATCGAATCGGCACGCGGCTCAACTCGAACGGGTAGGGCGTTCCGACGCTGAGCGCTTCGAGTTCGAGGGGGCCCGCAACGACCTGCTCGATCGAGTCGTTGGAAAGGGCGCGTCGGCAAATCGATCCGAAGGTCGTTTCGTCGACGCCATCAATCCAGTACTTCCGAAGTGTGCGGACGGCATCGACCTCGTAGCCCAGGTCCTGAGCCGCATTGATCGTGCTCGCCGCAACGGGGTCCATGACGCCGGGCTTGGGCAAGACATGAACGAGCCTCGCTTGGTCGTCGACCCCACTCGGATGCTCGCTCAACATCGCGTCTCCCGCGAGGGCAACGACGGCACGCTCCACCACCGAGTCGCTCAGCAGCGATTGCGCGAGCGTCTGTGCTTGTTCATCGTCCAGTTCGCCTTCGAGCAAAAATCCGTTGGCGAAAACGACGCCGACGTCTTCACCCAGTCCGAGTTCCTGAATCTCTTCGCTCGTGCGGCTTCCTTCGCGGTCGAGTTCGTTCGCGGCGGGATAGATGTCGACTTGCCAAAGTGGCATGGGTGTTCCTCGGTGCATTCGTGTCCTGCGAGGCGACCGAGTCTAGCGAGTCAGGACGCCTTGTCGACCGGCAGCCTTGTGGCGAAAGAATGGCCCCGCAGAGCATCCGCGCGAGCGTTTCTGCCAGCCGCGAAGGGGCTTTTTCGAGCGGGTTTTTTCGAGAGCGGGGTGAGGATTCAAACGCGGTGCGGTCACCCGGTCCTG
>JBCBOT010000368.1:0-8094 GCA_039821165.1 Planctomycetota bacterium | reverse complement strand
CCGCTCGACGGCCGGTGGTTGCGTTGCCAATTCGGGAGCCAGAACCTTGATCGCGACTTCTCGGTTCAGGGCAATTTCTCGAGCGAGGAACACCACTCCCATTCCACCGCTGCCGAGTAATCGCAGAATCTCGTATCCGTCCTGTTGGACATGCGACGTGATCTCTTCGGAGGAAGGTTTTGCGAACGTCGCCAGCCCCTGGTTCAGCAGCGATTTCGTGTCGCGGATGACTTTCTCGTGACGTGCCGCGGAGGAATCATCGGCCAGTGTTGAAAGCTCGTCTTGGATCGCGTGCATCTCAAGAGAGTCCAAACGCAGTTGGCATTGCGTGCATCCGTCGACGTGCCGGATCACTTGAGATTCGGTGTGGTCATCCAAATCACCGGCGATCAATTGGTCCAGCAGGGTTTGGGAAGGGCAGCCCTCATTCGCTGTCATCGATCTCTCGGATTTTCATACGGAGTTTCTTGATGACGCGGTTCTTGGCGACGTAAACCGAACCGACGCTGAGACGGAGTTGTTCCGCGACGCGCTGTGGCGGCGCCCCTTCGACGGCGGTCATCCAAAAGGCACTCCAAGTTGCTTTTTGAAAGTCGTCTCGGATCTTGTCAGCCGCCCAGCGAATGAGCTGACGTTGATACTGTTGGTTCCAAGCTTCTTCGAGGCTCTCGTTCGAATCGGCGACGTTTAATAAGTCCTGAATCGCGCCGGAGTCCCCACTGCCTTTGGGTTGACGAGCTTGGCGGCGACGAAGGTGGCCTGAGGTCCGTTTGGCAATCTTGTAGAGCCAACTCCGAAACTTACCAACGGCGGGATCGTAATCGAATTGTTTGATCGACGTCGCCACCTCCTGCATGACTTCCTGGACCAAGTCGGCTGCATCCGAATCCTGCATGCCGCCGCGGCGGGCGAAGTCGAAGACGAGCGGACTGTAAATCTCCGCAAATTGATCCCAGGCCTCCGAATCGCCGGAGTCACGGAGGCGAAGCAGCAGACTTGCTCGTGTCGCTTCAACCAACGTGGGTGCCTCTTGATGCAGTCGTTCAAGGTGGAAGGCACGATCATTTGGACGACCGTGTCGCACTTAATTTAGGCCGAAACGCATCGTTTCAACAAGTTTTGCATCTTTTTCAGATCCGCGCGTAAGAAATCGCGAGAGCGCTCCAAGGAACGATCGGCGGGTCGGATCCAGTCCGGGTCCGAACGCTCTTTTCTCTCTTCTGTCACGCCCGGAGCACTCACGATGCCTCACGCTTGGATCAATCGACTCGTCGGCCGGAATCAAAAAATCGTCAAACGCAGCAAGCTCCGCTCACGCCAGCTGAAACGGCGACTGCTTTTGCAAGGCCTGGAAACACGTCAGCTATTGGCCGGCGACATGATGGTGACCTCCTTCGCTGAAGGCGAGATGACCGATTCGGGCGAAATGAGTTCCACGACCTCGATGTCGGGGCACGGCGACCACTCGTCGGGGCACCCGGCGGCGATGGCACTCGTTTCTCATGATCAAGCCACCAACACGGTGATGACTTCGGGCAATTGGTCGGACCCGATGATTTGGGAAGGCCAATCGCTACCTGCGGCGGGCGCGCGGATCATCATTCCGCACGGGGTGACGCTGACGGTCGATTCGCAGATCGCCGAGGAGTTCAAAACCATCCGTGTCGATGGCGTGTTGAACTTTGCAACCAACGTCAACACCGAACTCCGTGTTGACACGATCGTCAGTTCGCCGATGGGACGTTTCCAAATGGGGACGGCCGCCGATCCGATTCAGGAAGGCGTGACCGCGCGTGTGGTCTTCGCCGACGATGGTGCGATCGACACGACTTGGGATCCCGAGCAACTCAGCCGGGGTGCGATCTTGCAAGGTCCGACCGAAGTGCACGGGGCCGCCAAGACGCACCGTTCCACGTTGGCGACGTTCCCGGTCGCGGGTGCGACATCGATCGAACTGAGCTCGGTACCGGCCGGTTGGAACGTCGGTGACGAGATCGTCATCACGGGGACGCAGGGCGCGACGAGTGACGAGGTCCGAACGATCGACTCGATCAACGGAGGGAGTGTGACGTTCGCGACGCCCTTGGAGCTGGACCATGCTCCGCCGCAAGGCGATCTGAACGTCTATGTTGCCAACAAAACCCGCAATGCGCAATTCAGCTCGGAGAACACCGAGACCTCGCGTCGTGGGCACATCATGGTGATGCACACGCTCAACGCGGATATCCAAAACGCCGAGTTCGATGAGCTTGGGCGGACCGACAAGAACCGAGAATTGGACGACTTGATCTTCGAGTTCCCCGACGCGGTCGGAAACCAAACCAGCGCGCCGGTCGTTTACACCACGACCACGGGCGAACGCACGAACGTCCGTGGACGATACGCGTTGCACTTCCACCGAGGTGGTGTGGATCCGGCGAGCACGCCCGCGACCGTAGCCGGCAATGTCGTCGACGGCAGTCCGGGCTGGGGCTTTGTCAATCACTCGGGCAACATCGACATGGTCAACAACGTTGCTTATGGCGTGCAGGGCGCCAGTTTCTATACCGAAGTCGGTGACGAAATCGGCTCGATGGTCGGCAACATTGCGATTCGCACCGTTAGCCCCTCATTCACGTTGGACGACTCGGGCGCGATCGACCCCGACTTGCGATTGGAAAGCATGGACTTCGGCGTCGATGGTGACGGTTACTGGTTGTCCGGTCACATGGTCAGCATGCGAGACAACGTGTCCGCCGGTGCGACCGGGCACGGCATCATCATCTGGAGTGATGGCGTCATCGAGCCAGACCTGGAGCGTGGGCGATCGTCGGTTCAAGTCGCACATGTTGCCAACGGAGACTTGATCACGGGCCGCGACACCATTCCGACGTGGTGGGCGCCGCTCGCAGAAATCAGCAACAACGAATCCTACGGTGCGACGATCGGATTCCGTTCCCGTTACGTGCATTCGGCGGGCTACCTGGGCGAAATCGGTAGCCCATTTCACACACCGCCGGATCAGGCCTATATCGACACGCTCAATCCGACCATCGATGGGCTCACCGTGTGGGGATCGCGCGACGGCATGTTGATGAACTACAACGAGCGGATGTCGATCAAGAACGCGCGGTTGGTCGGCATCGGCGCCCCCTACGTTGCCAACGGCGGCACCGCGGACACGGGTGTTGGACTCGACATGTACAACGAAGTGACTCGTGGTCCAGGCGTGATTGAAAACGTCACCATCGAAGGATTCAACATGGGAATCCTCGCGCCACGGCAGGACATCTGGCGTGTCGACAATGTTCAACTCCGCAACACCACCGACATGTTCCTCACCGAAGCGCGGCAGGGGCCGCGTCAGTTGGAGATGACCAACGTGACGTTCGGTCCGCTCGAGGGGACGGCCGTCGCGGATCAAGCCGCCCAGCGCCAGAACATCGTGATGGCGACGGATTTCGAAGCCGACTCGCATCAGCCGTTCTTCTTCTTGATGTCCGATGTGATCACGTTGGACGGACAGCAGCTGTACTTTGATGCCCAGGATGCCGGCTTCACGCCGATCACCCAGCAGATCGAGCATCCTGCGGTTCAGTTCCCTCAGGAGATGATCGGCGCGACCAATCAACAATTGAAAGACCGTTACGGAACGTCGTTCGCGGGAGCGATCACGCCGAACGACGTGGTCGCGGTGGACTTCTTAACCGGCGGCGTTGTCGGGGCGATCGCTCCGCCGCCTGCCACTTCGCCGCCACTGTATGACATGGCCAACTCGGGCGAAGACGGAGTGTTGGTCGACCCCGGAACGCTCACCAACTTCAGCGGCGGACTGCCACCCGGAGATGACGATGGCGGGTCCGATGACGACACCGGTGATGATGACGATGGAGACGACACCGGGGACGACGACACGGGCGACGACGACACCGACGACGATGGAGATGGCGACGATGGAGGTGACACCGACGACGATGGAGAGGGAGACCCGGGCGACGATGACGAAGACGACGACGACTGTGGCGACCACGACACCGACGAGGACGACGAGGACGACGATGGAGACGGCGAAGGTGACTCCGGTGACGAGGATGAAGACACCGATGGTGATGGAGACTCGGACGAGGATGACGACGAGTCCGACGAAGACGACACCGACGAGGACGACGAGGACGCGGATGGAGACGGCGAAGGTGACTCCGGTGACGAGGATGAAGACACCGACGGGGATGGAGACTCGGACGAGGATGACGACGAGTCCGAGGAAGACGACGAGTCCGAGGAAGACGACACCGACGGCGGGGATGCCGGGGGCTCAGGCAACCACTGCGATGGAAGCGACGACGATGAGGACTCAAACGATGGAGACGCCGACTCCGATGAAGACGACGAGTCAGACGACGACACGGACGGAGACTCCGGCGATGAAGGTGACGACTCCGACGGTGAAGGCGATGACGACACCGATGGAGACGATGACGAGTCAGACGACGACACGGACGGAGATGCCGGCGATGAAGATGACGACTCCGGCGATGAAGACGACGATGACACCGATGGAGAATCCGATGACGATGAGAGCGATGCGAGAGGCTTCCAAAACTCTCAGCAGCCTACCGATGTCAACAATGATGGTGACACCAGCCCCGTCGATGCTCTGTTAGTGATCAATTCGCTGAGCCGGTCCGGTTCGGGCTTGATCAGTCAGATTGCGACGACACTGCTGAACTACATCGATGTCAATGGTGACAATGCCCTGTCCGCAATCGATGCACTTCGAGTGATCAACTTCTTGACTCAGTCGGTCACGCTCGACGGTGAAGGTGAATCGGTGCAGCCGAGTTCGACACTCAGTGTGGATCAGGCCTTCGCGACGGGCTTTGACGACGAGGAGGACGACTTCGATCAGCAAACCCTGGACGCGATCACTCTGCGGCTCTAGCCCTCACCCGCAATTTCGCACCAGGCGTAGGCAACCCCAATCGCAACCCGCGTTAGCGAGTTCGCGTTTGGGGTTGTCGCATTTGTCTGCACCAAGGGACGAAGTCTAGACACTCTTGGCGCCGGGCTGACCATTCTCGACGACGTAACTCGCTCTTGTGAGACAGGGCGAGCCTTTCTCGGTCACCTTCGGTACCACTCGAAAATCAGTTCGCCATTCGTTGGGCGTGACGTCGCAGCGAACGTAGCCTCGTTCCGCGTTGTAAAACTTGACGAACGGATTGTCGGCAAGCAGCCCGTCGGTCGACTTTGGTTTTGCAGCGCCGTTGCCACCGGAGGTGATCGATGTGCCGACAAACTCGGTCGCCACCGCCGACTCACGCTCGTCGTCAAAGTCGACTTTCAGATCGTTGACCCAATTGGTGTGGATGTCGCCGGTAATCACCACCGGGTTGGCGACGTGACGGTCGGCTAAGAACTGAAGCAGTCGTTTGCGAGCCGCGTCGTAACCGGACCATTGATCCATGCTCCACGAGACTGCTTCACCGGGCGTCCGATCCACTCGCGCCATCATCACTTGTTGTGCCAGGATGTTCCATTGCGCGGGGGAGGAGAGCAATCCATCACACAGCCACTTTTCCTGCACCGCTCCGAGCAGCGACGCGTCCGGATCAAAAACCTCGTCGCAGGGAGCCGATCGTTTATCGCCGCAAGGTTGATCCGATCGATACTGTCGTGTGTCGAGCACCGAAAACTGTGCGAGTCTTCCGTAGGTCACGTTACGGTAAAGCTGCATCGCGGGCCCATGTGGCAGCGACGATCGACGCAGCGGCATGTGTTCATAGTAAGCCTGGTATGCGGCGGCGCGTCGAGCGAGGAACTGTGCGGTCACGACGTTGGGCTGTTCGGAAATCTCAGCCGCGTAATTGTTGTCGAACTCGTGGTCATCCCAGGTCACGATCCACGGAAATGCCGCGTGGGCTGCTTGCAGGTCGGGATCGGTTCGATACAGAGCATGTCGGTTTCGGTAGTCCTCGAGCGTGACGATCTCGGGGCCGCCGTGCGAACGCGGTTTGTTTTTTGCCGCGCCGCCCTCGTAGATGTAGTCGCCCAGATGAACGACGGCTTGCAGGTCCTCATCGGCCATGTGTTTGTAGGCCGTGAAGTATCCCGTTTCATAATGCTGGCAGGACGCGAATGCGAACCGCAATCGATCCGGCATCGCATCGCCGGTTGGTGTTGTTCGAGTGCGCCCAATGGGGCTCTCTTCGCCACCGATCGTGAACTGATACCAATAGGTGCGATCGGGTTTGAGCCCTTGGACTTCGACATGCACCGAATGTCCCCATTCGGCCGCCGCCGTTGCCACACCTGATCGGACTTCCTGTTTCATGGCTTCGTCATCACAAACTCGCCAGCGAACCAATAGGTCCTCTTGCGGCATTCCCCCACCGCGAAGCGGGTCGACGGCCAGGCGTGTCCAAAGCACAAACCCATCGGCGCTCGGGTCCCCGGATGCAATGCCGAGTTGGAACGGCCAGTCACCCAATTTCACGGTTCGGTCTGCGGCAAGTGTGGAAGGCAGGCAGAGGAAGGGCCATGCGAGGGCGGACGTCGAAGCAACTCGAAGCAATTGCCGACGCGAGGGGGTGTTGAATCGGTCCACGATGGCTCGCTAATAATGGGGCTGGCGCGTCGTAGGAATTGGCGACACGAGATGGCTGCACGCACTGTTGTTCGCTCAAAAAGCGGACGCCATGACAGCGTGGTTCGCCGCCTCCGCCCTAGTGTAGCCAACTCAACTCGAGTCGTTGATCTTCGTTGCACATTTCGAACGTCTCACCAACGGGATGATCAAGGAAACGTGGGATTTGAGGCAGGACCTGAATCAACACATGGACGTCTTCGGCGGTGAGTGGGGCTGGCTTCAACGCAGAGCCAATGCGAAACAGGCAAGGGTAAGCCTCGGGGCCAGCCAACTCCCAGTTCATTCGTTCCTGATACCACAGGTCGACGGGGATCGCCTCAAATGCTTCACCGAATTCCAATGAAACGGATCCATCTGCCATTGCCCGATTATCGCCTTTGAGTAGTCGTTGGGCGCTCTCAATATCGTCGAGCAGGCAGAGACCGAGCGACTGTCCCAACTGACCCATCACGCAGGCCGCTCGTTCCGGGGTCTTCCAAGCATGATTTACGACACGAATGAACCGATCTCCAATGACCATCTTCCATGGCTTAGATCGGTAGAAGTTCGCCACCACGCGATATAACTCTTCGAGTAACGCGTCATCGACTCCTTCTAAATCTCGGAACGATTGTTCGACGGGACTTCCGGCAAGCAGCATGTCGGCGACGACCACGTCGAAAGCACTTTTCAACGAGTCGTCGCCAGGAACCACCGTGACGCCAGGTAAGTCGCTTGTCAGCTTTGACGTGAGATCATCATCAAATAGAACGCTGGACTTGGGGTCGAGCAAAACTGTCTCGGGCCGTCGTGGGGCCCCGACCGCGGGGGCGACCATCGTGCCGCGCACCAGACTCGCGAGTTCTTCGCGTGACGGCAGTTCCGGAACCATCTGGTGACCAAGGATCGTTCCCTGCTCGGCGCACAAGATGAGAGTCAAGAAATGGCGAGTCGGCGTTGCTCCCGATTCGATCCAAATTGGCGGTCGGAAGACACCGAGGACCCAAATTGCTTCAACAATCGGCGTGGCGAGGAAATCTTCGATCGAATCATTGGGCTCCGATCGGAACGCGTGCTTGGACACTTCCGCGATCAGGCTTTTGATCGAAGCTCGCTCGTCTCGGCTCATCTTTCGCTGTGAGACCTCCACCTCCACCGTTGCGCAAGACTTGGCAATGACATTCTGGGTCGCTTTGGTAGTTACCGCGATCGACTCGGGCTTGCGAGGACTCCCAAATGCGGGTTGGGCAATCGCATCCATGACGAACGCGTTCAATTCGCGAGACTTCGGGCGCTCCGAAACAACTTCAAACGAAACGACGTCCGAATCATCCAGCATGAGCATCGCCCAACCGCTTTCGCAACGTTCGATTAACAGTTGCCATGTACCCACCCCACGTGGTAACTCGAGTGCAACTTCGAATGGGTCGGTCAGTTCGAAATCGTTGACGAAACGCTTTGGATCAGGCAGGCTGTTTCGAATCCAA
>JBCBOT010000367.1:0-8115 GCA_039821165.1 Planctomycetota bacterium | reverse complement strand
CGGCAAGATCGTGTCCAGCGGTGCCGGTCTCTCGCTTTGGTACTTTGCACCCAACAGCGTGATCGTCCAAGTCAGTTTGGCGACTCAGGATATCCCGTTCGTCTTTGAACAGCAGACGGCTGATTTTCAGGACGTGACGATCCAAGGCAACTTGACGTTTAGAGTTGAAGACCCCGTGAAGTTGACCGCTCACTTGGACTACTCGACTGACCCGCGTGGACGCTACGTCTCAGATGATCCTGATTCACTGCGCGATCGCCTGGTCCGGCTCTTGCAGGTTGAGTCACACGAGTACGTCCGGTCCCAGGAACTCGAACCACTGCTTCGGCGTGGCGCGGAATTGGGGGCGGCGTTGACCAACTCGCTCGGCTCATCAAGCCTTCCAGTCGAATTGGGTCTCGCCATCGAATCGCTCGACATCTTGTCGATCAAGGCGACACCCGAGATGCAAGCTGCGCTGCAAGCGGAAACACGTGAAGCCACACTGCAGAAGGCGGACCAAGCGGTTCACGAGCGCCGAAAGCTCGCGATCGAGTCGGACCAGGAGATTCGCGAGCGCGAGCTTGCCAACGAGAGAATCATCCAAGAAAAGCAACGAGAAGTCCGCGAAGCCGAGCTGGCTGCGGACGTTGCAATCGAGCAAGCGCGTACCCAGTTGGTCGAAAAGCAGGCCGAGAACGAGAAGATCTTGGCGGGAGCTCGAGCCACGGCACTGCGGGAGTCTTTTGGTGCGCTGCAAAAGGTGGACTGGAAAACAATTTCGGCGGTTTCGGGATCGAGTGATTCCAAGGAATTGATCGCCATGGCGTTTGCTCAACTTGCCGAGAATGCAAACAAGATCGGTCGACTCGATATCACGCCGGAGTTGTTAACGAAATTGACCGGCGATCAGGAGTAACCAAACCATGGGAGGCTTTACAGGACCTTCGATCGCCGTGGTGACGACCGAGACCCGATTGGAGGGCGTTCGTGCGAAATATGGAACGAAGAGTGCGGCCAAGTTTCGTTTAAGCATGGAGAGGCAGCACTACAAGCATAAGAAAGGCGCCGTCGCACTCGATGACGAGCTCGCCGACTTTGACGCCTATGTCGAGGAAGACGAACAGTATCAGGAGTCGGTGCGGAGGGTCCGTTCGGAACTTCAGGGCTTGGGCTATCCCTTCATCATGCTCCCCAAGTCTCACTTGCCGAACTATTACTTTGGTCGGACGGTCGCTGTCGTTGTGGTGGGACCGGATGGGTTGGTTGCCAACACGGCGAAATATGCCGGCGACTTGCCGATCGTCGGGATCAATCCCGCACCGGATCAGATCGATGGTGTGCTATTGCCATTTCGGATTCGTGATGCCCGGCGTGTCGTTCGCCGCACACTGGAAGAGCGGATGCAAATCAGTGAAGTCACGTTGGCCCGCGCGACGCTTTCGGACGGGCAAAGTATGCTCGCGTTCAACGACTTTTTCATCGGCAGGCAGACGCACGTCTCAGCCCGATACGTTCTGTACGGAAAAGGCGGGAGCGAAGCGCAGTCGTCGAGTGGGGTCATCGTTTCCACGGGCGCGGGTTCGACCGGATGGCTCAGCAGCGTCTACAACATGACCCGTGGCATTGCGGGTAACGCGAGTGTCCCCGAGACAGCTTTGCCGTGGGACACCGAAACGTTGCGTTGGGTCGTTCGTGAGCCGTTCCAGAGTCAGACGACGGGGGTTTCACTCGTTTCCGGTTCCGTTGATGCGGCGACGCCGCTTTCGATGGAGAGCCTGATGCCCGAAGGCGGCGTGATTTTTTCGGACGGCATCCAAAGCGATTATCTCGAGTTCAATAGCGGTACGGTTGCCGACTTCTCGATCGCGCCGATACGCAGCCGCCTGGTCGTCGATGCGTGAAGTCGGAATCGAAGCCACCGAATCGACTGGCGGTCGGGCAAGGTTCGGCCGCGTGGGGCTGACCAAGCGATTCTATTGATAGTGTCGTTGCGCAGCCACCCTCGGGTGGGGATCGAAGTGACGGCGTGACTTCTCAAAGCCCTTCGAGCTTGTTTCAGTGTTGCACGTTTGATACCACCGCCGGGGACAGAGCACTTCGTCCGGGGACAGAGCACTTTGCCGGGGAAACGGCAGCACACAAATCAGGTGAGTCAGGCCGATGATTGGTGAACAACTGAACGCAAAGGATCAGCAAACGTTCCGCAAACTGCTCCAAGCCGACCGTGGTACGCTCAAGCGATACTTCGCGGAGCTTCCGCCTGCCCTCATCATGGATACGTTTGGCGAGTACGACGCGCGGCTCCTTGATCAAGGTGGTGCGTTTCCGCAGTGGCTCACCGAGAGAGCTTTCTCGTCGGCCGGTGCATGGCTGGGTAAAGCCTTCCGGCCGTTATCGGAACATCATGGTGAGGGCTACAACGCGTTCGGGGAGCCCGATACTCGAGAAGCGAAGCTGTGCATGGATACCTATCTTGCCCGATCTGCCTTTGTGTCGGGGCCATCCTATATTCTCGACTATCGCGAGCGCAATCTTGGGATGGTTCAATGGCTCGTCGGTGAACTTCGCATGGTGAGCCGGACCATTTTACTCGGCATGGGAACATTCGGTCCGCGGGCCTCCAAGTTCAGAAAGTTTCGACGTGTGATCCCGTTTGTGCTCGTCGGGCCGGTTCGAGGCTATTTGGGTGAAGGAGGAGAATTGACCTTACAAACGACCTCGGTCTCAAACGCAAAGCGTGGCGAGTCGATCCGTCAACCGAATCGTTCAAAACGTCAGCAAGAGGCTGGTTTAGTCGCCAAATAGTTCGCAACTTTTTGCTGAGAAAGTTGGCATCCGACTCCAAGCACTGATATCTTGCCGGGGTTCGGAGCCTTCTTTGGGGGACTGCCAGATGGCCTTCTCAATCTCTCGTGCAAAAGATTCGTCGTTGCACCGCGACGGTTTCACCCTCGTCGAATTATTGGTCGTCATTGCGATCATCGGCATCCTTGTGGGGCTCTTGCTCCCCGCGGTTCAATCCGCACGCGAAGCAGCGCGGCGGATGCAGTGTTCGAATAATCTTCGCCAGATCGCGCTCGCGGCTCACAACTATCACGGAACGTTCAAGCGTTTTCCGCGACAGTCCGAACCCGGCTTGGGGCACACCTGGGCCGCCGCACTGCTGCCGTACTACGAAAAGTCTTCCGTCTACGAAGAGTACAACTTCTCTTACCCGTGGAACCACCAAGAGAACCAGCAAGCCGTCCGTCGCAAAATCGAAGTGCTGCTGTGCCCGTCTTCGCCCAAGGGCGATGAGCTCGATTTTATTAACAGTAACTTGGAAACGGCAACGACCGATTTCGTGCCGCACGGTGCGGTCACCGCCCAGATCATCAACGCCGGTTTTGTCGAGGACCGTAGCAGCAGAATGGGACTGATCAACGGTAACGTGACACGGTTTCGTGACGTCCTCGATGGTCTTTCAAACACGTTGATTTTGATCGAGGACGCCGGTCGGCCTCAGTTTTGGGTACTCGGTCGGTTGGGACCCCGAACGAACAACAACGGCTGTGGCAATTTCAATGTGACGAATGGCCGGACTCGTGGAGGCGGATGGGCAAATCCCGTCAACATGGTTCCGATGCATGGATTCAATCGCGACGGATTGACTTGTGTCGGCCCCAAGATCATCAACGCCACCAACAACAACGAGGCCTATTCGTTTCATATTGGCGGAATGAACGTCAATCTCGGCGACGGCAGCACTCGCTTCATCAGCGAACAGGTTGACATCGAGGTTTACACGTCGTTGATCACCATGCGGGCTCGAGAGATCATCCCCGCAGATAGTTTTTAGTCGGGGAGTGGGGTAGTGGGGGAGTTGGGCAGTGAGGCAGCGGGTTGGCGGTGCGGGGCAGGATGGCAAAACGATTGGGGCAAGACGATGGAGGAAGGATATGGGGGAGTTGGGCAGTGAGGCAGCAGGTTGGCGGTGCGGGGCAGGATGGCAAGACGATTGGGCCAAGACGATGGAAGAAGGGAATGGGGGAGTTGGGCAGTGAGGTAGTTGGTTGTTCGTAGCGCAGCAGATCTTATCGTGACCCATCTGGTCGCTGCTTTTTGGGTGGGCTCTTTGATTTCAGGAAGTGCTCGAAGAACCGGTAGATCACTTCATTCGATTCTGGATTCGGTGCGTGTTCGGCACGGTTCGTCATGGCGACTCGATTTTCGTGCCCGAGCATCCGGTTGATTTCTATCGTGTGATTGAGCGCCTGCCAGCGACGCGGCGGGTCTTCCGAGCCGCCCGAGACCAGGAACGGGCGAGGTGCCATCAACGCATGCAACTCGTGCAGGTCGCGACCCTCCGCGATCAACTCGGGATACAGTCCGCGTGCGGGATTGCTGTCGGTGATCAAACCTCGTTTGCGCCAGGGACGCGGGTGGTAACCGAGATACCAAGGCTCCCAGTAGTTCACGCTGGGGCGATCGTC
Source organism: Planctomycetota bacterium (assembly GCA_039821165.1). Classification (GTDB taxonomy): domain Bacteria; phylum Planctomycetota; class Planctomycetia; order Pirellulales; family Pirellulaceae; genus Stieleria. The sequence goes on along the minus strand of JBCBOT010000367.1, from coordinate 3,661 downwards.
GAAAACGATTCCCGGATCCGACCACGCTGCACATGCGAATTTTTCGTAAAGGCAAGAGGCGAACATCGCCCATTTGCCTCCAAAGGAATGTCCCACAATCCCGATTCTTGTGGAGTCGACGTCTTCACGTGATGCCAGAACATGCCAAGCGTTTGCGGCTGCATACGCCAGCATCGAAAGCGGCTGAACCGTGGCGTTGTCGATCGACGGATGGTACAAGGCGTACGTTTTGGCCGCGGTAGCTTCGGTCGTTCCGATGGAAAGCGTTACAAAACCACGCCGCGCGAGCTGCAATGCAAAGTCTCGATCGGGCTTTCCGTCGCCGATCGCTGTTTCTGGCTCATAGTAAACCGTGAGAATCGCGGGATGCGGACCCGGTTGTTGCGGCACCAGCAAATACCCGATCGTCTTCTGCGATGGAGTCCAATGGAAGCGAATTCGGTTGAGCGTGAATCCGTCACGGAGTTCGGTGGTAAGCAACTCAATTGATGGTTGCGTGATCAGTTCGGGCCACTGTCCAAGCCTCGTCATCCACGCTTTTCGAATCTCATTGCGACGACGAATCCAGTCCTCGGCTGTTTCGACAGTCGAGCCATCTTCAAAAGTCAAAGGAGACCTGTACGAGCCGAGCTGGCCTTCCAATGCTTCGGTGGCTCAAAGAAGGGACGGATCGAACGCCAACCAACGGTGGTTTGAGCGTCGACACCGGAAGCGACACTGACGAGAACTGCGAATAAGAACAGATGTCGTTTCATGTCTGAGTCAGGACCCGTTTGGGGATGCCAATTCGAAGTGCAGGCTGACGCCTGATTGCAGGTTTCGTCGATGGCAGACCAGGACAGCGATCGTGTTGCCTTCTTGCAACGGCTCCCAGTCTCGGCTGATTATTCGAGACGCTTCCGGCACGCCATGGCGTTCAGCTTCGGTCGGCGCAGAGAGAACGCCTTCGAGGAACGGTTCTGTTGTTTGACGGCAGAGGCATCCCCAAGTCAACTTGCGCTCGATACGCACGGTGAGCTTTGAACCAATCGCGGTACGCTCGCGAGCCTCGATGGCCGCGTCCCATTGTCGTTGGCGTTCACAGCGTTCGTTCGCCGAGTACTCGCTGAGGAGTAGGTAGCCTCCGTGAGGAGCGAGGTTTGAAACAACATAGACCTCGACTTCGTTTCCAAGCCCCGTCGCTTGGCGTTCCCAATCAGCGGTCGCCTGCGACATCTCGGGGGTACGGAGTTCGCCGCGACGACCATCGAGAAACTCGAGGATGAAACCGAGATCGAATGTGGCAACGATGGAGCCGCAAATCGTTTCTTCTTCTGCCATCTCCTGATTGTGAGCGCCCCAAGTTCCCGTTTCAACGGCCTCAGTGGCATGCGAGCACGCGGTTCACCGATCCAGTAAACTCCGACGAACGAATTTTCGTTGTTGTGAGACGGTCGACTCTTTCCCGTTCGAATCGCTTCGACGCTCATGCTCTTTTGGAATCGCCTGCAGGAGGACACATGCTAGATCCCCGGATTCGCAACATCACCATCGGCGCCGTAGTACTCGGCTTTTTGATCGCGCTGGCGGCAGGCATTTGGGCCGACCCGAAGTGGAGCGTCAACACGGTTGCGCTCCAGGTTGAGACTAACGACGATGGCGACCTCTATTACACCGTCGACGAAGAGCCGGTGCTGATAGGCGAAACCGAGAAGCTAGCGGAGCTTCCCAATCTTCCGCCCGAAGAGGTTTCCGGTCGGATTTTCGTCGATCCACAAGACAACTATTTCATTGGGAATGCGACCAAGACGATGGGGTTCTGGTCGTTTGTTCCACCGATCATGGCGATCATCCTTTGCCTCACGCTGAAGGACCCGCTCATCGCACTTTTGATGGGGGTCATCTCGGGCGGTTTGCTGCTCCAGCAATACAACATTATTGACGATGTCTTGTTGCCGTCGTTCGCTAGTTCACGCGGCGCGGGGATTCTGCTTTTGTATCTTTGGTTGCTCGGGGCACTGATGGGCATCTGGTCTCGAACCGGAGCCGCGGAAGCGTTTGCGCAGTGGGCGACGGAAAAGTTTGTGCGGGGACCGAAGTCGGCCAAGTTCGTGGCGTGGATTCTCGGGGTACTCTTTTTCCAGGGCGGTTCCATCAGCACCGTCATTGTGGGAGCCACTGTCAAACCGGTGGCCGATAAAGAAAAGATCAGTCACGAAGAGCTTTCGTACATCGTTGATTCGACGGCGTCTCCGATTGCGATTCTGCTCGCGTTTAATGCTTGGCCCATTTACATCCAGGCCCTGCTGTTTGTTCCGGGGGTCGCGTACCTCGCCACTGATGAAGCTCGGATGTCGTTCTTTTTCGACAACTTGTATCTGAGTTTTTATGCCATCTTTGCGGTCCTCGGGACGTTTCTTCTCGCGATCGATCGGGCTCCGATCGTCGGAAAGAAGATGCGTGCCGCGATCAAACGCTCCCGCGAGACGGGCCAGCTTGATCGGCCTGGTGCGGAACCGATGGTGTCCCAAGAGCTGCAGACCAGCAGTGTTCCCGAGGGCTACAAGCCTTCGGTGTTTGAGTTCCTCATGCCGCTCGGTGTGCTCACGGCGATTGCGGTTGGAAGCTATTGGTTCCTCGGTACCCCGGAGGTCCGCGTTGCGTTCGCGGTTGCCGTGATGGCCGCCGCGTTGTCTGCACTGATCAACGGAATGCAACTCAAGCATTTGATGGAAGGCATCGGGAACGGTCTCAAAGGCGTTGTCGTGGCGTCGGTGATCTTGATGTTAGCCGTCACGCTTGGGCGGATCACGGGTGAAACCGGCGCTGCCGCGTTTCTGGTCGATTTGCTTGGTTCGGCGATCCCATTCTGGTTGCTGCCCGGATTGTTATTCGTCCTGACGATCGCGATCGCATTCGCAACGGGTTCCAGTTGGGGTACCTACGCGGTCGCATTTTCGCTCGCGATGCCACTGGCATTCTCGATCGCCGCGGCAGACGGTCTTGCAAACCCGGATCGGTTCGTCGCGATTTGTTTCGCAGCCGTGTTGAACGGCAGTGTGATGGGTGACCAGTGTTCCCCCGTGAGTGACACGACCGTGTTGAGTTCAATGACCACGGGAGCTGATTTGATGGATCACGTGCTGACGCAGCTGACGCCCGCGAGCGTTGCCGGGTCGCTAGCGCTGATCTGCTGGACGGCGTTGACGTTCACCTGCTCTTAGTGCACGGTTCTGCTATAAAAAGGAGGCTCCTCAATCCTCTTTTCGGCCTGAATCGTATGACATCCCCCGAGCAACTCGAGACGTACTACACCGAGTGGCTGGAGATTCCCGCTTCGCGGCTCCCTCCGAATCACTACGCCCTGCTCGGCATCGAGGATTTTGAAACCGACACGGACACCATCGAGTCCGCTGCCAAGGCGCGGGCCGCGTACTTGCACCAGATCGCGTCGGGACCGAATCGAAAGGCCGTTCAAGAAATGCTCGGACAAGTCGCAATAGCGCGGCGATGTCTGACCGACGCTGGTTCGAGATCGGAATATGACCGGGCACTTCGTCAACCGAGTCCGCAAAGCGAACCTGCGACTCCGACCAGCGGACCGGTGGCTGCGGCGGCGGTTGTTGCGCCCGCGTCGACAGCCTCCGAGTCGAAGACGGAGCCGGCATCCGCATCGCCCGTG
>JBCBOT010000366.1:0-8118 GCA_039821165.1 Planctomycetota bacterium | reverse complement strand
CCCTTGGGGTCTTCGTAACGAAGACCCCAAGGGATTGTTTGTCTTGGAGTCACTCGCGGCCGGAACGCCCGTGGTGATGCCTGAACATGGTGCATTCGGTGAGTTGGTCCGATCGACCGAGGGCGGACTGCTCGTTCCACCCGATGACGCCGCCGCACTTGCCGATGCATTGCTGTCCCTCAAAGACCCCGAGCAACGCGCGGTGTTTGCCGCAGCCGGGCATCGCCGAGTGATCGAGAGACACACCGTCGACCGATCGGCACGCGAGCTGATTGAGCTACTCAGCTAGCCGACACCGAAGAATTCTGCGACCGCAACGTCCCCCGACCGCAAGGCCAAGCGTGGTTTCCAGTTCGACGTCATTCAGTCTGATTCGTCGTGCCATCCAGCATGAGGAGAGTGCTTGGAAAAGCATGAATGACATCTACGGTCCATTGGTCTACCGCTGGTGCCGCCGACGCGGCTTGCAAGCGAGCGATGCCGCCGATGTGATGCAGGATGTGTTAGTCGGCGTCTCAAAGAGTCTGTCGAACTTCCAAAAATCTGATCGTGGTCCTTCGTTTCGACGTTGGTTGCGTTCGATCACCGAGAACAAAATCGTCGATCACTTCCGAGCCTCAAAACGCCGCGCCGAAGTGCTGGGGACGCTTGAGGAAACACGCCAACCTTCAATTCATACGGTTTCACCGACCGACACCAACGAAGAACAGGATGAACGGCGGTTCGTGGTGCACCATGCGCTGATGTTGCTCAAATCCGAGTTCTCCGAACCACACTGGACGGCATTCTGGCGGACCACCGTCGAAGGTCTCACCGCAGTCGCCGTTTCGGAAGAGCTCGGAATCAGTCCCGGCAATGTTCGGCAGATCAAATTCCGCATTTTGCGAAGACTCCGCGACGAATTGGCCGAATTGGAGGAATTCGAGCCCGACGGAAGCGATGAATCGGGAGCCGAGGGGCAAGTTTTGTAACACCCCGCCGATAGACCTGTGGGGCAGGTGTCTCTCTTCTCAGCAGAGGTCAAATCGGTGAATCAACGCGAGTCTTTACCCTCCGACCCGTCGGACTGCCCTTCGGTCGAAGAACTGACCGATTTCGCGGCGGGCCGACTATCGCACGACGATGCAGAGCGTCTAGGCACGCATATCGATGGCTGCGAACGATGTGGCGAGACCATCGACGCGATCGGTGCCGAAGACGACACGTTGCTAGGTGATCTGCAACATGGTGACCTGACCGACCCGATTTTGAACGAAGCGGAACTCCGCGAGGGTCTTCGCAAGGTCGCCCGTCCTCGAAAGCTCGATGAAACGCTCGATGACGTTTCAAGCGAAACCGAAATCGAAGCGGTACCACGCGATGCGGAAACGCGTTTCGACGGACTGGAACGGCAACTTGGGAATTACCGACTCATTTCCAAGCTCGGCCAAGGTGGCATGGGAGCCGTTTACAAGGCGGTCCACACAAGCCTTGATAAAGTCGTCGCTCTGAAGGTGCTCACGGCCGGCCGACTCGGAGACATCAACGCCATCAAACGCTTTCAACAGGAGATGAAGGCGACGGGGCGTGTGCAGCATTCGAACGTCGTGATCGCTCACGATGCGGGCGAAGTAGATGGCCACTACTTTTTGGTGATGGAGTATGTCGACGGGACGGACATCTCCAAGGTGATTTCCGAACGCGGTGATGAACAAGGCCGATTGCCCATGGCGTTGGCGACGAACATCGTTCGGCAAGCGGCCACTGGTATCCAGCACGCACATGACCAGGGATTGATCCACCGCGATATCAAGCCGAGCAACCTGATGTTGGATACCTCGGGCGTCGTGAAAGTGCTTGACCTCGGTCTGGCTCGCGTGGATGAAAGCCTCGGGGGAAGCGATCGCATCAACGCACCCAACCGAGGTGAACTGACCCACTCGGGAAGCACCATGGGAACCATCGGATACATGTCTCCCGAGCAGGCGATGGACAGTTCGAAGGTGGAGTGCACGACCGATGTTTATTCGCTCGGCGCAACCCTCTTCAAGTTGCTCGCGGGAACCCTGCCATTCCCAAGCGAGCAATACGACACCGTCGGAAAGATGGTGGTTGCCATCGCAACGGGGACGCCCGACTCCTTGTCGGAAAAACGGCCGGACTTACCCGACGAACTCGTCCGAATCGTCGAACACTGTCTCACGAAGGATCCCAAAAAGCGAATTCAGTCTGCCGGCGAACTCGCCAAACGCCTCGCGCCGTTTGCGACAGCGTCCGACCCCGATAAAACGCTGCCGGCGTTGCCGATCGGGTCACCGAAGCACGCGGCACCCCGCACGCGTTTGCTCCGTCGCCTGTTGGCCGTTGCTTTACTGCCGATTCTCTTTTTTGGCATCCAATTCCTCATCCGAACGGAGCACGGATCGGTCCTCGTGGAGATTGAAGACGAGCGAGTGGAGGCCAAACTGAGCCAAGCCGGCATTCGAGTGGTCGATGAACGCAATGAAGCCGTTTGGACTATCAACACGAAACCCGCATCACCGAAGCGTCTCGCGGAAGGAAACTACAAGTTTGTCGCCCCCGCTGGACTCCTCATCACGGATGAATCAGGTACCGAAATCAACGGAACAGAGTTCCGACTCGTGGACGCTGACAAGCGTCTTCGGATACGCGTGTCGCTGGTTTCACCTGAGAGTGAAGCTCGTGAACAACGTCTAGCAGAGCAACAAGAGAAACAGCGACAGGCGAATGAGAGACTGGAAGTCGCGCGATGGATCGAATCGGTCGGTGGAAAGATGTTTGAGACCGGTCCGGGAAGCCGCGAAGTGACTTCGAAGATGGTGGCCGAGAAGGGGACCAACATCGGATTCGTGAGTCTTTCCAGATGCGGCGAGCTCGAACGGCTCGGTGAGCGTCTTGCCAAACTCCCATCGCTCAAAGTCGTGTTCGCCGACGGAACGTCGTTCGACCGTGACGACCTCGTGCAACTGCTGAAGAACCGCAACATCTACTGGGTCAAGTTCTCCTACACCCGGCTCACATCCGCTGACTTTCCGCTGCTGCGCGGATTCCCCCGGCTCAACAGCCTGGGCATCAATGGAACGCAGGTCCAAGACGGCTGGGATTTCATGAAGTCGATGCCATGGTTGCCTGAGATTCAGCTTTCGGCAGATAGCTTTCCTGAGTTCGATCGGCTTTGCGAGTACAAACAACTGGACACGATCTGGATCGAACACGACTTTACGCTGTCTGGTTGGGATCGAAGCGAGATGATCCAGGAAATTGAGGAAGCAAGACAAGGCAACGCGGGGGTGCGGATCGGTTTGAACAACAGCATTGTCGGTGTCGACGTCGTGAGGGAAACCGCGAAGCAACTCGCGGAGCAAGGCTGGCAACTCGCGGGGATGTACAGCAACTGGCAGGACGGATGGAATTCGAGCAGCAACGATGCGTGGGATGAATCGCGTTGGTTTCATGTGTTCGATGTCATCGCGCCGAACGGAGTTCGTTGGACGCCGGAGTTGGCAGAAGATGTCTCTAAGCTTGGCCACGCATTCAACACGCTGTCTTTTCAGGGTGCCGAGGGCACCGAACACTTGGCGACCTACTTACGTCGACGAGTGATCACACACCTCGACGTGCGGGACTCCGACCTGAGCGATACCGAACTCGAAAAGATCGCCGAGATGAGCGGCATTCGAAGACTCACCGTGACACAAACGAACGTCACCGGCAAAGGAGTCTGGCAATTCGAAAAGCAGCGTCCACGATGCAAAGTGATCTCGGATGTTTGGGAGCCACGTTTCGGAGGTGATCCTCTACTCGATGGGATTCCGTGGGCAAGCTTCGCGAGCAACAAGCAGCAGGTTCCTGAAGGCATTGCGATCGACTCCCAACCTCTTGTACTGACACGGCGGAGGGTGGATGAATTCGATCTGGAATTCACGGCGCAGCGGACATCGAAGTTTCGCGAGGGCTTGGGAATCCGGTTTGAGGTCCAGGGAAAACCGGTCTCAGCGATCCTGGGCGGATGGGGAGCCTATTTTTCTGCACTGGAATCCATCGACGGTAAAAGGGGCGACCGATCCAAATTCACGTCCAGCGGAGATCCTTTCGCCGACGCGAAACCACATCGCGTTCGAGTCTCCGTTCGCGAACAGAGTTTGCAAGTTCAGGTCGATGGAAAACCCTTGCTGAGTTGGAATGGTGACCCGTCTCGATTGAGCGTCATCGACGAGGTGCTCCGCGACCAACCAAGAATCTCGCTCAGGGGTTACAACCGTGCCGAGTTCGAGATCAAGGACATCTGGTTTCAGCCCAGAACGCTTCAGTTGGCGGCAACCGACTCGGTTCCGCTAATCAAAACGGTCGGGAAGGAATACGAGTTCACGTTCAACGCCACGCGGCTCACTTCGAGCCCCGAAGCGATGATCATTCATCTGCTCGTCGACGGGAATCGGGCCACCGTGTTGTTCGCGGGCTATTCCGGTGAATGGTCGGCGCTTCAACAGATCGACGGAAAATGGGGCAAGGGCAACGAAACCAGTGTCCGTTACGATCCGTTTGCAGACGGAGAACCTCATCGCGTTCGCATCAAAGTCGCGGCCGACTCGGTCCAGGCTTGGATTGATGACCGCTCGGTCATTCAGTGGCAGGGAGATCCAGCTCGACTCAACTTCGCGGTTCCGGGTTCGGGAGGGCAAGGCGGCGTCGCAGATGCCGACGTCTCGGTTTATGCCTACCCACCGGTGAACTATGAAATGAAGGATTTCAAAGTGATCTCGAACGACGCGGAGAAGCTCACAGAGCAGTAGTGGCTTGATTCTCTATTCGCGTCGAAAATCGAACTCCGAATGCCAAGATCGGGTAGTCTGCGACGAACGCCCACGACAGATAGCTTCTTGAGATGCGACCAAAATCGGACGAAACGATGCTTCAATTCAACCTTCGCTCCGTCTTGATGCTGGTTTCTTTGACGGCGCTGTTGCTGGCCGCGTGGCAGTACTCGCAGTTTGCCGCCGGTGCAGTCACCGTCGTTCTGGCTTCGGTCGTCTCCCGAATCTGGGCGACCAAGACGATCTCGAATTCGTTTATCCTTTGGATGTTGGCGTCTGGGGGAGCCGCGGCGGCGATGGTTTTCTTGCTGTTGGTTGACTTTCTTATCATGGAATTCAACCAGAGCCCCGTCCACATCGGTTGGGAGCGAGCACTTCCGATGTCACTGGTGATGGGCATCGCGGTGGGCTCGGTGGTCTCCGTTCTCCACGGCTTGGTGCTTCGTTTTTCGCCAAAACGCATGCGATCTGAAGTCAGCGTTTGGCCGAGACCCGGTCTTTCTTCCAAACCATCTGAAAAAATCGCGAGCGTGCGCTAGAACCGGCGACGGTCGACCGTACTTTCCCCGAACAGAACCAGCTCGATTCCTGAGCTGATGCAAACTTACTCTGATCGGGATCACTCCATGGCGTTTCGAAAGCTCTTTTTTACGGGACTCGCAATCGGACTACTTCCTCTCACGGCAAACGCGGGTGTTCTTTTTTCGGTTCGCAGCGACGTCGACGACACGCTGTACCGCATCGACAGAACGACTGGAGTTGCGACCGCGATCGGAAACGGGGTCGGATTTGCCGACGTCGAGGGTTTCGCATTTGATCCTCTCACCGGCGCCCTCTTCGCGGCCGACGACGCTTCGAACCAATTGATCACGATCGATGTCACCACGGGTATTGGCACGGCCATCGGAGCATTCAACGTCAACCCGGATGATCCCGGATTGGCGATCGATGCGAGTGGAGACATTTTCATGGTCCGCGAAGATGGGATTTCGGGGTCGAGCGATCTCTTCTCGATCAACCGAAACACCGGTGCGGCCACCTTCATCGGCTCGACGGGCATCGATGACATCACGGGGCTGACGACGATCGGAGAGGTTCTTTACGGCGTTTCGGACCTGACCGATTCGCTCTACACGCTCGACAAATCCTTCGGAAACGCGACGCTCGTTGGCGCACTGGGCGTTAGCGTGGCTTCGGAATTGGGAGCCGCCTACGACGTGATGTCGGGACAGATCATCGTGCTGGATGACGACGGTGTTTTAGTCGGCGTCGACCCACTGACGGGTGCCGGGACCGAGTTCGCGTTCACCACGCTCGACGGTTTCGACGGTCTGGCGATCCAAAACGCGGTGAATGCGGTACCGGAACCACAAAGCCTCGCCACGTTCGCCCTGCTATTCGGCGCCGGACTCGTCCGCTCACGTCGCCGCCGCAAGTAGCGATCGATCGGCCAACGCAAGAACCAGGCGTCACGCGCCAGTCCCAACCTTCGACCACCAATGGAAGGACTAGCAACACGGTTGCGTCTTTTGAGCGAGGACGTTTGCTAGGATGAGAAGTCGGTTGAGCCTTCATCGCGTTCTTTACGTTGCGACCGGTGCCTTTCCATGCGCCCAAAGCGTTCTAGCATCTTCACATGGGTTGCTCTCGTGATTTGGTTCGGCCTATGGGTGATGGGTAATTTCCCGCGGACGCTCTCTGTCGACGCACTCGGGGTGCAAGCGAGACTCGGCAACGAACCCGTGAGCATTGCCGCCATGACGGGTTGGCTTTTTGCGTATTGATCGCATGTCCTTGCACTGCCGTCGAACGTGGTTTCCACATCGTTTCATCCGACGCGACTGCTTCTCAACATCGTCGCGTTGATTGCGACGTGGATTTCAATCTTTTTCCTCGGCAAGCGATGGAACAGGTTTTCGATCCGGTTTCTATTGGGTGCAGCCGCATTGGCGAGCATCGCAATCGTCGTGGGCAACCTGATCTTTCAGGTCGTAGGTTTCTACGGGATGTACTGGTACATGCTCTTCCTGTATTTCCTTCCCGTGATCATCGCGATCCTAGTCGCCGTGAAGTCGCGGATTGCTCGTGACGCCATCTCAGGGACACCTCTCGAAACGAACGTGCCGCATTGAACGTTTTCCGTTCGGCAAACGTGTTCGAGGGATAGCGACAGCAAACTCATGCCACGGCGACACGCCAATAGAACGCAGTTATTCACCAAATTCCGCGGGCAACTCGTATTTGCCCGCGGAAGCGGCGCGTGTGGTAATCAGGATTTCGGTTTCGGCGGGCGGCTTGCCCGCGGGGTGAACCACCCAAACAAGCGATTGCTTTGAGTCCTTGGGGCCGGTCGCCGTTCTATCGGGATTGGCACCGAGGACCAGTTCGGTCAGCACGGTGCGTAGCGGAACATCCGATTTTTCGAAGCCACGAATCTGCTGGTTTTGCGTGATGCCGCTGAGTTCCAAATCGCCACCGATAATGCGCACCTTTGGCATCGTGGAGCCGGCCGGCAACGACTGCGAAAATTCATCACTGACCGCGTCCACTGCAAACTGCAACGACTCTTGCGTAAATGAAATCGACATCGGCCGGTTAAGCATCTCCTCGACGGTGAGCGCCTTCTTGGTGGTCGTTTCTTGCGCCACAAGTTCTCCGGGTGCGGTGTTCATTGCGAGCAGGCTCCCGAGTGCCACTTGAGCAGCGGCATCCGTTGGCAAATACGTCGACGCCACGACCGCGTCCTCCATGATCGTGCTCCGCGTATGCTCTCCGACGAAACGCAACATCATCGGGAGTCGGTTCGCCAACAAACGCCACGATGGGTCAGGAACGGAGCGGAGAATGAAGTCTTCCGCCCAATCCGGCCACTTGGCGATCGACTCACGAAAGGTTCGCAACAGCGTCGTCGGCGTCGCGCCGCCGCTGGCGGCTTGGCGAAGTTCGAGATAGAGATCTGACTCGCCGGCCGTCGCCGACAATGTGACGGCGCCGACGTCGGGGATCAGCCAACGCTTCGCAATCGCTTGAAACTCGGGGGCCGAAGAGCGAAGCATCTCTCGGCCATCGGCGAACAGAAAGTTTGGCGTCATCAGAATCACAAGATCGCTTTGTGAACTCTGCTGATCCCAAAGCCCTTGAAGCGATCGCGTCAGCGGAATGCTTCCCCCTTGGTTTTCCGCGACCTCGCGGATCCTTTCCAATGCGCCTACTGCAAAGCGTTGCACCTTGGCGTTTGAGTCGAGCTTGCCGTTCTCGCCGCCGGCGACAAAATACGCGTCCGATTCACGTTCTTCGCCCGCAT
>JBCBOT010000365.1:0-8232 GCA_039821165.1 Planctomycetota bacterium | reverse complement strand
TCGGCAGGAATCTGTTGGTCGACACCGAACAGAAGGATCTCGCTTGCGAGCGCATCGGCCTCTTCACTTCGAATGTTGACGCTACCGGCCGCGACCGCTTCGAACGGAATCCGCGCGATCAACGATTCGGCTTCGTTACTGGCAGTCGTCGTCGCCGAAGCCGCCCCGAGTTCATCGATTAACCCGTCCGCAAAGACACCGTTGGGCGTCAACGTAAAGTTACCGACGCGTTCAATCGTTTCATCTGACGGCCGAACGATCGAGGAATCGAACAGAATATCCGCAAAGAGCGCGAACACGCCGTCACGGTCGAATCCGCTTCGCGCATCGACGCCGATGAACTCAAGCGTGAACTGTTGGCCGACACTCAGCGAGGTGATCTCATTGCCGGAGGAGTCTCGCGCGAGTAATCGAACCTCGGCGAGGGGCTCGCCCGCAACGGTGACGGTGAACGTTTCGGTTGTCGTGTTGCCGGCAAGGTCCGTGGTCTGGACCGTGAAGTCATTGTCGCCGATGTCCGCCGTGGCAGGCGTCCATTCGATCACGCCTGAGCCCGAGTTGATGGAGGAGCCAGCCGGCGCGGAACTGAGGACGTAGGTGATCGAACCTTCTTCGTCGCTGATCAAATCGGTGGTGTAAAGGCGATCGACGTTGCCGCGAGTATTGGCGCTTGCGATCACTGAACTCGGTGCCGTCGAATCGTAAGTCACGGTGATCGGCGAGGACAACTGGCTCGTCAGGCCGTTGAGTGTCTGCCGCGCAGCGACACGGTATTCGCCGTCGCCGAGCGCCGCGATGTTACTCGTCGTGACAGTGACGCTAGTGCCGGTCGCGGTCGCTTCGCCGATCACGGCCGACGTTTGCACGTTCACGAGTTGAACGGTCGCACCGCTCTCCACCCCGTCCACGGTGAATGACAGTGATCCGGCATTGGTGATGTTGTCGCTGTCGCTGGTTCCCGTATCGCTGCTGGCACGCAGGTCAATTGCGGTTGGCACCGAGGGAGTCGTTTGTTCGGCCTCGAAATTAAACGTCAGCCGCTGGTTGTCACTGTCGTTCGCACCATTGCCGACCACACCAGGCCCGGGACTCACCGTCGCGATCACATCGACCGGCCCCGTGAAGCCGGCGGCGGGCGTAACGGTCAGCAAGCCGTTTTGATCAATCGATGCCGTTGCTCCCGTTCCACCCGTCGCTACCGCGGCAGAGTACGTGACCGCGTCACCCTCAATGTCTGTGCTGGAAAGCTGCAGGACGGCATCGGTGTCGACATCGAAACGATCCGGAACCGTCACGTCGTTGAGGTACGGTTGGCTGTTCGAAGAGTCATTATTGACGTCGACTTGGAACGTTTGACTATGCGTGTTTCCATCGCCGTCGGCAACCGTGACCGTGACGTTGGTCGAGCCGATTCCGTTGCCGGTCGGACGAAGCATGATCAACGAGTTCTCCGTGTCGTTGAACACTTCGATCGTGTTGATCGCGATATCCGTGGTCGGCCGATCGGCGCTGTTCACCGCATGTTCGCTGATCGCATCACGAACATCCTCGCCTTCGATCAACTGACCGAAAACACTGTGGTTGTAGTCCAGAAAACGAGTCGGGACTTCGGTGATGAAGAATTGGGAGTTGTTGGTGTCGTCGCTCGATTTGGCGAATGACAACACACCACTCCGATTGTGCTGCAGTTCGGGATGAAAATCATCATCGAAATCGGGAAGCGTCGAACCGCTCGTACCGGTCCCCGTCGGATCGCCACCCTGAATCACAAAGTCGTCGATGACTCGGTGGAAGATGATGTCATCGTAAAAATCAGCCTGCGCTAATTCGATCACTCGCCCGGCAGCGCGCGGTGCGCGTTGCTCGAAGAGTTGGAAGATCATGTCACCGTAGGTTTCCATATCGATGCGAATCGATCGGTTTCCGGTAATCACCACGGCTTCGAGCAAGTTCGGGTCCGACACGGAGACCGTCGTTGTGAGCGCATCCCCGTTGGGATCGTAGGCATCGATCGGAATATGAAGTGGCGATCCGATCAGCGCGGTCTGATCCGGGACCTCGGTGAATGTCGGCTCCTCACTCTGCGGGATCGCGACGCCGCTGCGATCACTTAGTTGCTGCAGCGTGAGAACGCCCTCGGCGCGCGTGGTATCCGGAAAAACCCACGTCGGATACGCGGTGATGTTGTTATCGATTGCAATCTGGCCGGCCGACCGATCCGGGTTGGTGACTTCGATGAATGGCAAGTCGTCGCCACCATCCTGGAACAGTTGTTTTTGTTCCGTACACGCGGGACACCAATCCGCGCCGTAGAAGATCACGCCCGCAGTGGCCAGGTCCTGGGCGAATTGAACCAAATCGGGTGCCGGTTCCCCTTCGGCCTCTGAGACTGCGACCAGTCCTGATGTTGCCGGCGGTGCCGCAACGACTTGGCTCTGCGCCTCGATCGGTCCCATGACCTCGCCACCGACCAGTTCGACGTCACCGGCGAGCAACTGCCGCTGCTCCAAGCCTTCCAAACGGAGACCGTCTGACTTGCCGGGTCGTTTCGGTGTCTCCCCGAACCACAGTCGACGGAGGAGTTGAGAAAGTTTACCCCGACGACCCCGAGTATCACGAGAACGCGCCATTTCTTCGTCCAGATGAGATTGCATGAGAGAGGTACCGAATGTTCCCAGAATATTCGCCGTCGCCGTCTTGGCTGGAATTCCCCGCCGTCTCTTGGGGCATTCGGCAGCGGATGCAGCCACACTGAGAAAATCCGGCAAAACCCATAGGGTTTCACACCTAAGTGTTCGACTCGCGAATCGGAGGTTGGTTCCAGCCAATCCGCGGGAGAACGCTTACCGCAGCAAAAATGCGCATGCCTGCAGTGTGACCCGCCAAAATTTCGACGAACCGTCCTTGAGAAAGGGGCGAAAACGCTGGCAAATCACACGCCACTAGCGCGGAAGATTCATTTGTTCAGGCCGAGTCGGTTTCCCGCCCATGGGTTTGCCGTGCCGGATCCGGCGGCGGAGGTGGATCGTGGCCGCCCGGATGGAGAGGATGACATTTACCGATTCGGATGGCCGTCAGCAGCCCGCCTCGAATCGCTCCGCAATTGCGGATGGCCTCGATGGCGTACTGGCTACAAGAAGGCGTGAATCGGCACCGCGGCGCAAAAAGAGGGCTGATTCGAACCTGATATTGCCGAATCAGCCAGATCATCAAAGAGGCGAGCCACCGCATCGCGGCGGACTACGCCTGGAACGAACTGCCGCAGCCGCACGTTTTGACGGCATTCGGATTGTCGAAGGTGAAACCCTGTTTTTCCAGACTTTCGTACCAATCGACGGTCACGCCATCGAGGTAGAGGGCACTCTTTTTATCGACGACAACCACGACGCCGTGGCATTCGTACTTGGAGTCGGCCTTTTCGTCGAAGTTCGTGTCAAAGTCCAAGCGGTAGTTGAATCCACTGCATCCGCCGCCAGCGACGCCGATCCGCAGGACGGTGTCATCGCCGAAATTATGTTCCGTCCGGAAGCGTTGGACCTCTTGGGCTGCCCGTTCACTCAGTTTGATTGCCATTGAAGCGTCACCTCGGGGAGACGAAATCGAGTCGAAAATAGCGGCTACCTGCCGACCTAGGGAAAGACCGCATGGCGACGCACTCTCCCAACCGCCATAGTATTCAACACGGGCCACCAACGGCAAGAGTCGCCGTTACCCGTATCGCCTGGGGGATTTCGCCCAAACCCTCAAATCGTCCGACAACACCCCCAAGCCCTCCAGATTGCATGCGCCGCATCGGCACGCTTCCCGATCCTGCCTTGGCCCGCCGGTTCGCTGACTTCCTCGTCACACTCAAAATCGACTGCATTGTCGACCAGGAATCGACGGGCGAAGGAGCGGAACAGGCTGTTTCGTGCCACCTTTGGATCCGTGACGAGACCCACGTGGACTCCGCTCGCAAGGAATTCGAGGCCTTTCGAGAGTCTCCCGACGACCCTCGTTACCAAGTTCAAGATGACGCCGAGCGGATTCGGAAGGAAAGACTGGCAGAGGAGCGACGCAAGCAGAAACTGCGGAAAACCGTTCGGCATCGATCGCCGTCACCCATGATGGGACTGCCGATCAAGCAGCAGTCGATCCCCGTGGTCATCACCATCCTGGTCATCTGCATCCTGTTGGGCGTGGTCACACTCCTAGATCGTCCCAGCCAAACGATCGACCCGAACAATTTGCCGGTCGGCCAAAAGGTCGACTACGCGCTGAGGTTCGCCGATCCCATCGAATACTTCAACACGGGCGACCCCTGGGTGTCGATCCGCAAAGGCGAAATCTGGCGGATCATCACGCCCGTCTTCATGCATGGGGATTTGATGCACCTTGCGTTCAATATGCTCATGCTTTGGTTTCTTGGTTCTGCGATCGAGCGCCTCCAGGGCTCTTGGTTTATGGGCTCCCTCTTCGCGTTCGGCGGTATCGCCGGTGGCGTCGTCCAAGTCCTTCTCCCACCCGCGAGTGAACTGCCACCAGTGCTTGCCGGCCTTGCGGGAACACCGATGGCCATCGGCGCTTCCGGCGCGGTGTACGCGCTGTTCGGCTACCTTTGGATTCGACCGATGGTTTCGCCTTCGTTTCCGATCCGCATGCCACAAATCAATGTGGTGATCATTCTCGGATGGTTGTTCTTTGCCATGTTCTTCGTCGATCGGGTCGCTAACGGCGCACACTTCGGTGGATTGGCGGCAGGCATTTTGGTTGCGGCGATCGTCTCCCGTCTTCCCGGCGGTTCCTGAATGTGAGCGATGTTGATTCACGCGGGCAAGACACGTCCGCGCCCGGTGGCCTCCTCGCTGCCGCTGCCGAGGTGGTTCGGGTTTCCGTTCCGTTGATGGTCAGCGCCGGCATGTTGTCGATCGTCTTGTTCGCCGATCGAACGTTGCTGATGCAATACGACGGCGCATCGATGAGTGCATCGATGGCGGGCGGCAACCTGTTTTGGGTCTTGGTCTGCGTGCCCATCGGCGCCGCATCGATGACGAGCGCGACCATCGGTCAATTGATCGGCAACGATGAACGCCACAAAGTCGGTCGACTGCTGTGGCAATCAATGTGGCTCGCGTTGTTGACGTGCCCGTGGTTCCTCGTCACCGCATGGCTGGCCGAGTCCATGTTCCAGTGGACGGGGCAACCACCGGATTTGATCCCGGCCGAAACGGCATACCTGCGTTGGCTGATGCTCGGAGCGCTCGCGCTCGTGATCGAAGCGGCGCTCAGCGGGTTCTTCAGCGGTACCGAGCGGACATCGGTAGTGATGTGGGTTTCCGTGGCAAGCGGTCTGTTGAATGTCGTGCTTGATTTGCTGCTGATCTTCGGCAACTGGGGATTTCCGGAACTCGGTATCACGGGAGCGGCGATCGGTAGCGTCCTCGCGTTCTGGTTCAAAGTCGCCTGCTACAGCTGGTTGTTGCTCAAACCGGCTCTCGAATCCACGTATCAGATTCGTGGCGGTTTCAGCCTCGACAGGCACATGATGTGGAATTTCTTCTACTTCAGCTTTCCCAGCGGCCTGATGTATCTGACCGAAGCCGGCGCGTTCACGATCATCGTGCTCAAGATCGGGCAACTCGGTGACATTCCCCTTCGCGCGACCACGATGGCGATCAATTTCAATATGGTCGCCTTTGTTCCGCTGATGGGTATCGCCATCGGGGCGTCGGTGCTCGTCGGACGGCATCTTTTGCAAAGTGGTCCCAAGGAAGCGGTGCGTTCGACGATCGCCGCGTTGCTTTTCTCGCTGCTCTACGCGGGGACTTGGGCGATGCTTTACGTGTTCGCCGGCGATTGGTTAATGTCGCTGTATCGAATCGGCGGTCCCGACGAAGACTCTGTTCGAGCGATCGAAATCGCGACGGGTCTGCTCGGGTTTGTCGCGTTGTATGTTCTGCTCGATGCGACTCAGTTGATTCTCGGCGCGGCGCTCAAGGGCGCCGGGGATACCTGGTTTGTTCTACTCGCCGGCGCGGGAGCGAGCTTGTTCGCGGTCACCCTCGGATTCGCATTCGATCCCGGCGAAACATCTTTGAATTGGTGGTGGTGGGTGATCACGGGATGGATTTGGATGCTCTGCTTGGCGATGGCTGCGCGATTCCTGAGTGGCCGCTGGAAATCAATGCGGATGGTTTGATGAACAGACAACTCAGTGTGGCACTCAACGCGGCGTTGCTTCCAACGAATTCGGACTTCACCGGATCGACGGCGGTGGTGATCGATGTGCTTCGAGCGACGACGGTGATGACGACCGCGGGGGCGAACGGTGCGACGTCGCTGATGACGTTCGCCGAGGTTGACCAAGCTCGCGCAGCGGCGAGAACCTTCGATCCGCCCGCGCTTTTGTGCGGCGAACGTCACTGCGAGCGAATCGAGGGCTTCGACTGTGGGAACTCGCCGAGCGAATACATCCCCGAGCGAGTCGAAGGCAAGCCGGTGATCCTCACAACGACCAACGGCACCCGCGCGATCCAAGCCGCATGTACTGCAGACCGGCTCTTGGTCGCATCGTTCCTAAACTTGGAGTCGGTGGTCCGAGCGATTCGCGGCGAACCTCAAGTCCAACTGATCTGCGCGGGCACCAACGGCGACGTCACCCTGGAGGATATCTTGCTGGCGGGTGCGATCGCGGATCGTTGCAACGCGATTTCAAATCGGCACCTGGATGATTCTGCACGACTCGCGATCGCCGCCTGGCGCGAAGTCACTACCGCGATCGACGATGAGGTCGATCTAGAAACCGCTCTCGCCGCGAACCTTGTGCGTTCGCTAGGTGGCCGCAACTTGGTCGCCTTGGGCTACGATCAAGACGTTCGGCGCTGCGCGAGAGTCGATATCATCGAAGGCTACGTCGAACGCGTGGCAGGCGACAATCGGTTTGAATATCGCGCGTCGACCACAGAAGGGTTGTCAAACGCGGAAACGACTTGAGATTTTCACTACGAAGACTGCTTCTATTCACTGCGGTCGTAGCCATCGTGCTTGCGGCTGTGATTTACGTTGATCTTTGGGTCGGCGGTACCAGCGGGCAGGCCAGTTTCAGCACGGAGCCTGGGTCGCATGTCGGTTACAAGTGGTTTTCCCGGAGTGGACTCGAACCCGCGGGTATCCTGGTCCTGTTCGATTCGAACAACCCCAATAGCCTTCAACCAGATCGAGCGCGACGCGAAGGGAACACGGTGGTCCTCGGTGACAAACGTTTTCGAATCCCGCGTTCAACGATGAAAGTCTTGGCACCTCACCCGAGCGACGAGATGTCCGCAGTCGATGCGAGCTTTCGATACGCCACGTTCACGTTTCGCGGCAAAGAGCGCGCTCAAATCTTTAGAGACCTTCAGTCACTGTCAACCGATGCGGTGTACCAAAAGCTGCGAGGGAAACTGAAGTAGTGTCTTCGAAATCCAAGCGTCGGTGTTTCGTCCTGCTCGCAGTCGTCGTACCGCTTTGTTTGGGATGCCATTCGCCCGAACCGCCACCGCGTCCGCAAAACCGATGGCTGATCAGCGAAGACAACACACTCGCGTTCGCCAACAATGTCCATCCGAGCGAACTCAACGCCGCGATGGACGATGGCGAGCCCTTTCTCGTACTTTTTCTCCCGGAATCAGATCCAACCACTGACTTGGTTGATGGAAACCTCCGTGAACTGACCTTGAGGCAGGAAAGTCAGCCGATCGGCCGAAGGGTGTATGTGATTCGGTTCGTGTACGCCATCTCTGCACCACCCTCGCTCAACCTCCTCTTTTCGAGGTCGAACTTTCAGGTGTCAAAGGAGCCCGAATTGGTGATGTTCGAGGGTGAGGCCATGACCGGCCGGTCCGGCTACTTCAGCGATCTCAACAAGGCCGCTGATCGCTTGATGCCGCAGAATGCCGTATCAGAACACGACGGTTAGACTCGAACGACCAATCGAGGGACAGAGCACTTTCATATCGGGAGCGCTTTCGGAGGACCAATCGTATCTGGAGGGACAGGTATCCGGAGGGACAGAGCACTTATCGCAGAGAGCCGGAGGGACAGAGCACTATTCAGGTACGTCGCAGGATTCGAATGCGAGTTCGAAGGAACACGGCATTTCTGATAGGTCGATAGGGTTGACGCAAAGACGTGCGTCGCAATAGTGTTCGGCCCATCAGTTGACGGCTGAAGTTTGGTGGGTTTTGAAGCGGAGATCGGCCTCGAACTCATGGC
>JBCBOT010000364.1:0-8258 GCA_039821165.1 Planctomycetota bacterium | reverse complement strand
TTGTCTTTGATGCCGTTGGCATCAAAGACAAAACGAGGGAGGGTGAATTCACCAAAACCGCTCAGTTTGAGTAGCTATCGCTAGCAACACCAACGACGGATCGCTTGCTCATACACATCGATGCCTCGCGCCAATTGCTCGATCGAAATCCACTCGTCGACCGTGTGAGCCTGCTCGATGCTTCCGGGTCCGATAACGACGCGATGCCGGAGTTCCTCGAAGACGCCACCGTCGGTGGCATAACAAACGGTCTTGCATGCCCCACCGGCGATCGTTTGCATCTGCGAAACGCACGCTTCGTCGGGCTCAGTCCACAACGGATGGCATCCGCTGAATGGTTGAAACTCCAAACCCAAACGGTCCGCGACCAATCGGACTTCCTCGAAGAGTCCCTCGCCATCAATACCCGGCATCGTTCGAATGCTGACCCATGCAACGCTTCGCTCAGGCGTGATATTGACGACTCGCGTCTGATCGCTGACTCCAAAATTCCAGGACAGATGCGGAGGATCAAATCGTTGATCTTGAAGCCCCGATTCGTCACGTGATCGATTACAGAGTTCCGCGAGCTTGACCAACATCGGCACCATCGCCTCATTGGCATTGATCCCGAAGCGAGTCGCACTATGACCCGCGCGACCACGACTGGTGACTTTGAATCCGCGGATGCCCTTGTGGGCATAGACCACATCAAGCTCCGTCGGCTCACCGATGATGGATATCGGTTGGGCAGCGACCAGATCCCGGTAGGCATCGCAGTGTTGCACCAAATGCTTTGCGCCGTCGAAGCCGACCTCCTCGTCAGCGGTACTAACGATCCAGATCGGCCTTGCCTGCTCTTCGTTTGAGACTCGCGCGACTGCCGCTAGCATCGCCGACAACGAGCCTTTCATATCGCAAGCGCCACGGCCGTAAATACGATCGTTCGTGTCGACGGCGACAAACGGTTCCGAACCTTCGTGCGGTCCGATCCAGTGTTCGGCCGGAACCACGTCGGTATGACAAAAGTATGCGAGCCCACCCGGCGAATCCGTGTTGGCTTCCGCTCGAACGCCCACAGGTGTCCGTTTCGCAACGAGGTTGGCTTTGAGGACTCCGTTTGCGTCTTCGTATTTGGTTTGCGCGACCGCAAAACCCAATTCGCGCAAACGATCCGACACGAACTCGGTGACAGCAAGATTGGAGGTCGAACTCACCGATGGAAATGCGATCAATCGGTGTAGCCTTGCGGCAGCCGCTTCGGTCGATCCATCGTTTCGCATCGCGTGATCGTTCAGTGACTTACTCGGCGAGAATATCCTGCGCGACGTTGAGCAACTTCACCACATCGACGTTCTCCAGCCCCTCCACGTTGGCGAGTTTTTCGAAGGCGTCGACGCGGTACTCGGTGCTGGTGTCAGACCGAATGAGCCGGTAGAGCGCGAGACCGGCGATGCTATCGGGACGATCCGCCGGCAACGAAAACTCGGCGAGTTTCTCCATCAGCCTAGGCGGCATTTCGTCCAGCGCGAACGTCTTGCCCTTGCGATCATAGCGAATGGCAAGTCGATCGGAGGTTGCTTCGACCACCACCACGTTGAGTCCACCGAACTCGAAGGTCGCACCGGCTTTGAGCGTCGCCAGACCACGTGCAACGGCACCGCGATAAAAGGTCGCCAGGTCCGCGATGTCGAAGAGCGCTTCGGCGAGCGGAACTTGCTCGGGAGTGAGCTTCAACGCACGCAAGCCGTCGGCAGAGGTTTTCATGTTCTCCCAGTCAGCCGATTGAATTTGCTTGATAACTGCTGCGATCTTGGCGTCGTTGGCCTTCGCCATTTCGTCGTCCATCGACGGTGCCGGATCGGGCTCCGGTTTCATTTCTGGTTCCGGCTCGGGTTCCGGTTCCGACTCCATCGCGGGCTCGGGCTGCATTGCGGGTTCGGGCTGCATCGTCGTCGGTTCCATCCCTTGGCCCGCATTCATTCCACCCATTTCCATCGGATCAGGAAGCGGTGGCGTTTCGATCTCCATGGATGGCCCGCTGATGCCACTTCCTTGTGGCTTCACGCCGTCTCCGCGTAGCGAGGGTGCCAAACCGCTTTGCGCGACATTTCCGAGAACACCATCGGATTTCGGCTCAGGACGGTCGTTGTTTAGGTCACCACGATCTTGATCCCCCAGCGGCATCGCGACTTCGATTCCGCTCTCAGGTGTTTCGCCAATCTGAAAGCTGCCACCCTGGCTTAAGTAAAACAGAAGCCCGCCGATCGCTCCGAACATCAACAAAAGGAAACCGCCGAAGAGCACCGCGCCCGACTTCTTCTTTCGTCGCCGCTTCGTTGGCTGCTGGGGTGCCCACGCCGTGGGCTGTGTCGCCGTTGGCTCGGCAAGCGGAACCTCGGCGACTGCTGTGGATGCCGCAGGGTGCGCAGCAGTCGGAGGCGTGCCCAGAGGCGGCGTCCCGAGTGCGACTCCCGCCGAGGCGACCTCCAAACCCGCCGTACCCGCGAGCGGAGGCATTCCCAAAATGGGTTCGGACGTAGCTGCGTTGCCCTCGTGTCCGGTCGCCCCACTTCTCAACGTCCCGGAGAGCGGATCCGCACCCGGCAGCACAGCGGCCAACGGATCTTCGTCTTCGAGTACGTCGGCAGGATCGGGCTTCCCCTCATCCACGTTGACGCCAAACCTGGCATCCAGTTCGCGTCGCTGCTCCGGATCGGTGAGCTGCCGACGTGCCGACTCGGCGAGCTTGGCGGCTTCCTTCCAAAGTGCCGGCTCCGTCGACGCCTTTGCCGCTTTCAACTCCGCATAGGTCTTCCGCATCGCCTCGGTAACTTTGCGATTGTCCCGTTCGCCACCCTCAAGCCCGAACACCTGGTAGGCGTGGGGCTCGGCGACGCCATCGGGAATCGGGAGCAGGTCCGAGAGTTTGGATGTAGACATGGGTGCGATCGAGGAAAGATGCTTGACGATCCTATTCTAGCCCTCGCTGTGCGGCTGGGCGAAATGTTCAGCGATCTCCATCAACCCCAGACAAACGAGGTTGGGAACCACAGTATGGGCACTTTCGAGGTGCTCGCTAACAATCGCCGCGTTTCCCCCACTAATTAAGACGCTCGGCGCGCCGCGATCGTCACTGGAAAATCCGAAATGATGCGAATACTCGGTGATCAAGCGGTCAATTCCGCCGATCACGGCTGCCCCAGCCCCGAGCCGAATCGCTTGCTGCGTGTTTCGACCAGGTGCAAATGGGTTTTCGCGTCTTTCGGAAACAGACTCTTTTTGCAGCTCGATCGCCTCCGTCCCGGCCACCAACGCGGATAACTGCAAACGGAGCCCCGGAAGAATGGCGCCGCCCGCGAAAACCGGACGACCGGAATCTCCACGATCAACCCAGTCGACGGTGACGGCGGAACCGGCATCCACGACGACCACGGGAAGACGACACCGAGTCGCAGCTGCCAGCGCGCAGAGGAGTCGATCTTTGCCGACACGATCGGGGAAGTCGACGTCGATCTCGATCGGAATTCGATCCGTCGAGACGACTTCAACTCGATCACCCGAGCGTTCGAGGGCATCGATCAGTGGCCGCGTTGCCGCATCATTCACGCTCGAAATCCACCACTCGAGCTCCGCGTTCTTTCTGCAAGCTCGCACCCAATCGATTGCGTCGTCGCACCACTCCGGATCTTTGTGCTCGAACGCGCGGACATGATCCGGATCGACCGCGATCTTGACCGCGGAATTGCCGACATCAACGGCGATCACGGCCTCAGAAGGACGCTCGCTCAACGACTCGGCTCCTCCGCCGAATCCCCGAGCGACTCGTCAAAGTCTTTGGCCTGCATGTCGTTGCTTAACTGCGCCGTCGGACCGGCGAGGTGAGGCGGTACGCGACGAGGACGCTTACGATCGGGTTGATCGGTTTCTCGCAAGATCGGAACTTCTTCGCCGGCATCAAGCATCGCGGCGCGGCGTGCATCCACCCGCGTCATGATTTCTTCCTTGAGAACTTGGACACCCTCACCCGTCACGGCACTAATCAAAAAGACGGGCTTTCCGGTTTCTTCATGAAGTTGATCGGCAACCGCTTGGGCCGATTCAAACTCGCACTTCGTCACGGCCAGAATCTCATCCCGCGCCGCGAGGTCCTCGTCATACTGTTTGAGTTCATTTCGAATCGACAAGTAGTTCTCGAGTGGCTCGGTTTCATCGACCGGTTCGGGTTCCACCAAGTGCACGAGCAAACCCGCTCGTTCGACATGCCGAAGAAACTCGTGACCCAGTCCGATGCCTTCGCTCGCACCTTCAATCAAACCGGGGATGTCAGCCAGAACAAACGAACGCCCGTTGTCGATGTCCACAATTCCAAGATTGGGGTGCTTGGTCGTGAACGGATAATCCGCGATCTCGGGGCGAGCGCTCGTGATGCACCCCAGCAACGTACTCTTGCCGGCATTGGGCTTACCGACGAGTCCGACATCGGCAATCGACTTGAGTTCCAGAATCACGTTGCGTGACTCGCCTTCTTCGCCAAGAGTGCTCTGTCGCGGCGCCTGGTTCGTGCTCGATTTGAAGTGAGCGTTGCCCTTGCCGCCCTTGCCTCCGCGGGCGATGACGAATGATTCACCGGGCTGCTTGAGGTCCTTGATCACGAAGCCCTGCTCGGCATCGATGACCGTCGTCCCCGGAGGCACGTACAGCGTTTGGTCCGCACCACGGCGTCCGTGACGCATCGAACCTTGGCCCGGCTGACCTTTGGGAGCCCGATAGAAACGTCGATTCGCGTAGGCGGACAACGAGTTGACGCCCAGTTTGGCCTGCAGAATCAGGCTTCCGCCGTGTCCGCCGTCACCGCCGTCAGGGCCTCCACGAGGCACATATTTTTCGCGGCGC
This sequence comes from Planctomycetota bacterium, assembly GCA_039821165.1. Taxonomy (GTDB): domain Bacteria; phylum Planctomycetota; class Planctomycetia; order Pirellulales; family Pirellulaceae; genus Stieleria. The sequence goes on along the minus strand of JBCBOT010000364.1, from coordinate 3,383 downwards.
ATACTGCTGCAACCGTCACCGCCACGGCCGGCGAGAAGTTCGATCTGAACGCGGTCAACAAACATGAGTTCCGTGAAAAGCTGCGTGATGGGGGCTCGATTCGCAATCCCTCACTCTACCATCGACGGCTTGCGACTCGGAGTCACTCCGCATCGCTTTTCCACGATTTCAAAATGATGGTGCACGTGTCCGGCGAGCAACCACGCGAGGACACGCACGGTCAACGCATTGCCGGACACCACTCCTCGGCAATCCCAAGCCCGCGGCGAAATCCGTTCCAACAGCCGAATGTTGGCCTTGCGGAGGTCCCCCAGCTCGGTAACCAGATGGGAAAAATTACCCAATCCGAATCGGCTGTCGGCCGAAACATTTTCATCCCAATCCGGCAGGGACGGCTCGCTGCCGTCGGCCAAGTGCATCAACCGGTATCCGTGTAAACGCTCCGCATTCGCACAGTGCTCAAACACTTGTCGGATCGTCCATTGATAGGGAGCGTGAACCCGATCCACTTGTTCGGTGCTAATGCTGCTGGCCAGTTCACAAATCCAAAATAACTGGTCCTTCAACACCTGGACCGCGCAATCGCCTTCGAGTCGCCCGATCAAACCATGGTAGTACGGCTGCTCGGTCTCACCTTCGGCGGGTCTTCGGCTCGCGATTCGATTCATCATTCCGACGCAACGAGTTGGTGAAGCATTGTCGCGGTGGCCGCAATTGAATCGATGTCGATCGTGTGGGGGCCCTCAAAGTCATGGAACTGAGCTTTGACTTCGGCAGCGGCGATCAAGTCTCGCAAGCGAGTCGCTGAAGAATAGGGCAGCACGGGATCGATGGTGCCATGTGACTGATACACCCGGGTTTCTTTGAGCTTTGGCATCGCAGAACTCCAATCCTCTTGGCAAACCACCGTCCCTGAAAACTGAATCAGGATATCGGGAGTCGGAATCTCGCCGCGGAGCGCCGTGTCCATCGTCAACATCGCACCCTGCGAGAACCCACCGATCGCCAGTGGAATCGGATCTTCCGACGTCACGCCGGCCACCGCCTCGCGGATGGTCGCCGAAAGCATTTCGCGCGCTTCATCAATCCCCGGCGGCGTTTTGCGATGCAACTCCTCGAAACGATTCGCCTGCACATGCTCCATCAACTGGGCCATATTGATCGGCCACCACGCGCGGCCGTCAGGCATTCCAAGATCCGCCAGACTATGCGGAGCGATCGGACACACGAAACGAAACTGCTTGGCGGATTCACCCAACAAGTGAATCCACTCTCCGGCGACACCCACCAGATCGTGTCCCGATGCTCCGTAACCGTGACACAACACCGCGACGGCGGACGGTGGATGCTCGGGCCCGAAATCGACGACGTGGCACTCCAGCGGTCCAAGTGGTTCGGTTCTGCCCTGCGGTTGCGTCACGGAGTTGCTCTCAAAAACTGACGGTCAAACCCGGATTCTACCCCCGAGTCAACTCGGCTTTAACCCGACGAAAAAGGTCGCTGGGTGTTAGAATGTGGAAATGAAAGAGCCGATCTTGGAAGTAGTGAAATGGGCGGACGCCTTCTTCGTGGCGAAATCCCCAATCCACGAAACGATGCGTCGTCTCGCGCAGACGTTGGGCGAAATGAAGTTGCCATTTGCGGTCGCCGGAGCCATGGCGGCGAACGCACTCGGCCGCAAACGAACCACCGCCGATGTCGCCGCTTGTTTCCCCCCCTCATCGAAGTCCAACCATGCTCACCGCTCGATTCGCCTACCGGTTTATCGCAGTCCTCTGCCTTACCTTCGCGCTGACAACCAGCGCACGATCCGCGCCGCCTAACATCGTCTTCATCCTTGCCGATGACCTCGGCTATCGCGAAGTCGGCGCATTTGGCCAAGAGAAAATTCGCACACCCAACCTCGACCGCCTGGCATCACAGGGGATGAAACTGACGAGCCACTACAGCGGAAACGCCGTGTGTGCACCCTCGCGTTGCGTGCTGATGACCGGCAAGCATCCCGGCATCGCGTTTGTCCGCAACAACCGGTCCGTCAAACCCGAAGGCCAATACCCGATCCCCGACGCAGAACTGACGCTCGCCGAACGACTCAAGCAACAAGGCTATGTGACCGGCGCGTTCGGCAAATGGGGACTCGGGCCGACCGGTTCCACGGGCGATCCGAACCAACAGGGCTTCGATCGCTTCTTCGGCTACAACTGCCAAGCCCACGCGCACAGTTACTACACGAACTACCTTTGGAGCAACCAACAAAAAGTCTCGCTCGACAACGAACCGCCCGTGCCTGGCCACGCTTCGTTACCCAAAGGCAGCGACCCGAGCGATCCGAAAAGCTATGACATTTTCAAAGGCAACGAGTACGCGCCGGATCGAATCCACGAACAAGCACTGAAGTTTTTGCGCGATAACGCGGACGGCCCCTTCTTTCTTTATTACCCCTCGGTGATCCCGCACGTTGCACTGCACGTCCCCGACGAAGACCTCGAACCCTATCGCGCGCTCGGCTGGAATGATCCACCCTTCGTCCGCGCGAAAGGCTATGGATACACGCCGCACTTCACGCCGCGCGCCGCCTACGCGGCAATGATCACTCGCTTGGACACCTATGTCGGCAATGTGCTGCGAACGCTTGATGAGCTCGGCATCTCGGATAACACCTTGGTCATCTTTACCAGCGACAACGGGGCAACCCATCTCAACGATGAAGTCGACGTCGACTTCTTCAACAGTGTCGGCGAGTTGCGGGGACTGAAAGGATCACTCTACGAAGGTGGCGTTCGAGTCCCGACGATCGTTCGCTGGCCTGGGAAAGTCACACCGGGTAGCGAGAGCGACTACGTCAGTGGCTTCGAAGACTGGATGCCGACCGTGATGGACGCCGTCACGGATGAAGCAAACGCCAACCCCGGCAGCGTATCGATTCTTCCCACGCTGCTCGGCAAGGCTCAACCGCCGCGACCGTATCTCTATCGCGAATTCGCCGGCTATCAGGGTCAACAATCGATTCGAGTCGGCAAGTGGAAAGCGGTGCGACAGAACATGTCACGCGGCAACATGAACGTCGAACTTTATGACCTCGACGGCGATGTCGGTGAAACGAAAAACGTCGCCGCGGAACATCCACAGGAAGTCGAACGACTTGTCGCCAAGATGGATGAGGCCCGGAGCCCCTCAGAAGTGTTCCCGCTGATCCCGATCGACGCGCCGGTCAAGGCAAAGAAAAAACGCTAGGCATCGGGTAGTTAAAGAGGCCGCGTTTACGGCGCGTCCCGCCCCCGTTCTGTCATCACGTAAAACCACGAAGCCTAAACGAGCACGACGACCATTCACCAACTTCTCGTGGTTCGGCTTTCCCATCGTCTTGGGGGGGGCGTGGGGGG
>JBCBOT010000363.1:0-8304 GCA_039821165.1 Planctomycetota bacterium | reverse complement strand
GTTGGCGCCGATGTAGGCCCCGTGCAGCACGAGTGAGTCATCGGCACGAACCGCACCCGCCGATGCCGCGGTCACGTATTCGTTCGGGATGGAACCCGGAGCCGTTGCAACGTTTGATGCGGCCAGAATTCGATATCCGCCTCGAAGTGTCCAACCGCAGTTGAGTCGGTATCCGAGTCCGAGGTCGAGTTCACCCAGACCGGCAAGCACGGTGTCGGTGTAGTCGGTGTTGATGTCACCGGCGCCCGCACCCTGGCTGACCGTGTTGGCCACGATGGTGCTCGTCCCGATGCTATGTCGGAATCGTGCGTGGTTCCCGTACAGCCCGACTTTACCGCCGATGTTCAGCAGCAAACGCTGTGACACGCAGTAGCTCCAGAGTCCGCCGAACTGGTACCCGTAAAGGTTGTTCTCGGTTTCCATGGTGGCATACAAGTCGGTACCGGAGTAGCCGGCGGTACCGTCCACGTCGCCGACGAATTGCAATTCATCTTCGAGTTGGAACCATCGGAAACCTTGGATCATCGAGAAGCGGGATCGTCCGCCTGCGGCGCGAGCCAAGGGCCCGATTGCGTTTCCGTAGTTTCCGTTTCGGCACGCTCCGCCGAACAGTCCGCCGGGGTTGCAAGAGCCGAGTCGGCGTGCGCCCATGAGTCCGAAGTTTGCCAAGCTGATCTCGAGGCCTTGGACCCGAAGGTCACGTGTCGCACGGATACGAGTCGCGTTGGTGTCGAAGTCATCGTAGACGGTGACCAAACCGCCACCCCGATCGATTTCAACGCCACGAAGCACCGGCAAAGTCAGGCGTAGGCCGCCGCCACCGTCGAATGCCTCGCGTGATTCACGCTCTGGGTCGAAGCTGAGGTAGGCGACATCGAGTCCCCATTGACCACAGCCGAAGTAACGTCCGCCGTTCACCCGATAGCCAAGTGAAGCACCCGGGTTGATGTCACCTTCGTAAATCATCCCGTTGGTCGCATCATCGGCGACGAAGATTTGATTGTTGTTGCTGGTCACATTCCAGAACAACAAGTCGAAGCCACCGAAGTACGGCGAGATCGGAACAGGGCCGCGCCGTGCCGGGGCGCAACTGCCTTCCCAAGTCGCCGAAGTGGCAGCCGAGTATGGGCTTGGTCCGCAGCTGTTGCACGGTGCGGGAGCCGCCATCGTCGGATGGCTCGTGGCCATCGGGGCGGGAGCGTAGGTGTGCGCGGGCGCGTGACTGTGAGCGGGAGCATGGTTGTGTGCCGGCGTATGAGTGCTGTAGTTCGGCTCATGCTCTACCACCGGCTCAGGTAGGATCGCGCTGGCATCCAGTGCGGCATCACCGGGCGGAATCAGTTCCTCCGCTGCGTGCTCCAGTTCATCGAAGACGGAGACTTGCCGGAGCGTCGGCACTGTCTTCTTCTTCGAGCTGAAGTTACGCCACTTGGAAGGTGCCTTGTAGGACTCTTGGGCCTGTGCGACGGCACCGATGCTACAGAAGCTCAGGCCAGCCGCGATTGCGAAAGATCGCCGAATCTGAATTCTCACTGTATCTCTCCTTTCGTTCGTCGCGTCCTTTTCAACGTTGCAATGACGTGATGCCATCGCTGCATCGTGCTTTTGGGAGAAACTCGACGGAGATAATTGTGAATGGGTCGGGAAGGGGAATGTGCTATCGACTTCAAAAACGGAAGTCGACTCAATCGTTGGATCGACCGCGAGAAATGCGCGTCAAAGAGAGTCTGTCAATTTGCTTGAAAGCGAACGCAGCCCGGCAAAGACAATCGCGGCGAACTGCACCACCGCGCGAGAACGCATGAAACACGCGCTGAGAAACTGGCGGCGCTATCAGAAAGAGAGGACCGGCTGTCGCTAAAACGTGACAGGATCGAAGAGTTTTTCGATACGACCGGTGCTATCGGCGAAACTCTCCAGTGGCACCCCGACTCGATTCAGCAGAGTGAGGTGCAAATTGGAAAGCGGTTCAGGGTCGCGGTAGCGAATGTGACGTCCTCCGCGGAGATTCCCCGCCGCGCCGCCGGCAACCAGGATCGGCAAATTGGTGTGATCATGTGCGTCCGGGTCGCCCATGCCACTTCCGTAGAGAAAGAGTGAGTGGTCGAGCATCGTGCCATCACCTTCGGGAATCGCCGCGAGCGATTCGAGAAATTCGGCAAACAACGAGACATGGAACTGGTTGATCTTCGCGACCTTCTTCAGCTTTTCTGCGTTGCCGCCATGATGGGTCGTGGGGTGATGTGGTTCGGGTACACCGATCTCAGGATAGGTCCGGGTGCTTGCTTCGCGGGCCAACTGGAACGAAGAAACGCGGGTTACGTCGCCGCGAAACGCAAGCACCTGCAGTTGGAACATCAAACGCGCGTGATCGGCATAGGATGCAGGGACGCCGACGGGGCGGTCCAAATCGGGTAGCGGATTGTCACGGCTGGATTTTTCGGCAGACTCGATTCGCCGCTCCACTTCGCGGATGCTGGTGAGGTATTCATCGATCCGGTTTCGGTCGCCGGCGCCCAATTCTCGTTGCAATCGGTGCAGCTCTTCGCCGATGGTGTCCAACAGGCTTGCACGATGGCGCAGTGCAGCTAACCGTTCATTCGCCGACCCACCGTCACCGAAAAGCATCTCGAATACAAGGCGCGGGTGTGACTCGGCGGGCAATGGTGTCGTCGGCGAGGACCAGGAAAGATTGTTTTGGTAAACGCACGCGTAACCGTTGTCGCATTGACCGACGGTATTCGAAGAATCCATCGCCAACTCTAGCGACGCCAACGGCGAATCGGAGCCGAGTTGCTTGGCTGCGATCTGATCGACGGTGGTTCCGAGGTAATAATCAGTGCTTTCGGTGAGCTTTGCCCGAGCGGCACTGAGAAAGGCGGAGTTGCTCGTCGCGTGTGAACCGGGATAGGCGTTTTGCAAATCCATGCCCGTCATCACGATCAGCTGCTCCTTGACGGAAGCAAGCGATTGAAGGCTGCTCGGTAGTTCGCCCAGTGTCCCGCTGTCGCCCTCAGGGGTCCAACCCGCGGGATTGAACCCCATCGGAATGTAGACGTAACCGATTCGATGGATCGGGCTGGAAGCCTCTGCGGCGGACGCCGCAACAGTCATCGCATCCAGAAACGGCAGTGAGATCGCGGCGCCCGCACCACGAAGGATGGCTCGTCGGGAAAGGGTTTTTCGAAGTGCCGCCATCGAACCGCCTTTTGGAGAAAGTCTTTCGGACCAAGTATACAGCGAAACGCGTTTCTTCGTCATCCTTTTCGGTTACACGAGCCAGTGAGGATGACTTCGATCAGCGAGCGGTCCGCATCACGAATGGCGTGCTTCGGGTGATGCCGACAACGAGGTCCGAGAATCGGTATCCCTCCCGTGCGGCGTCCGCCACGATGGCTCGCACCGTGGGGCCGTCCGCATGTGTCAGTGGCCGGCCCAATGCATACGTCATCAACTTTTTTACCAGCGAAGTCACAAATAGCTCGGGACGTTTGAGGATCCCGTCTTCGAGTGCTTCAACGCCGTCAACGATCTGTCCGTCGGGGAGTGAGCCGCGAGCGTCAACGGGAATCCCTTCGATCGCTTCACGCCACCGGCCGACGGCGTCGTAGCGATCCAGCGCAAAGCCGACGGGGTCGATCAAGTCGTGGCAGCTCGCGCAGGTCGCGTCGGACCTGTGTTTCGCCAACTGTTCTCGGAACGAAAGTTCGGCGCCTGTCGACGTTTCATTGATCGTCGGAACATTTGGTGGCGGAGGGGGAGGGGGCGTTCCCAGAATATTCTCGAGAACCCACGCGCCACGAATCGTCGGGGACGTTCGGGTCGCATACGACGTGGCCATCAAGACGCTGCCTTGCCGGAGCAATCCGCCTCGATTCCACTCAGGACGCAGGGTGACGCGACGGAAGTGACTGCCGACCACATTTGGGATTCCATAGTGCACGGCTAGCCGTTCGTTGAGAAACGCGTGATCCGTCCGAATCAATTCAAGCACACTGGCATCGCGACGAATCACATCGGCGACTAATCGTTTCGATTCCTCAGCGAACGCTTCGCGGAGATTGTTATCAAAACTCGGGAACTGTCGCAGGTCGGGCGTGATGGTTGGAAGGTTGCGTAAGTACAGCCATTGATCAGCGAAGCTATTGATAAGCGATTCGCTTTTCGCGTCGGCGAGCATTCGTCGCGTTTCGGACTCCAGTCGTGCTTCTGCCGAAAGTTCTTGTTCAGAGGCAACGTCGAGCAACTCATCGTCTGGAACGCTCCGCCACAGGAACGACGCGAGTCTCGCGGCGATTTCGTCCTGCGGCAACGCGTAGACTTCACCGGGTTGGCTTTCACGCGGTTGCCGCTGGGCGTGAAGAAGGAAGTTCGGATTCACGAGGATCATCGTCAGGCCGGCTTCGATCCCTGCGAGGTAACGCTCTTGCTTTGACGTTGACTGGTTGGCGGAATAAGCCAGTTCGAAGAATCTCATCGGGCTTACGAGGTCTGCCTCGGTGATTTCTCTCCGAAATGCCCGGCGTAGGAGCGGCGAGAAAACCCGTCGCGCCGCCGAACTCGGTGACACATCGGGTGGCAATTCCAATTGAAGTGAGCCTCGGGTCCACTCGGAGGCCTCTGATTTGTCGAACGGGCCGATGATCGAGACTTCGTGCAGCGCGGGGGTTTGCCGTGGATGACGATGGCGGTTGTAGCTGGCGTCGAACGGTTGCCGTTTGATCTCGCGGATGGAATTCGACTTCTCAACAAACGTGACCCCGATTTGGTGTGTGCCGGCAGAGACACGCAGGCGCACGTTCAACTCGCGGTCGATGGTCGAGTAGTCTTTACCGCCCACAGGTGGCTTGATCGAGAAGCGGTGTCTGCGTTGGCGATCAATGAGGATGTCGAGATCGTGAGGCTCGTTCAGTCCTTCGACCTTTTCGTCACGGTCTCTCGTCAACCGCACCTGGAACTCGTACTCCCCGTCGTGAACAAAATGATGGGTGATGATCGTTCCGCCGCGTGTCCCAAACGGAAGTCCGCGCACATGGTTTTCCTGCGATTGGTCTGCGGGCAGACGAACGGTCGTCCCATCGGGTCGTGACGCGGAACTGCCCACTGCCGCGCGGCTGACACGCTGAGCGGTGGTCAGGTAGCGTTCCAAAAGCAATGGCGACAGGTTATCGACGGTGATGTTGTCAAAGCCGTCGCTGGACGGGTCGGGAGGCAACAACGATTCGACTTCGAGGTCGAGCTGGAGCAAGTCGCGAATGGAGTTTTGATACTCGGTCCGCGTCATCCGGCGGAGGGCGGCGGTGTCGCCTGCGAATGGGTGTGATTTTGCACGCAGGTTCAGGGCCGACGTCATTTCACGAACGACGTCCTCGAATTCCGTTTCTTCGATGGCGTGTTGATCCGGAGGCGGCATCTGACGACTTTGGATGCGAAGCAACGATTTTTCCCACTGCTCCGACCCGTCGTCTATTGAGCGTTGTCCAAAATCGGAAAGGTCAAAGCCACGCGGGGAGTCTTTGCCTTCGTGGCAATCGAGGCAGTGCTCACGCACGAATCCGGTCACCAACGAATGGCCGTTAGGATCCACATCTTGAGCGAGACCCAAGGACGTTCCGGCCGTAATAACGAGGGCAGAACAGAAAGCGGTTGTCCAGCGAAACATAGCGGTGAGCCCGAGGAATGATCGTTGCCTCCACAGCATACTCGATTCGAGTCGATCAGAACGTTAAAACGCCGCCTGCTACGTGTCGAATTCAGGTGAGTCGCGATGCTAATTGAATCGCTTTTGAAACATGCCGCTCAGCGTCCCCGCGATCCAGCGCTGTTGCTCGCGCCGGACGCTGACTTGGACGGTGGGCGTGACGTGATGTCTTGGGCGGCTCTTGCCCGGCTCGTCGAGTGCACCGCACATCGTTTGGCAGCTTTTGATGGTGGTGATCGACGGGTCTGCGTCGCGCATGTCGTCGAGAACACTTGGCACGATGTGATTCTCGCGTTGAGTTGTCCGGTCGCGGGGTTTGTCGAAGCGCCGATTGATTGCAGTGGTGGAGTCGCCTACGAGGACGTTTGCCGTCAAGGTCTCGAGGCTTGTGACGGATTCTCTCTCTATTGGATCGATGAAACAGAAAAGCGTTCGATCATCGAAGAGTCTCTTCGTAGTGCGACAACGGCACCTTGCGAGTTGGGCGGGCGTGTCGCGTTAGCGCCGCACGACGACGCGTTGATTTTGTGGACGGGAGGCACGACGGGAGAATCAAAAGGAGTGGTGCTTTCGCACGCCAGTTTGCATTCCAACGCGGCTGCGAAGTTGCGGGCCGTGCCACAATCGGTTGACGACCTTCGTTTGACGTTGCTTTCGATTTCACACGGTTATGCGCGGACGAGCGATTTGGGAACTTGGCTGTTGTCGGGTTGTCGTTTGGCAATCGGTCGTGGGTTCCAGGGTTGGGAGGACTACGCGGGGACGCGGCCGACGTTGATCAATGCCGTGCCGAGTTTGGCGGAGCGTTTGATTGACACCCATACGGATGCGTTGCGACTGCTCGGCTGTGGTGGAGCGTCAATGGCGACGGATGCTTTCGAAGCGTGGCGCGATCGCGGCGTGACGGTGATTCAAGGCTACGGACTGACGGAGACAGGGCCTGTGATCTGTAGCCAGACTCCGCAGAGTTCCATCGCAGAACGTGTGGGTGGGTTTGTTGACGGATGGGAGCACCGAATCGAAGGCGAGCGGTTGTTTGTCCGCGGGCGGCATTTGATGTCGCGTTACCTTGACGATCCGGAAGCCACTGCCGACGTGCTGGCGGCGGACGGATGGTTCGATACGGGGGACTTGGTGCGTTGGGATGACCAGGCGGATCAACTCGAGATTGTGGGGCGGTCTGGCGACCGGATCACGTTGAGCAACGGACACAATGTGGACCCCGTTCGGATTGAGACTCGTTATGCCGCGTTGGCGGCGATTCGAAACGCGGTGGTGATGTGCAGCGAGGATACCCGGCGTGTCGAACTCTGGATCGAATGGGAAGGTGATCAACGCGTTGATGTTTCTCCCGTCACGGAATCCTTCGCGCGATGGGAGCGTCCCGTGTCTGTAAATGAATTCAAGCTGCCCGAGACGCTGCGGAGTCGATGGGCAAATCGCAAGGGGATGTTGCGTCGTGAGCCTTTGATTTCATGGTTGCGGGAAAGCGTGTCGTAGTGAACCTCTCCCCCGTTTCGCGCATCGCGTAGGCGAAGGTAGACTATGGCGAGGCGGGCATCACATCGAGTCCGTTCGGTTTCTCCGGCTCGAAAACTCAGTTGGTTCAATGGCTGTCGACAACAAGACTCCGCTCTCAAGCGATCTGCTTCGTCGTCTGCACTCGCTGCAAACGCAGGTGGCGGAGTTGGAGGGGCAACTGAAGCGGGGCCCACGTCAAATCAAGGCCGGTGAAGCGATGGTCGTTCAGGCGACCGAAAAGCTCGAGACGGCACGGCAAAACGTCAAGACCGCCACGATGGCTTGCGATGAGAAGCAGCTTCAATTGCAAGGCCGAGAGGATCGAATCGAAGACCTCAAGGCGAAGCTCAACACCGCGTCAAGCAACAAAGAGTTCGATCTCCTCAAGGAGCAGATCGCAGCCGACCAGCAGGCCAACAGCGTTCAGAGCGATGAGATTCTGGAAGGTCTTGAGAGAATCGACCAATTGAATGAGGCCGTCAAAGAGGCTGACAAAGAACTTGCTCAGGTGACCAAAGAGCAGAAGGAGCGAGCGCAATCCATTGAAGGGCGAATGGAGGTGGTCGCGGCGGACTTGGATCACGTTCGCGTCGAGTTAGAGAAGTACGAAAAGGAAATTCCGGTCAGCCTTCGCGGGGACTATCGACGGCTTTACGAAGGCAAGGGGGCGGAATCGCTCGCGCCGGTGGAAGACGGATGTTGCGAGGGCTGCAACCAAACGTTGACGACGCAGATGATCGACCGCATTCGTCTGCAGGTCTTGGTTCCTTGTCCTTCCTGTTCGGCATGGCTCTACGAGCCATGAGCTTCTTGCTCGGGATTGTCGGGAGCCCTGCGGGCGGCAAGTCGACGGCCGCGCGGATTCTGGCCGATTGGGGTGCCTGTTGGATCGACGCCGATGCGATCGCGCGGAAATGTCTCGAACGCGCCGATGTCATACCCGAGTTGGTCGATCGCTTCGGGACTGGGATTCTGGATTCGAGCGGTAGTGTCCAACGTGCGGAGCTCGCGAAACTGGTTTTTGGTGACAGCGCTGCCAGTCGTCTCGCGTTGAATGATCTCGAGGCGATTGTTCATCCCCG
>JBCBOT010000362.1:0-8326 GCA_039821165.1 Planctomycetota bacterium | reverse complement strand
CCATCGGCAACGATCGCGTCACCAAGCCCGATTCCAGAACCATCGGAATCGATGAAGGTTATCGAACCACTACCGACGTTGAGGGCCCCCGATAACTCAGCGTCATTGGCCGTGAGTGAAACCGTTTGGCCGATCGAATTGATGGATGCCCCCGCACCGATTTGCAAGGTACCGATCTGATCGCCCGCATCGGAATCCGCGACGACGGTCAACCCGCCGGATGTTGTCAGGTCCGCATCGACGACGACCCCGTCAGTTGTCGTAAGTGCTAGCGTTCCAAACGAAGAAGCGTTATTCGAGAACGCAATCATCGATGACCCACCGGTCGCTTGCAGTGAAACCGTTCCCGTGATCGACGCGGGTTGCGAGACATCATCGAGGACAAAGTTACCGCCCGTTTCAAACGTGAGGTCGGTGGCGGTGAGCTGCTGCAATTCCGAATCGGTGAGATGAATCGCGTTGACAATCGCCGTCTGACCGAGCCCGATCCCTGATCCATCGGAATCGTGAATCGCAAGGGCACCTGTGCTAACGACGGTGCCCGAGAAAACGAAGTCGTTCGCGGTCAGATCGATCGAGTCAGCAGAAACACTCTCGCCTGTCGTGATTTCGAAACGTCCATCGTCGTCGCCCGCATCGGTGTCGGCATCGGCCGTCAACGCTCCCGTCAGAGCGAGGGAATCGCTGATCACGATGGCATCGGCCGCCCGAAGCGTGAGAGCGTCGCCGCTCATCTCACGTGATTCAGCGGCCAAAGTCAGTGAGCCCGCAGATTGAATCTGAACTCCATCGGCAAAGACAACCGAATCAGGACCGACATCATTCGCCGCATTGGAGTCTCCGTCGAGCGCTAAATCACCGACGTCGCTCGTCAGATTCCCGTTGACCGTCAGCCCTTGCGAGGCTCTTGCCGTGAGCGCGTTGAAAGTCGAACCGGTTGCGCCGAACGCAATCTGGTTCCCAATCAACTCCACCACCCCTGAGACATTGTTGCTGTTTGCCGCCGAGATGCCTTCGACGGTGATATCGCCGGTGGTGGTCAGTGTCAGATAGGTTGCCGTCAAACCCTGTAGTTCCGTGCCCGAAATCTCGATCCCACCGGCACCAGGCGAGACACCTAATCCGATTCCATCCCCATCGGAGTCCGTCAAGGAGAGTGCTGTCGCGGCATCTCCGATGGACCCAAGCCAGTCAACCTGATTCGCCGTCACGTTAATCGACATTCCAGCGGACGTAACGACGGCGCCCGTCGCGATCGAAAACGTTCCGAGTCCATCTCCCGCATCATTGTCGGCATTGACGTTCAACACACCACCAGCCGAGAGATCATCCCCGATTGATACCCCATCGTTAGCGACAAGCGCTAGGTCCGCATCCGATGTGATACCGCTGGTCGATGCAGACAAATGGATCGATCCGGATGATGTCAAACTTATCCCCCCAGCGATATCGATGTCGTCGCGGGTGTCGGTTGCACCATCGGCGTCGCCGTCGATCGACAGATCCCCTTGCGAGGTCGAAACGTCGACGTCAATGTCGACGCCGTCGTCGGCTTGAACATTCAACGCGGCAAAGGTAGACGCCTGCGTGACGAAGGACACGGTCGCATCGGAACGCAGGAACGTGGTACCGGTCACACTGGCACTCTGAACACCGTTGTCAACCACGATGGAACCAGCAGAAACCAACTCCAGATCCCCGGCCGTAAACAAGAGCAACTCGGCTGCACTTAGATTGAGTCCCGTCGCAACAGTCGCATCACCGAGCCCGATCCCATCGCCGTCCGACTCCGTGATCGTGGTCGCTGCGGTACCGCTGTCGATGTTGCCCCCAAGCGAAAGATCGTCGGCCGAAATGCTGATCGCGAAATCACTCGTGGTCAGATTCGCCCCGGTCGCCAGCGTCAACACACCCGCTGATCCCGTGGTCGTATCAGCCTCAAAACTGATTGCTCCGGTGGCCGCCAACGAGTGTTGAAGATGAATGCCCTCGGCGGCTTGGAACGTGGCATCTGCAGCAGTCAAAGAACCTGTCTCGGCACGAAGCGTCAAGACAGTCGCAGCCCGCACCTGAACCCCACTTGTGAAATCGATGGAGTCCGCCCCGACATCGACTGAGGCGTTGGTATCACCATCGAGCGTCAGTTCTCCAGTGTCGGTGATCAAATTGCCATTGACCAAGATTCCCTGGTTGGCCTGTGCGACCAACGTATTGAAAGTCGAGGTCCCCGAATCAAAGGTGATCTCCGCCGCATTTATCGTCAGAGTTCCGGAAATGTTATTGCTGTTCGCTGCGGTGATCCCACCAACGATCACCTCCCCATTCGTCGTCAACGTGAACGTCGTCGCCGTCAGTGACTGAAGCTCACTCCCTGTGATCTCAATTCCACCGGCACCTGGTGCCACCCCCAAACCGATCCCATCGCCATCCGAATCCGTGATCGCGAGGGCCGTTGTGGCGTCACCGATCGAGCCCTGCCAATCGATTTCGTTCGCTGTGACCTCGATCGACATTCCGGTGGAAGTCACCGCCACGCCGCTGGCAATCTCGAACGTTCCCACCCCGTCGCCGCTGTCGCTGTCCGCATTGATCGTCAACGTTCCGCCGGCAGTAAGACGGCTCGAAAGCGTGACCCCATCGTTCGCATTCAGTGTCAGATGGGAATCGGAATCAATTCCACTTGTCGTCGCGGAGAGGACGAGGGAGCCGGCCGAATTCAGTGTCGACGCCGCGATGTCGATGTTGTCCAGTGTGTCGGCTGCACCATTGGAATCGCCGTCAAGTGTCAGGTTACCCGACGTCGTGGTCAGGCTCACATCGATGTCGATCCCATCATCGGCTTCCACCTGAAGGCCACCGAACGTCGACGCTTGATTCAAGAACGCGACCGTCCCGCCGGAGCGCAGAATCGTTGCACCGGTAACACCGGCACTCTGAACACCATTCTCGACGACGATCGCGCCGCCGGATTCCAGCGTCAAATCTCCCGCCGTGAACGTTAGCAATTCCGCCCCGGTCAAATTGAGTCCGGTCGCGACCGTGGCGTCGCCTAGACCGACCCCATCCCCGTCCGACTCAATGACGGCGATCGACGCCGTCCCACTGTCAAGATTCGCTCCGAGAATCAAGTCGTCCGCCGTGATCGAAATCGATTGGTTCGAAGTCGACAACACTGCTCCCGAAGCCAACTCGAATGCTCCCGCAGAACTGGTTGTGGTGTCCGCGTTGATCGCGAGTGATCCGGTGGCTGACAGTGCGTGCTCAAGCTTGATCCCCTCCGCCGCGCGTAGTACCAGGTCGTCTGCCGTCATGGCTCCCGTCGCCGCCGCCAGAGTCAATGTCGTGGCCGACTGAACTTGGACACCACTCGCAAACACGATGGCATCGTCGCCCCCATCGTCCGTTGAATTGGAGTCTCCGTCCAACACGAGATTGCCCGTATCGGTGGTCAGGTCACCATCGATGTCGATGCCCTGAGCCGCCGCCACCGACAGCGCATTGAAGGTGGCTCCATTCAGTGAGAACGTCACCTCAGCTGCAGAGACCAGGAATGTTGTTCCCGCAAGGTTGTCGCTATTCGCAGCCGTGACTTGATCGACGTCAATGTTGCCCGAGGATTCCAGACGGACATCGGTCGCGCTGATGCGCTGCAATTCAGCTCCCGAGATTGCCACTCCGTCACTCGGCGCCGACGCCCCAAGTCCGATTCCATCTCCATCTGAATCGACAATTTCCAAGACAGCCGCCCCTGAGTCGATCGCACCATCGAGAGCGAGATCCTCCGCTGTGATACTCGCCATGCGGTCGTTTGTATTGATCGTGGCACCAACGGCAATCGTCAACGTTCCTGTTTGATCGCCCGCATCCGTGTCGGCATTGATCGTCAACGTTCCGACACCCGCCGTTCCCGTCAATGAATCGCTAATGACGATGCCATCCGCTGCCAGTAGGCTCAAGGATCCGCTCGCCGTCATCATGCCGGCCGTCGCATCAAGTGTCAGAACGCCGGCGGATTGAACCGTGACTCCGTCTAAAAACGTGATTCCATCCGTCGTGTCCGTGGAATTGTTCGAGTCTCCGTCGACCGACAGATCGCCGACGACCGTTTGCAGGTCACCACGAACAAGGACACCGTTTTCAGCGTTCGCGACCAACGCCCCCAAAACGTTTCCTGATGTTTGAAAATCGATTTGCTGTTCCGCACGAAGCGTGATTAGGTCCGCATTTGCAGAATCGGTAGCGACTAACCCATCTGCGCGTATGGTGCCCGTCGTCTGAAGCGTGACATTCCCGGATGTAATCAGTGCGAGTTCCCCACCCGTGATGTTCAGCGTCTCGGTGACGCTCCCGAGCCCGATATCCGCACCGGTCGAACTTGCGATCGTGACCCCAGCGTTTCCGGCATCGATGACACCTTGAAGATCCACGTCGGCCGCAGTGGCTTGCACGGCCTGATTTGAAGTCACAAGCGAGCCCGTCGCCGCCACATCGAGATTGCCGGTTCCATCGGCATCCGAATCGGCATTGAGAGCCATACCACCGGTCGTCGTGGTGATTGCCTGCTGAACCGCAATACCACTGACGGCATTGGCTGCCAGTGAAAAAAACGAAGACGTACCGGAGTCGAACTGGATTTGCGATGACAAACCTGTCGCATCCAGTTGGACTTGCCCGGTGATGTTGGCAGGTTGGTTGACCGCACCCACACCGAGATTCCCCGCCGTCGTGATCAGAAGATCGCCCGCAGTCATGCTCGCGAGAGCCGCGGAATCGATCACAAGTCCACCGCTGAACGTGCTCGAACCTAAATCGATTCCTGATCCATCTGAGTCCTGAATCTGCAGCGCGGCCGTCCCGCTACTCAACGTTCCACTGAGTGTTAGATCGCTTGTCACCAATGAAAGCTGTGAATTCGATGTCGAAACATCCGCGACGGCTGCAACCGAAAGTGTCCCAGTCCCGTCCGCATTTGCATCGGCATTGATCGACAACACACCCGTGACTGAAAGCGAATGCTCGATCTGGATCTGATCGTTCGCATTGAGAGTCAATGCTCCCAGCCCCATCATTTGCCCGTTGGCCGCACGCAAAGTCAGGTCGTCTGCGGTGACTTGCACACCATCACTGAACACGATGTCGTCATTCGTATCCGCCGTCGCGTTAGCGTCTCCGTCCAACGTCAAGACTCCTCCGGACACGTCCACGCCGACCGAAATCCGGTCGTCAGAATTGAACGAGATATTTCCGAATGACGAGGCGTTGTTGACAAACGAAATGGAGTCTGTGGCGTTAAGCGTTGTCGTTGCCAACGACGTCGCGGCGACATTGTCGATTTGGCTTCCACCACTCGTCGAAAACGTCAGGCCACTAGCGATGAGGGTCGCACCGTCGAGGTCCGCATTCACCAGATTCAACCCACCCGCCACAGTCGCCGCACCGAGACCGATACCGCTTCCATCCGAGTCGGTGATGAAAATCGAACCAGCACCCGCATTGACGACACCAGCAAAACTAACGTCGTTTGCGGTCAAACTGATATTGTTTCCGCCGCTGGATAGAGTTGCACCGGAGGCGACCGACAGTGTTCCGGTATCGTCATTCGCATCAGAGTCCGCATTCACCGTGATCCCAGCGGTGGTGCTCGCGACGCTAACGTCAAAAGCCACGCCTTCGTTGGCGCTGACGCTTAACTCGGTGAAGCTTGACGCCGTCCCCGAAAACGTCGCCGTCGAAGTCGCGGCCATCGTGAGGGCGCCGCCAAAATCACTGGTAGCCACGTTGTCCACCACGAGGTTCCCATCGACATTTAGCACGAGACTCGCGGCACCAACCTGTTGCAACTCTGTTTTGGAGACATGCATTCCTCCTGAGACTGCGGTGTCCCCCAAACCCAGCCCGCCCGTCGACTGAACCGTCACGGCGGTCGTGTTCAGAGCGCCTTGCAAGTCGAGATCGTTGGCGGTGACGCTGGTCGAGGTGGCAGCCGCATTGATTGTGACTCCCGACGCGACCGTCAACGTTCCGACCCCGTCCCCTGCATCCCTGTCCGCGTCAATCGTCAACCCGAATCCACCCGAGGCTCCCACACTGAAATTGTTGGCGATTGTGATCCCATCAGCGGCGTACAACGTGAGGGTGTCGGTCGCCGAGAGTGTTCCAGAGGTCGATTCCAATGTCAGCGTTCCGGCGGACTCAATGACCACCCCTGACGAAAAAGTGAGATCGTCCGAACCGTCATTCGAATCGTTCGCATCTGCGTCGAGTGCGAGGTTGCCCGTGTCGGTCGATAGATCTCCATTGAGCGTGATGCCAGTGTTAGCCGCGATGGAGAGCGAGTGGAACGTCGCCGTTCGCCCGGCGGAGAGCGTGACTCCCTGGTCGGCGTTGATTGCAAAGACGCCCGCTATCCCATTGCTGTCTGAGGCCTGAACCTCTTCAATTTGAACGCCGCGAGTGGTGTTCAGAGTCAGCCCCGTTGCACTCATCAATGCCAACTCGGCACCCGAAAGAATGAAGCCCGTCCCTCCACCATCTCCGACCACAACGCCGGTTCCGTCTTCACTGATCGTGATCGAGGCGGTTCCGGCGTTGAGAGTACCCGCCAGGGCAACATCGCTCGCCGAAACCGTGACCGCGCCATTGTTCGTTGTGACCGCTACACCGGCACTCACTGTCAACGTTCCAGTGTTGTCAACGCTCGTATCCCGATTCGCATCAAGACTCAGGGTGCCACCGGTCGTCGCCAAGTCGATGCCGACAGTGATTCCTTCATTCGCAGACACGGTCAAACTGCCGAACGAAGAACCGGTCGTATTGAATGTGACCTGGGACGCGGCGCCATCGGCAATCAGATTCACTGTCCCGGCAATCGACGACGGAGAAGTGATCCCGACGACTGCGATGTCGTCGTCCGTTTCGAGCGTGAGGTTGGCGGCGGAAATCCTTTGATACTCGGCGTCCGAGAGATCCAGCCCGCCCGTCGACGCACCAAAATCGATTCCGTTGCCGTCCGAATCCTGAATCGTAACGTCACCCGTCCCGCTATCTACACTGCCACTCAAGTCAATCGAGTCCGCGATCAACAGGATCGAAGCATCGCCGGAGTCAATCGTCACTCCACTCGAGACCGTCAGTGCACCAACGCTATCGTTCCCGTCGGTATCCGCGTTGATGGATATCCCGCCGATATCGGTCGTAAGACCGATCCCGACCGTGACGCCGTCGGTGGCTTCGACCTCAAGCGCATTGAACGACGAGGCTTCACTCGTGAAGGTGACCGTCGAACCGGCGCCCGTGGCCCTCAACAGGACGGTTCCGATTTCATCACTATCCGCCTCCCGGATGTCATCCACCGCAATGACGCCCGTGGTTTCGACTTCCAAGCGATTCGCACTGATGCGAGCGAATTCGTTGCGACTGATTTGCATCCCACTGGCTGACGGATCACCAATACCGATGTCGCTTCCATCCGAAGTTGTGATCGAGACGTGCCCTGTGCCGGCATCGAGGTCACCACTCATCGAAAGGTCGGCGGCCACGATCGTCACGTCGAAATTGTTTGTGGTCACATCGCCGAGGGCGGCACTCGAAAACGAACCAACGCCATCGTCGTCAGCATCGGCATCAATGACGAGACTCTGGTTGGTCGTCAGAGCGTCGGTAAACGACACCCCGTCATTGGCGACAAAACGAATCGTCCCCGCGACAGTTGACGCGAACGTTCTCGCGCCGACAGAGACATTGCTTACCGTGATTGTCTGCGAACCCGCTCCAGTGTTATCCGTTCCCGCCGTGATCGCCTGTCCTAGAGTGAGCGTTCCCGTCGACGAGATTCTCGCCAGATCATCGGAGGTCCAAGCCGCACCAAAGCCACCGCCGTCCGATTCCGAAAGGTACACGTCCCCGGCGCCGGCCGCGATCGAAGCCAAGGGGTCGATCGTGAACAACTCCCCGAGAAGATGAATGTCGCCTCCAGCGGAATCGACCGTGACACCGGCGATTGAAAGTGTCCCGTCGCTGTTCGCCCCCACAGTGGATCCGAGCCCGTCGGTGGTATGGACGGAGTCCGCTTCAAAAATAAACCGGTTCGAACTCGCTCCGGTGATGTTCGCGTTGATGATGATGTCGTGCCCCGCCTGCAACGCCAGTGTGATGCCGGCTTGCGTAAGGGTAATCGCCGCATCGACGGTAATATCGTTCGTCGCCTGAAGCGTGATGTTCGCCGTCGAAGTCTGGAACGCGGACGGGGTGATGGTAAACGTCGCCGTGGTTGCACCGTCATCGAAGAGAGCATCCGAATCAGTGGAAACCTCCGCATCGTTCGTAC
>JBCBOT010000361.1:0-8336 GCA_039821165.1 Planctomycetota bacterium | reverse complement strand
AATCGACTGAATGAAATCGCTGCGATGTTGCCTCATCGACCTTACGAAGAACCGATGATCTTGCCACTCGGCAGAAACTATGTCGGCCCCGGCATCGCAAACATGGGGGCTGCCGTGCAAGTCGGCAAACTCGCGTTGGAAAGCTAGGCACTGCCCCTTGCGCATCGCAACCACGTCGAGATCTGCGGCTGGCTCCCCGGGCCCACCGTCTACGGGACACTGCCGATTGTACCAATCATCCCCAGGACCGTCGCTCGCAAAGTAGCTTGGCAATTCCCAGCAAGAACTCGAAATCACCCCCTCAACCAAGAGATCAATTCATGAATTCAAGAGTACGCATGACAGCGGTATTCTTTGCCGCGATATTCACGTCGACCATCTCTGCTCAAGAGATCACGCACAGCTTCCTTGCCTGCGGAAAGAACACGTACCTCGTGGGTTCTGACGGAAAGCTGAGCTGGAAGTACCCGGCTTCCACGCGAGATGGTTACGTCATGGAAGACGGCAGCATTATTCTCACGCTTAGCATGTCAAAGAAATACAAAGGGGGTGCTGTCATCAAACTGGATGCCGAGAAAAACGAAACGCTGATTTGGAAGGGCACCCAGAGCGAAGTGAACAGCGCGCAACCGATCGAGAACGGAAATTTTGTCATCACGGAAGCCGGAAAGAACCCGCGGCTCCTGGAAGTCAGCTCCGATGGCAAGGTGATGCTGGAATTTCCACTGGCTTGCCAGAAGAAGAACCATCACATGCAGACTCGCATGGCGCGGAAGACCACCGACGGAACGTATCTCGCCCCGCACCTATTCGACTTCGCGGTCTTCAACTACTCCGCCGAAGGAAAAGTGCTGAACAAATTGGACACGACAGTCGAAGGTGACACCGAACACAAAATTCATACGTGGCCGTTCACCGCTATTCGCCATGGCGATGGACACACCCTTGTCTGTTGTACGCACGGTAACCGCGTGGTCGACTTTGGCCCGGATGGAAAGATCGTCTGGACTCTCACGAACGACGATCTGCCTGGCGACTGGTTGCAAGATCCCTGTGGGGCCCAAGTGCTGCCGAACGGAAACATCGTGATCACCAGCTACGCAGCGGGTCGCGCCGACCCGGATGCACCGAAACTTTTCGAGGTGAATCGTGATAAAAAAGTCGTCTGGAAGTATGCCGACGGCCAAAAAGTTGGCATCCATCACTTCCAAATCCTCTCAACCAACGGGGCAAAGCTGGCAGGCTCCGCGATGAAGTGATCGCATCGTAGCCGACGGTCCGCATCGAAACCTGCCCCACGCATTCTCGGCTGGGACAGCCGATCTATGCTGGCAGTTTGAAAGAGTCGCTTACCCACGGGACACCAACTAGAACCTACTCCATGCCTAATCGACGATTTGTACCAACCGTGGCCACGATGCTGTTGTTCCTTTCCGCGACCGCCGGTGCCGCGGACAAACCGAACATCGTTCTGATCAATGCAGACGATCTTGGTTACGGCGATGTGGGCTGTTACGGTGCGACCAAAATTCAAACGCCTCACATCGATCGACTTGCTGCAGAAGGTCGCCGATTCACGGACGCTCACACCGCGTCGGCGGTCTGTTCACCGTCTCGCTACGGATTGATGACGGGCCGGTATCCGCTGCGCAAGAACTTTTGGGGACCGCTTCCTTTCACCAACAAGCTGACCATCGACACATCACGGCCCACGATCGCCAGTGTCTTGAAATCGGCGGGTTATGAAACGGCAATCATCGGCAAATGGCATCTGGGGTTTGGCAAAGACAAAGCCGACTGGAACAAACCGCTGAAACCCGGTCCGCTCGAACTTGGCTTCGACTACTACTTTGGCATGCCCACGGTCAACAGCGGACCCCCGTTTGTGTATGTCGAAAACCACAGTGTCGTCGACTACGATCCCGCGGACCCGTTCGTGATGAAGACCGAGTCGGTCACTCAAAAGTTTCCCGAGAAAGGCGGCTACAAGGCGATCGGCGGTGCAAAGAAAGCACACGAGCGATACCGCGATGAATACGTCGGCACAACGCTGGCCGAAAAGGCCGTTGATTGGATCAAGCAGCGCAAGGCATCCGAACCCTTTTTCTTGTACCTCGCAACCACCAACATTCATCACCCGTTCACGCCGCATCCAAAATTCAAAGGCACCAGCCAATGCGGGCTTTATGGTGACTTTGTTCACGAGCTGGATTGGATCGTTGGCGAGGTGCTGCGAACCTTGGACGAACAAGGGCTTGCCGAAAACACGCTGGTCGTATTTACCAGTGACAACGGCGGCATGCTGAACAACACGGGACAGGAAGCTTGGCAAGCGGGGCACCGACAAAACGGGATACTTCTTGGTCACAAGTTCGGAGCCTGGGAGGGCGGACACCGCGTGCCGTTCATTGTCCGTTGGCCAGGCAAGGTCCCCGCAGGAACCGCATCCGACGCACTCGTTAGCCAAATCGACCTACTACCGACTTTTGGTGCAATTGCCGATGGCGTCATCCCCACGGACGCCGAGATCGACGGAGTCAATCAACTCGACGAGTTCAAGGGCAAGGCAGAAAACCCAGCGCGTGAGTTGCTTGTGATTTCACCAAATAGTCCGAAACATTTGTTGATTCGCAAAGGCAACTGGGTTTTCATTCCCGCGCAGGACGAAGGCGGTTTCCAGGGTAAGAACATCGGCGATCACCTCTTGGGCGGCGCCGCTTCGCAGAAGCTAACCGGATTGGTCAACAGCGACATTACCGACGGTAGAATCCGAGTCGATGCGCCGCCGACGCAACTGTATGACTTGGGCACCGACCCGAGGCAGGCCGAGAATGTGTCAACAAAGTACCCGGACGTCGTCGCGGAGTTGACCGCCGAACTGACGACCTATCGCCGCGAGATTCCGTCCAGCGACCGACTCGGTTGGATCAACTTGAGTCAATCAACTGGGGGCAAGCAATCCGGCAAAGGTGTCGCGGCCAAGATCCCGGCTGGTCAATCCAAACGTTCTGCATCGTTGGACTTCGAGTCAGGCGAGCTACTCCCCTGGAAAGTGGTCGACGGGGATTTCGGGCACTTGATTGGCAATCGCCAGCACTTCATCAACAACCGCCAAGAGTACAACAAGCAAGGCGAATTTTACTTGACGACACTTGAAGCTTCGCCAGATGCGAAGAAAGGAAAGGACTCACAGATGGGAGTCGTTGTGTCGCCTTTATTTATCCCGAAAAAGGGAACGATGACCTTTCGGGTCGGCGGCGGCAACGGCACGAAGACGTATGTGGCGCTGTGTACTGCTGATGGCAAAGAGATCTTGCACGCCCGGGGTGCAAACAAGCAACAGATGCAAAACCATGAGTGGAAACTTGGACCCTACGCGGGTCAAAAGGTGTTCATCAAAATCGTCGACCAAGCACCCGGAGGCTGGGGGCACATTACCGCGGATGATTTCCAGTTCGACGGCAAGATTCTGACGGAATACCCCGAGTGATCGGACGGAGAGCCACAACTTGTACGAGCCTCTATCAGAACGATGATAACGACATTCCTTCGATCGCTATGCTTGACCGTGCTGTTAACGACGCTGTGTGGCGCGGATGAGCCCGTAGCCGACTTCTTCGTTTCAACCGATGGCTCTGACGAATGGTCAGGCACGCTAGACTCGCCCAACGCAGACCTCTCCGACGGTCCCTTCGCGACGCTTCGCCGCGCTCGCGACGCGGTACGTGACCGAGTCGCTGACGACGCAACAGACATCCGCGTCCTGGTTCGGGGTGGCACTTATCAAGTCTCGGAAACCATCGTATTCGGGATCCAGGACTCTGCCCCGAACAGTTTGACGACCACCTATGCCGCTTACCCAGGCGAAACGCCGATCTTCAGCGGCGGACAAGAGATATTCAACTGGCAAAAGGTTGTTGAACCGATTCCCGGCTTGCCCGAGTCGGCGATTGGGAAGGTGCAAGTCGCCGATGTTTCCGGAAAATTCAAAGCCCTCTTTGACACGGAGGGATTGTTGCCACGAGCGCGATCCGCGGGCTTCATTCCTCCTCTAGACGGAAGCAGACACAAGGTCCACTTTCCTGATGGTTTTCTAAAGAGTTGGTCGAACGTGACAGACGTCGAAGTTGTTGTTCGACCTCACCACGCCTGGATTGTGAACATCTTGCCGCTCAAGTCCGTTGACGCAGAAGGCAAGTTTGCCCAAACGTCGATCAATGCCACCTACGCAATGAGCGCGTTGCATTTCCTAAGAGAAACCGATTCATGTTGGTTGGAAAACACCATCGAGCAGTTGGATCAGCCGGGAGAATGGGTACTGAATTCGCAACAAGGAAAGCTCTACTTGTGGCCACGCGGTGACTCGAAGGTTTTTGCCCCCCAGTTGACCGAGTTGATTCGTGTGGAAGGCGATATCGACAAGCATAGTTCCAACGACCAGCCCGTTCGCGGCTTGTGTTTTCGCGGACTGACGTTCATGCACGGTGATCGCTACACGGTCGCTGCGGACGATGCGGGGCTTCAACACGATTGGGAGATGCATGACAAAGCCAGCTCACTCGTCCGGTTTCGCGGCACCGAGAACTGCAGGATTCAGAATTGCCGGTTCGCACACAGTGGTGGTGGTGCGATCCGCTTGGACTTGCATGCCCAACGAAACGAGATCACGGGTAACCACGTCCAAAGTGTCGGTGGCAGCGGCATTCTTCTGGCCGGCTACGGTCCGGGAACCAAAGACGTCAATCACAACAATTTGATTTTCAACAACCACATTCATCACATTGGCCGAATCTACTCGCACTCGGCTGGCATCATGATTTGGCAAAGTGGCCAGAACCGAGTCGCAAACAATTTGATTCACCACACGCCCTACACTGGCATCATCGTTTCGGGATGCATGACAGACTTTTTCACGCGCGGCGGACGAGAACTGACCAAGACCATCCGGCGTCACGAAATCGACGACCTGCCGAAGCGGCCGCTGCGCAACGACATCGTTCAGTATCTGCACACCCGAGACAACATGATCGAACTGAATGAAATCCACCACGCGATGGAGTTGCTCGGTGACGGAAACGGCATCTACGTTCGCGGCGCGGCTGGCGGAAACGTCATTCGTCGGAACTACATTCATCACCTCGTCGCACCGATGAAGATGCAGGCCGCGATCCGCACCGATGGTGGGCAACGTGACACGTTGATCGCAGAAAACCTGATCTATCGGTGCACATCGCAGGGCATCATCTTGAAGCTAAACAACCGCTGCGAAAACAATATCATCGCCGAGATCATCGCGCCGCCGCGAGGTTACTACCTGTCCGTGCGCGAAGGTCCAATGACGGGCGCGACGATCAAGCGAAACGTGTTCTACGCCACAACGACCGACTGCAAATTCATCGATGAGCTACCTCCCCGAAACGGCCGGCCGACCGAAGATCGCCGCGGCAGGAAACTGGCTCGAGTGAAGCAAGCTGACGCGGACCAAAACATCTACTTCAGCGCTACTAATCCTAGGCAGGGTGAACAAGCGTTACTGAAGCAGCAAGGTGATGGAGTCGATCAACGCAGCTTGGCGGTCGATCCGCAATTCATGAATGCCCCCGAGGGAGACTTCCGATTTCGGCCAGACTCACCAGCTTTGAAGCTGGGCATTCGTGCCATCGATGTCACGAAGATCGGGCTCAGCCGTTGAGTCTTCACCCCGAATCGAGTCCAAACGCCGCGGTGTTTTCACGGTGTCGGATCAGCATGAGACCGTCGAGTTGTTTTGGACGGCGTCCGTCAAATCGATACGGAAGCACACATCGACGAACGCGAAAAATGACCCTGCGAAAACGAGCGTACAAACCAGTTTAAGGCAGCTCGACGGTCCTTGCGCTGTCGCAAATGACCATCATTTCGCCGCAAAAACTCATCCATTCCCCCGATTGGGTGACCCTACAATTTAGGATTAGTTTTTGCCATAGTCGCAATCTCTTGCCATTCGACTCGCTCGCGGTCGCTGAGTGTTGAGTGGCGAACCTGTAGTTGGTGCGACTATGGGGTAATTCTCAACTTCAATTCGTGGGTCGGTCGCATGAAATCGTCGAGGCGGATTCGTGGTTTCACCTTGGTGGAACTGCTTGTGGTCATTGCAATTATCGGAATCTTGGTGGGTTTGCTTCTGCCGGCTGTTCAAGCGGCGCGCGAAGCTGCTCGCCGGATGAGTTGCAGCAATAACTTCAAACAAATCGGACTGGGGCTTCACAACTACCACTCCGCGTTCAAGCAGATACCAACCCACGGTACCGGGACCCTGCCTTGGGTCGGATCGTTTCCAGCTCCCGGCGGGCCCTGGTTTCGTCCGTCACAGTTTGGCAATCGGTATCGTTTGAATGCCCTCGTAGGATTGACACCGTTCATTGAGCAGCAGGCTCTCTGGGAGCACATCTCAAACCCGAGTCAAGAGCGAACGGATGGCGGCATACAAGATCCCCCTTGGCCAGCGATGGGGCCGACACCGGATCAGATCCAATACATTCCCTGGGTCAACGAGATCCCAACGTACCGCTGCCCCAGCGACCCGGGTGTCGGATTGCCAGCTCTCGGTCGAACGAACTACGCCTCTGCGCTGGGCGATTCAATGTGGCTGTTGCACGTCGCACCGTTTAACAACCAGCGGACTGCGATCACAGCCGCCCGAGCACAACACGCTCAGGCCGCTCATCGCGGATTCTTCAAGCCACATCAGGAGGCAAAGTTTCGTGATGTGATCGACGGACTCTCGAACACGATCGCAATGGGCGAGATCATCACTGCACTCCAAGACGGGGACAAGAGAGGCAATGGCGTCGCTACGAACGGCGGAAACTCTGGACCTTTCGGATTCGTGGCACTACGGAACAATCCCAATCTCTGCAGTGACAACGGCTACATTGATCCAGAGCGCCCTCAATTTTGGTTGCCCATGTGGCAACAGCAGAACCGGCGTAACTTTGCACGAGGCCACCGATGGGCGAGCAGCTACCCGCTTATGGCAGGCATTACGACCATTTTGCCGCCGAACAGGGAAGCGTGTGGTCGTTTCAACGCGTTGGGAACGACTTTGGTCGCACCTCCCTCGAGTCGTCATCAAGGAGGTGCTCACGTATTGATGGGAGACGGATCGGTCACCTTCATCACCGATTCGGTCGAAGCGGGTGACTCTCGCCATCCCATGGTTTGGCTCAATGGTACCGGAGGTGCCGCCCCAGGATCCGAAAGCCCCTATGGGCTATGGGGCGCCCTGGGAACTCGGGCAAGCAGGGAGACGATCGACGAGCAACTAAACCAATAGTTCTTTCGATAAAATCAGCTTATCGCCGCTCAACTCTTAACGTTGGGCGGCTTGAAGATCCCAGCCTGAATAAAAGAGAATCCATGAAGAGCGCATTGTTTGTTTCCCTGATCGCATTGTTCGCCGTGGGGCTTGTCGGTTGCTCGCAACCTGCCGAAAACAACCTCGCTACTGACGGAGCTTCCGCAGACGAGTTGGCCCAATACGAGAAAGACTTGGCCGCTGTGTCAGGTGACGATAGCTACGAAGAATCCGATGACGATGAGTAGCGAACACCAAACGCATGCCGGAGGCATCTCGCGAAGCCAGACCTCTAACGGGTCATGACCGTTTGAACCGAAATACTCAGCATGGACGGTGCCTAGGCACCGTCCATTGAATGTTGCAACAACGTTGAAATCTGCGTTTTGCCGCAAGCGGCGGGTTCTTCTTGGAACCGACGGAAGCGTCCTGCCGCTTATCTTTGAAGCGACAGCGTCTCACTACTCCGATTCTTCGCGATGCTGGGAACCGAGCCGGTGCTTCATGCGATACTTTCCCGGAGGGAGGCGAGTAAATTTCTTGAAGAACTTTGTCATATGCTCATCGTGATGAAACCCTGTGAGCCGCGCGATTTGTTTGAGCGGCCGCGAGGTTGTCTCGAGCAGCAGTTTGATGCGTGCGAGTCGAAGCCCGGCAATGAGCTCAGCGGGGGATCGCTCGAGATACTTGCGCGACCGCCTTTCCAAGGCGCGGCGTGACATAGGAACCGCATCTGCAACTTCCTGAACGGTGATCCCGCGACAGGCGTTTTCTCGGATGAATCGATAGGCCTTTACAAATTCGGCATCCTCGACCGGTATCGAGTCCGTTGAATTTCGAACCACGATCCGGCGCGCGGGTATCCTGACCGTCTCGGGAGGAGCAGACTCACCGTTCATCATGCTGTGCAAACACCGGGCTGCCTCGTAGCCGATCGACCTCGTGTCAGGCTCAACGCTCGTCAATGGTGGAGAGCAAAGCGGGCAAATGACATCGTCAT
>JBCBOT010000360.1:0-8341 GCA_039821165.1 Planctomycetota bacterium | reverse complement strand
ATGCGGGAAATCCGCACGTCCGGTTTGATGAGGGGGGAGGGACATCGCAACGATGTTCCTCCTCTACTCGACCGTTTCAACCTCTTTGCCGCGACCACCTCCACGAGGGTATCCGATCCAGCAGCCTTACAAACGTGCAAGGCTCGGCTGATCATGCTTAGTTATCGCCTTACGACTGCGGTTGGGCGATACACCACAGGTGCTTGTCGGTTCGGATGTAGATTGCTCCGTCGCTAAACGCGAGTGACGAATTCATCGTTTCACCGAGCTCATTCGTTGCGATCAATTCGAATGCCGGTGCGGCTTTGAAGACGTGGACCGTACCACTCTTGCTCGGGGCATAAATCGAATCACCGGCGCGACTCAAGCTGGACCAACTACCCGCGCTTTTGCTGCCGGATGCCAAGCGTTCTTGCCAATTCCGCTCGCCGGTCTTGATGTCGATGGACTCGACGATTCCTTGCATCGTGTTGGCGATGATCGAATCCTCGGTGGCAACACCGGTTCCGATTCTCGGCCGATCCGTCTCTTTGAACCAGATGCTGTGCGTGTCGGTGACGTCACCTTCACCGCCGGGACGCACCGAGACAGCTGTCGTGCCGAGACAGACGACGTTGCCATCGACGAGCATCGGAGACGACATGACTTGGTTACCGATCGATTCGCTCGACCAGGTGGTCGATCCAGATTCGGGCTTGACCGCGCGAAGCTCATTCGGAAACGCCAACACCAAGTCGTATCCTGCATCGGACGGAACGACGAGCGGCGTCGCCCAAGTCCCAAACGGATCGCGGAGCTTGGTACCTTCGGGCAACTTGGGTCCACCGGGCTGATCGAACGGATTGGGCGCGTCGACTTTGGCGATCGGAAGCCGCCAATGTTCTTCGCCGTCACGGAGAGCGAGCGTGACCCAAAACTGTTCGGTGCCTGGTCCGTAGTTCATCGTCACCATGTCGCCATGAATTAATGGCGAGGCGCCTTGGCCGAACAAGTGTTGTGGTGAGCCGAGTTCTTTTCTCCACTTCAGCTCACCCTCCATGTCGTAGCAACACAGGCCCGCCGATCCGAAGAACGCGACCACGTATTCACCATTGGTGACGGGACTGGCGGCGCAGTAGGGATTGGTCGGGTGCGTCGGTTCCTCTTCCTTGGAGAGTTGCGACGCCTCCCACATCAAGTCGCCACTTTCCGTTGCATAACAAAGCAGTTTTCGCGCTTTCGACTCGGGATCGTACTGCGTCACGAAAACGCGTGATCCCGCAACGATGGGGCTACTGTTGCCTGGTCCCGGAAGCTCCGTTTTCCAGCGTACATTCGAATCCGCGGACCATTCTGTCACGTATTCGCCTTCCGCGACGCCGCTTCCGTTTCCGCGCCATGTCGGCCAATCCGCGGCAGCAGCGCTCGATGCGAGCGAGAATCCCAGAACGGTTGCGAAACCGGCGAGTTGTTGTGCGCGAACAGGAATCATGAGGGTTCCTTCGAGTCAGGTTTTTGGAAGCGGGCAACAGAATCGAGGCAAGCGTTTCGTCGTAGTCTAGCGATTCTTGCCAAATAGCCTGCTCAACCCGATTCGAAAAACGATCCACACCGCCCGTATCGCTTCCTTGTGGTTGATCTTGGAGCTTCCCTTGACCCGATCCACGAACACGATGGGTTGCTCAACGATTCGCGCGCCCTGCTTTCCCGCATGCCACAGCAATTCTTCGAGATAGGCATAGCCCGTCGCCGAAACCTTTTTGAGGTCGATTCGGCAGAGCAACTCGACCCGGTAGCAACGAAATGCGCTGCTGTAGTCCGAGATCGGCAAACCGATCATGACTCGCGAAAATCCGTTGATGCAGCGACTCATGACGTGACGCATCCACGGCCAATTTTCAATGCGTCCGCCGGGGACGTAGCGGGAACCGATCGCGATCTGATTTTCGGGGTCTTCGAGTAACTTGGCGTGGACGTCAGGCACATCCGATGGCGCATGACTGCGGTCGCCGTCCATCATCAACACGTAGCGGAAATCGCGTTCGATCGCGAAACGAAAGGCCGCCAAACTGGCCGAACCAAGACCGAGTTTCCCCTCACGATGGATCACGAAAAAGCCGTCATCGCGGGCGGCCGTCTCATCGCACCAGTCGCCGGTCCCGTCGGGTGAATTGTCATCCACCACCACGATCGACAGTTCCAGCGGCAACGCCCGCAGCTGCTCGTACAACCAGGGAAGATTCTCCATCTCGTTGTAGACGCAGATGGCGATCAGCAACTCAGGAGACTCGGGCATCGACATCCAGTGCCATTGAGGGGCGAAACCGCGAAGGATAGGTCGCACGGTTTAATCGCGAAAGCCGTTCCCGGCGTTGTGGAACAAGGAACCACGAAACACCAACGAGTTCACGTCGAGGCTTCCGCATTCGCGGCCCCATCCGGGAGGTCCAACGCTGTTGGTCGAACACGTTCCGCCCGCGTCACCCTTCGTATGGACGGCATGTTTCGCGGATCTAAATCGCCATGCTCCCGAACCGATTCGCCAAGACTTTGCAAAGTTTTCTAAGATCGAGCTTGCCTTTACGACGAAAGTCATAAACAATACGACCAACGTCATAAATCAAGAGGTTGCTCGATGAAACCCAAACCGAGACTTTCCAGCGGTGAACTGGATCTGATGGACCTTCTGTGGCGGGAAGGCCCACTGACGCTGGCGCAAGCACACGAATCATTCGGTGCGAAAAAGGTCGGTTACACCACCATGCAGACGCGGCTGAACCGGTTGGTCGAAAAAGGGTTGGCGACCAAGTCCGGTCGACCGGCCTCCTACGAGGCCGCCGTCGATCGCGAATCGATTCAAGCCGGGCACCTCGATCAACTGATCTCCAAGCTCGCGGGGGGGAGTGTGGTTCCGCTCGTCGCCCAACTCATGCAAGACCGCCAAATCAGCGCCGCGGAACTGGATGAATTGAAGCAACTCATTCGCGATGCCGAAGAGCAGCCCGAAGTGGAGTCGAGTCCTGCAACCGGAGGACGCAAGCGATGAATGAGATCGCACAAGGATTGCTCACCGCCTCGATCATGCTGACGGTGTCCTGGGCAATCGCCGCGCTGTTCTTGCGGCACGTCCCGATCACGACTCCTCGAACACGACAGTTCCTGTTAGCGGGAGTCCTGCTTCAGGGACTGATGCTGGTCCGGTTACCGGTCGAGTTGCCGTGGCTCAAGCCAGAACCGATGGAGAGTGCCGCCATCGATGTCCCCGAAGCGACGTCGATCTCGATTCCTCATACGCAGACGCCGCGTTGGGTGACTGAAATTGAAGTCGCCTCATCGGCGCCGCCAGCACTTTTGGCATCGACCGTGACACCGCCTCCGGTCAACCTTCGCGCGTGGATTCTCCCGTCGCTACTCGCCGTCTGGATTCTTGGCACGGTGGTTTTAATCGTGCGTGGCGTGCACCGTTACCGCAAACTCTGCCGTCTCGTGGATCGCCTTCCCGCGTCACCGAACAATTGGTTCGATCAATGGGAAGCGGTCTGCCGTTCGGTGGACCGATTCGCGCCCCCGATGTTGGTCTCCGAAACCGCGGGACCGATGTTGGTACGACGTCCACGCGGCTACGTGCTCGTCGTGCCTCGTGCCTTTTGGGAATCGCTTTCGCTTCATGAGCGACGCGGCGTGTTGCTGCACGAGATTGCACACTTGTGCCGACGTGATGTGTGGCGACAAGCCTTCGTTCGTATTGCGGCCGCGGTTCATTGGTGGAACCCGGCTGCTTGGTGGTGCGTGCGTCACTTCGAAGAATCCGCCGAGTGGGCATGCGATGAATACTTAACGCAGCAGGATGCGAAAGCCGCTCGGGGACTGGCTCGCAGTCTCGTCAGGCTCGTCGAGACGCTCGATCCTGCCGACGCGGATCCCACCTTTCAACGCGGCATCGGCATGCAGTCGATGGCTGCACCTCCGTTAACCCAACGTGTTTCTCGTCTTTTAACGCCTGTCCCCACCGGAGACTCCGCCATGAAAAAAATCGTGTTTGCCGTTCTCGCGGTCGGACTCGTTTCACTCTCGATTGTTCAGTTTCGATTCGTCGCGGCGCAGCCACCGAGTGAAAACGAGACGTTTGTTTCCGAGGACGAGGGTTTGGACGTTCTCGACGGCGAGGCGAAACGCGAACTCGCGGCACTAAAAGACAGACTCGACCTCGGTGACAACGCGACCGCCGAACTCGCGAAGCTTTTGGAAGACGAAGCGGGGCAGATTGCGATGACGGGTGTGCTCGACGAGCTTGCCGACCGCGAGCGTGACCTTGCCCGCAGCGATGCGTTTCCGAGATTCGTCGAGAAGCATTTCGAGCAAACCTCCTCTGGCGGCTACGCGCTCCGCGGCTCGTCCAGTGAAACCGCATCGGATTGGGTGCGACAATCCAAGACATTCAGCAGTTCCATGAACTCGCTCACCGCGAAGCTCAAATCGATCGGTGGTAAGATGTCGGATGTGGGCGAAGCGAACCAAATCGCTCAGCGGATGATGAATGACGAGCATGCTGCAGCCGCACTCATGATCGTGGAACTGGACGGGCGCATCGACCCGATCCAACGTTTTCTGGACGAGGCGATGGAGCGCATCCTGGTGCTTCGCGGTGACAAACTCATCGTGCTCCCCAACCTTCCGCGTGAAGTCCGACGGCAACTCGATCAATTCGACGCCGCGTCCAGGATCTTCCAGGAGATTCGCCGTGAGCTGCCGTTGTTCGCTGACGAGATGGCAACGCCGGACGATCGCCACAAGCGGCTCGTCAAAGCGATGAAGTCGCCCGGTTTGGCGGCGATCATCTCATTCGAGTTGGCCGAACGACTCGATTCGCCATCGGCCGCGGTCGAGCAATTGCTGACTCAAATCGAAGACGTCTCTTACGACACGGCCAAAGGATTGGTGATTCGTGAGGAGGAAGCTTGGGACCATCTTGGTGAGATGCTCGAACTCGGCGAACGAGCGGAGTCGCGTGCTGCGGATGTTCATCAACGTTTGCGTGGCATCGCCCGTCGCCTGGACAAGTCCGACCCCGCATCGGCACAACTCGCCAAGCTGTTCGGAGCCGACTCCAGTGGCGGATTGATCGATCACGCCATCCCCTACGCCCTCGCTGCTGAAATTCCCTACGCCGAACTTGATCTCGCCGAAATGGTCGAAGACATGTTGTCCGAGGCGATGGAGAAAACCAGTGACGGGCTCGCCATTCGCGATGACCAATCCGAAGAGGTTACCGAGAAGTGCCGCGAGATTCTGAGCGGCTGTCGCCGACTGCGTCGACACCTTCGCAAGATCGATTCCGTTGTCGGCAAGCTCGAAGACCAACAACTAGCGCAAGCTCTAGCGGGCTCCGGTCGGATGGTCTTACTTTCCGAGATGCGGCGACACGCAATGGAAACGGCGACGGATCCGATGCAGCTCTTGGAAGACGAACTGTTTGAGTCCGCCGGCGGCGACAAACTGCGAGTCAAGCCTGAGCACGGTGAGTCCGTTCGCGAATTGGTCGAACGTGCCGCAGAACTCAAGAACGAACTCGGTCGCGATGATTTTTGATCGTCGCGTTTACTGACGGCTCGTTATTCAGTCCACTCGGTCGAAGCACCTTGAACTACAGGGGAGACTTCATGATGCGCTGTATTCACTTCGTTTTGCTGATTGTGTGGTGCACTCAGCTGACGGCCTCAGAAGCGTCCATCGATGCGATCCTCGCCCGCGCCCAGGCGAACGCTGGGGTCACGGCTGCCTCGTCCTGTGACGACCGAACGTTTATTCGGCGAGCCACACTCGATCTGCTCGGCCGCGTCCCGACTCCTGAGGAGTGTCGAAACTTTGCGACGAGCGGAGACCGCTCGAAACTGATCGATCGTCTCCTGGCATCCGAAGAGTTCCCTCGGTATTGGTCGCAGCTTTGGGCCACCATCCTGGTCGGACGAAGCGTCGAGATCGCCGATCGCGAGGGACTTCGAAACTGGCTCGAAACGGCCTTTGCCGAAGGGCGTCCACTGGATCAGATGGCGTTCGACTTGATCTCCGCCAAAGGGGTCAGCGCGCTGCATGGCCCCGTCAATTTTCTGATCGGGAACAACGAAGATCCGGTCGCCCCGATCTCACGAGTATTTCTCGGTGTGCAACTCGATTGCGCCCAGTGCCACGACCATCCGTTTGATCGTTGGACACAGGACGATCACGCATCGATGCAACGCTTCTTCGACCCCGTGGAGTTCCGCGAGGTCTCAGGCGGCATCGAAGTCGTCGATCACGGCGGTGAAGCGAGCGAGGACGATCGGCCGCGTTTCTTGACCGGTGCCAAGCCTCGGACCTCCGCGTGGCGACGTGAAATGGCGTTGATGACCGTCCGTTCCAAGCCATTCGCGCGAGCCATGGGCAACCGCGTTTGGCAGCTACTGTTCGGTCGCGGTATCGTGGACCCCGTCGACGGACTCAGCCAAGACCAACCGCCGTCGGTTCCGAAATTGCACCAGGCCCTCGCTGATCAGCTTCGGTCGCAGCAATTCGATCTACGTCGACTCGTGGCGACGATTTGCAAAAGTGAAGCTTATGGCCGCGGCGCGCCGGACGACGCCAACAATCTATCGAATGCCGTGTACGAGACCTTCGCGGCTCGACGACTGCGGCCGCTGCTGCCGGAGCAGTTGATCGCCTCGTATGCCACCGTACTCAGGCGAAAACCACCGCAAGCCGCAACGCTCAACGATGGTTCCGTTCAGTTTCTCGGTCAAGCCTCGGCGGGAAAGGGTGCTAGCGATCCGCTCGACATTCAACGGACGAGTCAAGGATTGCTGCAAGAGTTAGCCGCGGACTCCGAAGCCACCTTGATGGACCTTGATTCGCTGTTCATGGCGACACTTTCGCGCCGCCCCGACGAGTGGGAACGCGAACGTCTCGCTTCAGTTCCCGCGAGCGATGTGCTCTACGCGTTATTGCACTGCAACGAATTTGTGTTCTGCCCCTGACACTCGACCACGATTTTCCCGCCAAGCTTTTATCCACACAACGGAGCCGTTCTCATGTCGAACCCACTTACACGGCGACAACTCGGACACGCTGTGACCGCAGCCGGTCTCTCGACTTGGTTGGGTAATTTGGTCGCCGCCGCACCTGCGGATACGAGTCGCCCGGCGGGTGCGCCGTTCAAACGCTGTGTCACGCTTTGGATGGAAGGAGGACCGAGTCAACTCGACACCATCGATCCGAAACCCGATTCGGAAAACCGGGGACCGCTTTCGGCGATCTCGACGAGCGTCCCCGGCATGCAGCTCTGCGAAACACTCGCGGGTCTCGGACGTCAGGCGAACGACCTTTGCCTGCTCCGCTCGGTCGGTTCGCGCCAGGGGGAACATCAGCGTGCGACGCATCTGTTACACACTGGCTTTGAGCGGGTTCCGTCGTTCCCCCGTCCGAGTCTCGGTTCTTATGTCGCCAGCCGCTTCGACACAGAGGACGTCCCCGGGTTTGTCACACTCGGCGACCTTGTTTACGGATCCGCATTTCTGGGCACGGAAAACGGCCCGTTTGTGATCAACGACCTCGAACGCACCCGAGAGACAATACGACGCGTGGGACGACGCACGAATCGGTTGGATCTGATCGGTGAACTCAACGCTCGAACTCAAAAGCGTTTCGACGTCAAGTCACTGCGCACCCGCGATGAGCAGATCGACTCGGTGCGGCGGTTGGTGGCGTCACCGTTCCGGTCCGCTCTCGATCTCGAAACGGAATCGGCAAGCACGCTCAAACGATACGGCGAGAGCGACTTCGGTCGCAAAACGCTCGTCGCGCGGCGACTGTTGGAAGCCGGTGTCAAATATATCGAAGTCCAACTCACCGGTTGGGACACTCATGTCGGAAATTTCCCGACGATTCGCGAGCTTTGCCAACAACTCGAACCGGCTTGGTTGGCATTGATGGAAGACCTCAAATCGAACGGCCTCTGGCAGGACACGCTGATCGTTTGGATGGGCGAGTTCGGTCGCACACCCAACATCAACTCCCAACGTGGGCGTGACCATTATCCGCAAACCATTCCCGTTGCGCTCGCGGGTGATGGCATCGGCGGCCGCGTGATCGGGTCGACAGGCAAGGACGGACGCAGCCCCGATGAGAGGCACAGCGTCGCCGATTTGATGTACACACTGATGACAATGCTCGGCGTGGACACGGATCGTGAGTACAGCACCAACTTTGACAGTCCCACCACGGCAACCGACGGTGGCAAACTGATTCCGGGGATTCTGGCCTGAGCTGCCGAGAGGTCGCTGAGAACGGCCCGCACCATTCACGAGACCTCACAACAACGATGGCAGCT
>JBCBOT010000359.1:0-8370 GCA_039821165.1 Planctomycetota bacterium | reverse complement strand
CCATTGCTCGCCAAAGCTTAAAAGTCGGGCTTGTCGCGACCTGCAAGAATGACCCGACCGAACTCGCCTCCCCGATGCCTCGGTCCGATTATCAGGTTTTTGAAACCACGAAGGTCGTTCATTCCCCGGACCTTCGTGTGCTTCGTGGTTCGCCCGCCCTCATCGTCTTGCCCTCATCATCTTGCCAACATCGCCTTGCCAACATCGTCTTGCCACGCTCGTGAAGATGGCAAAACCATGGATGGAAAAACCATTGCTTGCCGAAGCTTAAAAGTTGGGCCTGTCGCGTCCTGCAAGAATGGCCCGACCGAACTCGCCTCTCCGATGCCTCGGTCCGACTATCAGGTTTTTGAAAGCACGAAGGTCGTTCATTCCCCGGACGTTCGTGCTCTTCGCGTGCTTCGTGGTTCGCCCGCCCTCATCGTCTTGCCAACATCGTCTTGCCCCACCAGGAAGATGGCAAAACCATTTCACGCGCACTGTCACGCACTTCGAAGAGTCACCTCGGGCCGCGTCCACGCTGCCCTCGGTTGCCTCCGGCCCGCCCCGCGTTGTTCTGACCGGGAGGTCCACCGCGCTGGCCGAACTGGCGTTGCCCCGCATTTCGATTCTGATCCTCGCCGAACCCTTGTTGCTGGCCGCCGCCAGCCTGCATCGCTTGCCCGCCACCAGCCTGCATCATCTGCCTCAGCCCCTGGAGCGCCTGGATCAATTCGTTCACATCAAGCGCTCCGTTTCCGTCACTGTCAAAATTCGTGATGAGTGTCTGTGCTAGCTGGTTCGGATTCCTCCCACCTTGATTGCCGAATCGGTTTTGCATCCCGGCTTGATTGGCCGCATTCATTCCATTGTTGAACGCCCCGTTGTTGAAACCCCCGTTATTCAACGCCCCATTGTTGAGAGCCCCTCGATTGCCTTTCGGTCCTCGCGCGTTGTTTCGTCCTCCCGGATTCGGACGCTGAGCCTCGGCGACTCCGACGAACAAAATGCACAATACCGCCAGCCCGTGTCGCATATTTCGCATTGTCTTTCCTCAAAGATCGGTTGATTGATACTCGCACCTTTCTTGAGGGCGATTCGAGATCGAAAGCGCAACGCTCCAAACGTCGAAACGAAGTCTCGCGCGCATGGGATCGCTCGGCCATGCAGGCAACCGGCGTTTCCGCCCGCAATCAGGCATGCTCAAAGAATTTCGCGGAGGTCCCACATTCGAACCGTGCCATCGATCCCCGCGGTCGCCAATTGCCGCGTCTTGGGGTCAAGTGCCAGGGCGTAGATCGCGGAGTCGTGAGCCCGAATGGAAGCGAGCGATGCTCGCGTCTCCAAATCCCAAATTTGAAGGTTGCCGTCTTCGCCGGCGGAAAACAATCGCGAGCCATCAGGCGTGATGGCGACACTCCAAGTCTGACGCGTCTCGGTACCGATTGCCCCGAGTTCCAGACCGGACTTCGGCTCCCAAAGGTGAATCGACTCACCCCAGCCAGCCGTCGCCATGCGTGCACCATCGGTCGCGAAGGCCACGTCTCCGACCGGCCCTGCATGCCCCGGAATGGTTTGGTGGGCGTCGAGCGTTTCCGAATTCCAAATCCGCACCGTCTTATCCGTGCCGACCGACGCGATCCATTCCCCGGTTGCACACCACGCGAGCGCATCGACTGCATGACTTTGACGCGTTTCCAGAAGTTGCTCTTCGGTGTCGATGTCCCAGATAGTGAGCGTTCCACGCGCATCCCCAGCGACGATCCGCGCCCCGTCCGGCGAAAACGCAATGTCCCGAACGGCCCCGGGCACCTTCCATTCTCGCATCAAACGAAGCTTGAACGTATCCCAGAGTTTGATATGCCCATCGTCACCACTCGTCGCGAGCATTGGCCGATTCGGGTGATAGACGATCGCCAAAACGCGTCCTTGATGGGCAACAAAATCCTGCGCGATCATGCCTGACCGCGTGTCCCATATCCGAACGCTGCCATCGTCCAGGGCGCCGGCGACGAGCGTCCCCGCACGGTTGAAAGTCACATCACGAACCGCGCCCGAGCCTGCTTCAAAGACTCGAGAGGCGTGAGGCACATCGGCTCGAGGGGATGCCGTGTTGGAATCGGGGCGATCGAATCGCTTACCCAATGCCATCAGCGAGGCAGTGGTAACGAGCGCGAGCAAACCCGACACGCCCATCACCCAGGTAGCGACACGGAAAACGAGCGAGCGTTTTCGACGCTGTTGTCGTCGCCGCCGACTTCGCCGCCGCTCCTCCCCCGCCGGCCGCTGCCCCTCCGGAGCCTGCTCCCCCGCAGAGCTTGCCAACGCCAAATTCGCTGCGTCCGAACGGACCTCGAGCTTCGCGGGGCTAGTTCGACGGTGATGCCGCTTCAGAAATTCCATCTCGGCCGTTCTTCGGCGTTGGTGAAAACAATGGTCTCGACACTGAATTTCCCTCAGTGCACGAAGAGGTCGTCACTTGGACAGCACCCAATATGCTAACCCGCAAATCCTAAAGGTAGGGGTGCGCAAGTAAAATCAGGCTTCCACTCGCAAGAAAAGAGGCATCTATCGGGTGGGGCGTACATCCTCGAGCTTCTTTTCCAACTGTCGCATGCTTCTGGAAAGCAGAACTCGGATGGCGACGTCCGTTTTTCCGAGCTTCTCTGCGATCGTCTTGGTCGGCATTCCGTCCGCGTACCGCATCCGGATCGCGACCTTCTGCTCTTCGCCGAGTTCCTCGATCGCCCCCTGCATTCGCTGCATCCGAACGTCTCGACTGAGCGCCGCGCTGGGGCTGGTCATACTCGCGGCGAGTAATTTCTCGAGGCCCCCATCGGCACCGGAGTCGCCCGTGCCCGAGCCGTGCATCGATTGCTGGCGGCTCGCATCGCGTCGCTTCGCATCAAAGTGAAATCGGTGTGCATCGACGACACGTCGGCGAGCCAATTGCTGCAGCCATTCCATCGGCGAGTATTGATCGAGAGGCGCCGTTTCGAAGCTCGACAACGCCGCAGTCGAGATCTCCTGCACGATGTCATCGACTTCGACGACCGCCAAGAGATGCTCGCCCATGATCGAGCGGACGAAGCCGCAGAGCCGAGCGTGGTGCGCTTGGATATAGGCCGCAAGCGCGGCCGGATCACGTTGAGCCACACGCTCCACGAGCGTTTGATCTTCGTCGGAATCGTCCGGATTTGACATGCGTTCGTCTTGAAGTCTACGGCAGCGATAGTCGGCTCCACCTCTCGGCGAGTATAACCAAGTCGAGCATTGGCGTGCGCCATCGCTTCCGTCTCGCCCGTTTCGATTTTTGAATGTCAAACGCTCCACCGTCGCCGGACCTACCGCAAGACCCGCAGTTGGCCGAGACCATCGGACCGGACGGACCTTTTGAAGAGTCGACCGAACCTGGACCTGGCGTGGATCGGTTGCTCGAAGAGTGCCTGGAACAGTTCTTGGAACTAGGAACGTACGCATCGCCGGAAGCACTCCGCGGTCTACTCCCGGACGCCAGTCGCGAAACGCGCCGCTACCTGCTCATCGAGTTGATCAAGATGGACATGGCGACGGTTGTGGAAGAGACCGACCGCAGCGTGCCGAAGATCGACAGCTATCTGACTCACTTCAAAGACCTGCTGCACGCGGACGACGTTCCGATCGATCTCTTGATGGAGGAGATTCAACTTCGCAAACAACAAGGCGAGGATCTCTCGGTTGAGGAGTACGTCGATCGTTTTCCCGCACACGCCGAGTTCGTCGGTGAACTGCTCGGACAGCGACTCAGTCAAAGCCCGGAAGCGACAGCCGCAGTACAGAGTCGTAGCCGCCCACCGCAGCTCGAAATCGGCCAAAGTCTGGATGATTTCGTGATCGTGCAAACGCTCGGAAGCGGCGCCTTTGCGAACGTCTATCTCGCGCGCCAAGTATCGATGAGCCGTGTCGTCGCGTTGAAGGTCTCACGTGGAACGGGTGACGAACCACAAGCGCTCGCGCAGCTCGACCACCCCAATATCGTCCGGGTCTTTGACCAACGCGTTACCGAAACGCCGCCATCGCATCTTCTCTACATGCAATTTCAACCGGGCGGTACGCTTGCCGACGTCGTCAAGATCGTCCGGCAGACTCCGCGCGAGTCACGCAGTGGAGCGATGTTGTTGGAAGCAATCGATCGATCACTTTTGAGGACGGCACAAGCGGTCCCCGAACGTTCGACCTTGCGAGAATGGCTGCGAACCGCGCCATGGCCGATGACGGTCGCATGGCTCGGGATTCAGCTGGCACGAGCGCTTGAAAGTGCGCATGACTGCAACGTCATGCATCGCGATGTGAAACCCGCAAACGTGTTACTTTCGGCCGAGGGGGTCCCAAAACTGGCCGACTTCAACGTGAGCTTCGCGGGAGTCGCCGGTCGTGCCGGTGCCGCCAGTAACTTCGGCGGCTCGATCGGTTACATGTCACCCGAACACTTGCGGGCGATCTCCGCGGTCGGATTTGAGGAAGTCGAAGAGGTGGGCCCACGTGCCGACCTCTATTCGCTCGCCATCCTGCTTTGGGAAGTCTGGCAAGGCCATCGTCCCTTCGAGGTCAACGACTCACCCACTTCGTGGACCGACGCGGTCGCCCAGCAACTAAAAGCGAGATCCGAGCCGTTGGAGTCCGTCACCGACAACCAGGATGCCATTTCTCGTCTGCTGGAAACAACCCTCCGTGCCGCTCTTCGAGAGCAGTCAGACGAACGAATCAGTTCGGGCTCTGAATTTGCCGCCAAGTTGAAACTGGCGCTGCATCCCGAGGCCGCGCGATTATTCGACCCTGAAGACGGAACGTGGCAGCGTTGGCTCTCCCGTCGAAGCCCATGGTGGATTGCCGCGTTAGTGATCCTCGTTCCGAATGCCATCGCCGGCGTTTTCGGACGCATCTACAACCAAGTCGACTCGCTTCGGCCGCTCCTCGATATTGGGGAAACGAAATCGACATTCAACCTCGTTTCCAACTCCATCAACAGCGTCGCGTTCCCGCTTGCCGTGGTCCTGGTGCTTTATTACACGCGTGACGTTGTTCGTGGATTGAAAACCGCCGAGTCCGATCATCCAAGCGAAGAGCATCTGTTCTCGGCGCTTCAGCTACCGCATCGCGCGGCGGTGATCGGCGGGATCTTGTGGTGTGTCGCGGCGGTCCTCTATCCGTTGATCTTGTCGATCCTGTTTGAGCAGTTCGGCATGCGCGAGGTCTTGCACTTTTTTCTCTCCCACGTGATCTGTGGTGGCGTCGCCGCGATCTATCCGTTCTTCGGATTAACGATCTACGCGACCACGGTGCTGTATCCCCGAATGATTCGTTCGACACTGCATGATGCGCGTTTTGATGAACGCATGGAACGATTGATGTTGCGTGCCGAACGCTATCTCTTTCTCGCCTGCCTTGTTCCGCTGATCGGAGCGTCGCTGTTATTGATGCGGAATGAAGATCAGGCGCGGTGGGTGATTCTGATTGCGATCGCGCTGACGGGCATCGGTTCGATCGCGGCGTTCTCGGCCTACCGTTTGATCGCGCGGCAGTGCTCGCAGATGGCAAAGATGTTGTCCAACCGCAAAGACTCCGTGATGCCGGAGAGTTGATCCGGACTTTGGTCCGAGGCCAAGTCTTCGACACGAAAAAAGAAACGCGTGCGGATCACTCCGCACGCGTTTCCAAGTTTCAGACGGCCTGCAGGAGATCCATCTCCTTTGCCAGACGCTTTCGAGCAACGTGCAAACGTCGCTTGATCGTACCGATCGGCGCGTCGAACTCGTCACTCATTTCGATCAAGGTTCGACCGTTCAAGTAGAACGCGGTCAGCGTCTCTTGATCCAGCGCTCCCAGTCGATCGATGCCGTTGCGAACGGCTTCCGCCTGCTCGCGACTTTCAGCGACGTCCTCGGGCGCGTTCTCCGTCACGCAGGTTGC
Source organism: Planctomycetota bacterium (assembly GCA_039821165.1). GTDB lineage: Bacteria > Planctomycetota > Planctomycetia > Pirellulales > Pirellulaceae > Stieleria. Next base: position 2,442 of record JBCBOT010000359.1, on the reverse strand, counting down.
TTCCAACGTTTCGGGGTCGCACGCCACGGCGGCGCGGTTCCGCGTCATGCGGTTGATCGCCATGCGGTGAACGATCTGACGCAACCAACCACCGAACGCCTCTGGCACTCGTAGTTGGCTGATCTTTTGCATCGCTTGGATAAAAACGTCTTGGGCCAATTCATCGGCCTCGTCGGCGTTTCGAACGCGGCTCATCGCGCCAGCGACGATGGCGGGACGGTAGCGGTCGAACAATTCACCAAACGCGTCGCGGTCACCCTTCTGGGCACGAACGACCAATTCGGCAACGGTCAATTCTCGCAATTCGATTTTGATTTCGGTGTTAATGGTCATCGCTCTCGGTTCCTTCCGAAACTGGCGTTGGCGTCCAACGGCCGGGATACCAGCTTTCGGTTGGGTCCGGCCGACAACGTGTCGACCCGGACCAGGGGTTTTGTTTTTGGCGAGCCGCTGCGGAGCGAATGACAAAGCGGGCGTAATGCCGAGTCTTTGCTTCGAAGCCGCGAGCAGCCTGGATATCGCTTGCCAAATCGATGGGCCGATTTCGAGCGTCGAGACGAATGACGTAGAGGCGATCTACGGGATTCGGATTTCGGTGAAATCAAGTCTCGATGCCGAACCGGTGCGACACACCACGGGATTCATCCCGGGTGGGCAGCCGTCGGTTTGACAATGGCGGATGCGAAATTTCGCGTCCCGTTTCAGCTGATCCTGAATCTCAGGTCAGCCATGCCACCTAGGACCAAACGGCCGAGTCGGGCGGTAAGTGGTAAACGCTTGTATTCGCGTTTACTCTTCCGACCGGTCTCACCGGTGGGCCAATGGGATGATTCCGGGGAGGCCGGGTAGCCGGACAAACCGACATGGCTCCCTGAATACGAATGCATCCCGGGCGATACGCACGCCATACAAAGGTTGAGGCCTTCGACGCGCGCAAACGTATCGACGCTGAAAATCTCACGGGCGCCGGCAACTTGCAGGGCGCGTGTGACTGCTGCGATGATCTGTTGGTTACGCATCTCGAACCTCCCGTGCACCAGTGAGGTGCGGCGTGGAGCAAAGAAATTAAAACGTTGAGTTGACCGACGCTGACGGCTCCGATGGGCTTGCCTTGCGAAAACAAGCACCCCCAGGCCGCTAGCCCATCCCTCGGTCGGACTCACCTACCTACATTAACGGTAACGCAGGTAACGGCTGGATGCCAGCGAAAATAAGGCGGACAATCCAGCAGTTGCGTGTCTAGATACCTGTGTCGCCTTCAGGTTCGCGATAATTCGACGGGAATTTATTTTTTTGATGAATCGCGATCCGTCCAAACGCTTCACTGCCTGGGATTCGCCCGAAAGGGCCCACCGTGTCCTATTCGCCGCGTGGACCAAATCCTTGGAGCTGTTTTTTCCCTCAACCTGTCGACTTTGCGATCGCAATCTCGAGATTGGAGGAGATTTCTGCGATCGATGCCGCGCTCGGCTTCGAGCAACCGAAGAATTGATGAAGTCCTCGTGTTTGCGCTGCGGCAGACCGGGCTCCGCCCGCCAGGAGGCCGTGGAGTCGATTTCGGAATGTCAGCTTTGTCGCGGCGAAACCCTCGCGTTTGATGAATGCATCGCTCTCTGGACTTACGACGAGCTGGTTCGGACAGCCGTCATCGCGGCCAAGTACGGTAGCCGAGTCGCATTGGCGGACGCGCTGGGCCGTTCGCTCGGCGAGCGTTGCGTCGAGCGACTCGAACGAGATCCTCCGGACGTGATCACGCCGGTTCCCACACCCTTTTTCCGACGTGTCCAACGGGGACGCGGCGGAAGTCCCATTCTTGCCGAGGCCGTCATGCGGGTGCTGAGGCGGACTCAAGCCCAAACCCGACTGAAATCGCTGATGAAGACCACCCGCGGCGTCAAGAAACAGGCGTTGCTCGCTGAGAATGAGCGACGCGCGAACATTCAGGGAGCTTTTGCGGTACCTAAAGAGGAACCCGTTCGCGAAAAGCACATTCTCGTTGTTGACGACGTAATGACGTCGGGTGCGACCGCGAACGAGATTTCAACCACACTCAAACGCTGCGGAGCTCGTCGCGTCACCGTTGCAGTCGTTGCACGTGCCTGCGGAGCTTGACCGGAGTGGCGGATTGGTGTGAATTAGACGTCGGACGAAGGCTTCCGATGCCGATGCCTCGTGAAGCAGTGGCCCGAGAATCCGCCCAATTCGGAGCATCCGAACTGAAGCGGGCTGATCTCAGCCGTTGCCGAATGCGGCCTCGGACCGCCTGTCCGATTCGATACCGTGTCCTAGAGTCATTCTGAGCTTCATTCCGACTCAAATGTCCGACGTGAACGAATCTCCTGCCAAGTCGTCCCGTACCGCCAGCTTTCGTAGTTTTGTGCTGCGTGGGCTCGGTGTCGTTCTGCCCCCAAATCAAGACAACGATGGTCAGAAGTGGGGGCA
>JBCBOT010000358.1:0-8378 GCA_039821165.1 Planctomycetota bacterium | reverse complement strand
CGACTTCCAAACTCGCTTCATCGCGATCCGCACCGGCGCCCGTGACAATGGGACGACTTCTTTTTTCGCTGGCCGATAACCACATACGTGGCACTTGAAGTAGCGTGTTCGTGTTTGTGACAGCTCATTCACGCGGCTTGTCTCGACCCGCAGCGTTCCCTCCCGGCAATTGGGGCATTCCATGATCATCGCCCCTTCAAGAATGGATTGGTTGGTTTGCGGATGAACCGCTTTCCCTGCGACTCGGCTTTCTGTTCTTGCTTGCGTCGCGCGGCCCGCTCCGTCAATCGCTGCGCCTTCGTCTGGACGTCTTGCGGTCGCGACTCTGGCAACCGTGCCCAATTGCCGTTGGTGTAGACCTCGGCCGCGGCGCGTGAGTAGCGGAACGTGTCTCGCAAGTCGACGGCGACAACCGTCTCGTCGATCCGGACGTGTTTGCCCTCGAGCACATCAAACCGCTCGTTCAACAACTGCTCGAACAGATCTTGATCCTCCGCCACTTGCTGCGGCAACGCGATCGACATCGGCTCCACGCCAACCTTGCGTCTATACATCGCGTTGTCGAGCCAGTTCTGCGTCATCCGCGTATTGATCGAGACCACATAGACGCCTTCGATCTCACCCTTGCGACGCTTCGCCTTGCCGCTGGCACTGAAGTCGCCGTCGATCTGTCGCCGCTTGAACATTTGCACGGCCATGTTGCCGTACTTGGCACCTTCCAATGGCCAGACCCACGGCGCACGCGGATTGTTCGCCGATTTGCAAAACGAAAACACCTCCTCCTGTCGGTTGCCGTCCTTACTGTCGATCAGGTTCATCAAGCTGCGTATCGGCCGGCCGTCTTCGTGCGGCCACGGTCGCAGGATCCACTCGCGAACGCCCTCCCACGATGGCACGCTCCCGTGTTGCACCAGGTAGCCGATCTTGTTCCGATCCCATCCGAACGTCGACAGAACAAAGTGATCGAGTTGGACGTCGATCGCCGTCGTCACGAACACGGCCGGCTTAGGAACGATCCCGATGCTCCACTCGCCGACGCACAACCGCTTTGCCAGGTCCTCCCATTGCATCTGGACATCGATTTGCCGCCACGGCATCCCGCGCCAGTTGTTTTCAAAACTGCGTTCCTTTTCAGTATCGTCCCGAGCCTCGACGTACGCTCGAGCACAGTCGCTGAAGCTGAACGTCGGACCATACAGCCTCGAGAGATGGAACGACTCATCCGGACCATCGTTGACCGGTCGACCGTGTAGCTGTCCATCGCCGTCGACGGTTTGCCCCTCGGCGCACCAGACGCCCTTGCGAACCATCTCGCGGCGCTGCTCTTCTTTGATCTCGCCCTTGCACCCTGCGCAGATATAGACCGCCGATGCGGCCGCGCGGTTGGGGTTCGATGTCCCATCGTCATCACGGTCCCACCACAGTCCGCCCGCATCGCGATCGGTACCCTCGTTCCAAACCAGTTCCTGGTGATGGCCACAATGCGGACACGGGCATTGGAACCGCCGATTGGTCGCCTTGAAGACATGATCCGCGACCCGTGACTGGCCCTCGATCGTCGGTGTCGACTCGGCGTACAGTTTCCGGTCCGGGATCTCTTCACCGCGGGCCATCGCCAGCAGGAACGGATCGGCTTCCTCCGACTTGTCCTTCGTGAACTTGTCGATCTCGAACAGCTGCAAGTACTTCGGGTCCTTGTCACCCAGAGTCGTCGGCGATCCGGACCAGGCGCCGTAGATCACGAACGTCGGCGTCTTGACCTTCTTCTTGGCTCGACGATGGGGACTCGGACACAACCAACGCGTCTTCGGTGACTTCTCCAGCATCGACCAGAACCGATCGCCGATCGTGTCTTCGATGATCGTCTCCGTCGGGCCCACAATCATTCCGACATCGGGATTGTGATCCTGCGCCGACTGCATCAGCGACAAACCCGTCTCCGTCTTGCCGAGCCGGCTGCCGGCCATGAAGAAAATGCGTTTAACGGACGGATCATCCCACGCCGCCGCGATCCCCTTCACCCACGGATAGTCGAAGTAGTTGAACGGCACACCCTTTTTGGTGTAGCCGTGATCCTTCATCCATTGCCAACTGTCCGCCGGCGGTACCGGCAGCAAGCAATCAACGACGCGTTGCCGCAATTGGAAACGCCGGATCTGCGCCCCGCCCTCATAGTCGCCGTGACGCAGCGCCGCTGCTTCACCCTCCTGGCAGGAGGGTCGAGCGGAGCGAGGGGAGGTCGAGGCGTTGCTATTCATCGCGGACGGCCCCCACATCAGACAGATCACTGACAATAGCGCGAAGCTCAATCTCAATCCGTTCACGACAATCACCTTCCAATTGGTGCCGAATGTCTGGTGCGTAACCCGCTGCCAATTGAGCCGGGATCTTGGCTAATCCGTTTCGCAATCGGGTGAGCGCGAACGACACCCAGTTCTCGACGTCTTCGATGTAACAAAGGTTGTCGGCCAGCTTCTGGGCGTCGAACTTCTTGATCTCCGCCTCGGCCGAGATCTTTCGCTCTTCGGCTTCCGCCTTGCCGAGCTTGGCCGCGGCCATCCGCTCGCGGTAGTTTTCGATGTCCGGTTCAGGCTCGTCCCCCGGTCGCGATCGCACGTTCTCTTCGCGCCACCGCTTGATCGCTTCAACGTCGTATCCGCTCTCCGTCTCGCCTGGTGCCCCCTGCGCCAACCAACCTTTGACGGTGCGCGGATGCACCTCGATTGCTTTCGCAACCAATTCGATCGTCTTTTCGAAGTGCGACTCGGCCATTCATTTCGATCACGTGTTGATCTCGAGGGGACTGTTGGTGACGCTCAGCACCCCTTGGATCCGTGTGACGTTCCCGTTGGTCGGATGACTTGTTCGCGCGGCCCATTCATAAGTGCCTGGATCCGGCAACTGTGCCGCCGTCCACTCGACTCGGATGATCCATTTGCCACTGCTACCCGAATCGTCGATCAACTCCACCGTGCCGGCGACTTGCGTCCCCTCGCTTGATTCGTAGCCGACCTCCACCGAGTAATCCGCAAACGTTCCGCCAAACGGATCGAATTCGAAATCGACATGACGGCCGTTTTCAAACGTGTAATCGTCGCCCTCGATCAGATCGAATCGGTTGTCGACCGCGTCGAACGATGGGCCGAGCGTCGTCACGATCACGTTGCCGGCCAGCTGCGCCACGATGTCGTCGACCAATGTTGGAATCGAGTCGGTGTAAACCACGTTGGCCGGCGACGCCAAGACTTCCACACCGTTGGTCGAACACACGGGCAGGAAGCTCAATTCGTGACCGGCCGTTTCGCCCTGCGTCAGATCGAATTCATAGACACCGTTGCCGAGCTCCGCTGGGTTGGTGTCCGTGATCGCGACCCGCGATCCATCGTCGATGCGGACAGTGCATGTGATGTTCGCCGCTTCTCCGGTCACCCGACCGGTAGCGTTGAACGCGATCACCTGCAATTTCTGGCCAGCGGTATCCCGCAACATCAGCTCGCTCCAAAGAAACCGCCATTCGCAAACTTGATCGTCAATTGGTTGCCGTCCGTCGTGAACACAGCATCCAAATGCACTAGCGGAATCGCATTGGCATCAGTGCCGTCAACGTCATCGAAGAGGACAACCGCGACGGTCGTGTTGTTCGTCGCACCGCCGGCACTGGCGAACACGACATCGTTGGCCGTCACCGAAACGCTGTCGCTCGTGTCGTCCACGGTATCGGTCACGTTGACCAGCGTCGCGCGAGCGTAGTTGGTGAAATCGGCTTCGTCGGTGCCGGCATCAGCCAACACGGCCGCAACCGAATCCAGGTCCTTCAAGACCGCTTCCGCAGACGCCGCCTGCAGGATCAGCATCTTGAGCGGTGCACCCTTGAGAGCCTTCTCACGTACGGTGCCCTTGGCGATGTTGAATACAAAATTCGACATGAATCAACCGACCATGTTTCGGTGAAATGGGAGATAGAAAGAACCGCCTGGAATCTCGACCGATCCGGCCGTGTTGCCCTCGACGGCCTGGCCGACCAAAACCGTTCGGTCGGGTGTGATCGCGATCGCGGTGTCGGATTCTGTTGCCAGCGAAACCGTGACCGACTTGGGATTGCCGCCGACTGTCGACAGCGGATCTGCTGCCGACGATTCAAACGCGGTCCCGAGCGTGATCACCTGGCCCGCAACGGCTTCCGCGCTGCCTCCGACGTTGACCTCGAGCGCGGTGTCGAGCGTCAATTGCTTCTGGACCGCCAGCGCCGCCGTGCTGTTTGACTCGGCTGCCGTTCCGAGCGTGACCGTCTTGGGATTCACGACGACCGCCGCCCCCGCAGCGTTCGTTTCCGTCGCGGTCCCCAGCGTCACCTCCGTCCCACTTCCGCCGCCGCTGGCAGACACGATCGAATACGGATCCGCAAATTCGGCATCCAACTGCGTCTTTGAGAATGACGTTCCATCGAACACGTAGAAGTACTCGATCGCACCAACCGCTCCGCCGCCGCCGATGTTGCCGATGCCGATTCGGTCGACCAATCGATCCGTCGGCGAGAAATCAAAGAAGTTCCCCGACCCCGCGATCTCAGTCCACATCGATGCCGACGCCAGTTTTCGAAACAGCGTGACCGTGTGAATACTTCCCGCCTCCGGACTCACCGCCACGCAGTAGTCGTACAGATCCACCATCTCCGAACTCGTCACCGGGAACGTGACATTCAGTCCCGATTGGTAGGACGCCTGGTCGCCCGTGTTCAACGAGAACGCCTCGCCGCTGCTGCCCCACACCTGGGATCCCGCAACCGCGTCCATCTCGACGCGAAACATCACCGAGTATCCGTTCGACATCGCGACCGGTATCCCGATGTCCGCGTGGTCTGACTCGGACGACATGATCAATCCGAGTGAGTCGCTCAGCGTCGCGCCGGTCACGGATCCGTTGTTGGATCCCTTGATGTCAGTCACACCTGATGCGTGAAACGTGTAAGCCAGCGTCAGCGCAGCCCAGAACGCGTGGCTGTTGTTTCCCGGCGGAGTACTCGCGGGCCGCGGCATCACACTGCCTCCGCGTGGCTCGGGTGCAGTGTCATCTCGGCATCGATCACCAACGGCGAAACGTCACCGGATCCGGACACATGCTCCAGCTCCCATCGCCAATGCGGCGAAGGTGTCTTGTCGGTGTCCTCATTCGTCAGTTCGACTTCGGCAAACAGATCGCCATTCACATCCACCACCGCCCCGGTCGCCCGAATCGTTTTGGCGATGCTCATCGTGCCTTCACCGATCGGCAACGTCGCACCGAACCGAACCTCATCGCCGACCGACACGCCCGCCAATTCAACCAGCACACGAATCGGCCCCGTCGCACTTCCGGCGGTGTAGTCCGCTCGCTCAACCAACTCGAGACGCTTGGTCTTGATCGAATAGGGCGAGACCAGTTTGATCGTCGCCCCAGTGATCACATTCTCAGCAACCGGGGCCGGCAACACGCTCACACCCGCTGTCGAACTGGCTCCGTCAAACGACCATCGTGCGGCGCTCACACGTTCGGTGGTCGTTAGCGTGATCCGATAGACACCGTTGCCTTGGTGTTCGGCATCTCCTGAGAGGTCCGACCACGCGCCACCATCAACGGTCACTCGCCCGGTGATGCTTGCGGCAACATCGGTACGGCGGCCGTTGGCGTCAAACGCGATCAGATCGACGGAGGCTGGCAACATGAATCTACTCGGCGACGGTGTCGGCGAACTCGAGATCGTGAACGGGGAAATTGACGGTGTCCGCGGTCGTCAAACCGTTTCGCGGTGACGCCAACTCGTAGTAGTGCAAGATGCGACCGCCGCCCGTGTCCAAAAACGCAACGTGGTCCCCGTTGCCGTCCGCGATGACGGCTTGCGAGTTCTTCGCGGCACTCGTGACCTTCCGACCGCTCGTGTCGCCGTTGGCTTTCGTGAAGTCACCGGGCACCATCGCAACCTCTGCGATTTTCTGCCCGCTGCCGACTCCGTTGTTCGCGTTCGCATCGGCAAAGTTGTTCGGCACCCCGGCCAACAGAACCATCTTGTCGCAATTGTTCGCGATCTCATCGAGCGCGACGTCGTAGACTTCGTCGTTTGTGAAGTGTGGCATTTGAGGTCCGTCCTAAGGAGAAAGTTGGTAGGTCAGCAGGTGCCAGTAGTAACGTGACACCTGCGAGTTCGATAACGGAATTCCGATAGTCAGATCGGACGTGTGCGAGACGACCAAAACCAAGCTGTCTTCAACATCGAGACGCAGTTCGGCCGACAACTCCGATGCTTCGCTAGCCGAATCGACGCGGCTGCCGGCATCCCCGAGTTGTTGGTTGGTTCCAACGCCGACCGCATCACTTGTGACCGACACCCGACTGTCAACATTCTCGAGAAAGATCCCAAACGCGATGACCAGGTCCGAAGGCTCGGAGACAACCGCGACGACGCTGCCTAGTTCATCGAGCCCAAACGCAACGCTCATCGGATCACTGCCCGACGTCGACGCGACCAAGCTCTCGACATCCACCATCGCAACATCGACGCCCAACGCATCGCGTCCGCTGTGGATGGCAACGGCACTGTCGACGTTCCCCAGGTCCGCACCGATACCCGTCGCCGGACTGCTCGAGCGAACAGAGACAACGCTGTCGGCATTCAACAGGTCGAAAGAGAATCCGGCCGTCAGATCCGACGCCTCGCTGACAACCACGGTGAGGCTGTCAACGTTCTGGAGCAGGAAATCAGCCGACAACGAATCCAAACCGCTGACGACATCGACCAGGCTATCCGTGTTGCCCAGCTGCAAACCCAACGTCAACGCATCGGACGCAGACAACACATCCGCGCGGCTGTCCACGTTCGCCAGGTCAATGTTGACTCCAGAGACAACACCGATTCCCGAATAGGGGACGGAACCCGCGGGACCGACAGCGAGATAGCCTACGCTCATACGATGACCCTCGCACCCGTGGCCGGCGTCACACGCACCGTCAGCAACGTGGCTGTGTCATCCGCGTTTCGGAATGCCAGATCGAAAGTGCCGTTCGCGTTGTCGGTCGCATTCACTTTGCCGCCCAACACGGACAGACCCATCGCCGCCGCATCGCGCAGGTCCACGTCAATCAACGAAATCCGAATCGCCTTGTCCAGCGTTCCGGACGCCTGCAGCGTGACCGTTACCGCATCGGCCCCATCTGCGAGTGCCGCATCGGGAAGGTGCAACTGATACAGCCCGCGTTGATTCGCAGCGTCGACCTCCGCCCACTTGCCGGCCGAATGCGCGTCGCGAGCCGACCCGGCCGCAAGACTAATCGCAACCCGAACGCCACCCTCGCGCACGTAGGATGCCGTCACGCTGCCAGATGCAAGCCCGGTGATACCCTGGCCCGTCGACGAATCGCGAAGCATGACCTCCACGATCTTGCTGGCGGTGCCTTTGCGGATGGTGTGATCGAATCCCATCAGTCATCGACGACGATTACCGTCGCCCCTCCACCGCCACCGCCGCCTGCCGAAACACCTTCCGGCAATAGAAAATCCGCGACCGTTTGGTTGCCGATCGAGTAGCCGCCTGTACTTGGATGCCCCGACAACTGTGGATCATCCGTGTTGTCGGCGAACAACTTCTGATTGTCCGATAGCTGATTCACCATGTCGTGAATCGCATTTTTGGTGGAGAAAAACTTGTGCGTGGCGGCCTCAGTTCCCACAACGTCGATTGCCACTGCTCCAGAACCGCCACCCGTGATCACATTGCGCTCGATGGCGTAGTGACCGCTGTAGCGCGTGTCGACAAGCTCAATCCCGACACCGCCGGAACCGACGTTGACGAGATTCCCCGATATCGTCGACGGGTAGTTGAAATCAGTCGACAGCAGAAGCCCAGTGACTCGGGCATCGATGTGGTTGTCAACAAACACGGCGCCGTAGGTGCTGAAAACGTTCAAATTGATTCCTGTATCGACGCCCCAGATTCGACAGCCATACACAGACACGCCGCGCCCCGCGACGCCCGTTCCATTGCTGCTGTTGTCGGTCCAGATATCGCAATCGACGACAACGCAGTCCCGATTGCTTTCGGTGCTCAGGACGGCAGTCGTCGAAAAGATCCTCAGTGCACTGACCTTGCATTGACGAACAAGGCATCCCACGCCCAACATGAGCGTTTTGCGGCTGTCGGCTGCTCCACTTGACCGGATGTTGTGGAATCGCAGGTTTTCGTAAATGCAGTAGTCGTTGTTGCTGAGGTTGAAACCATCACCAAAAGAGTTTCGGTCGACTTCGAAATAGGGTTGCGTCCCTGCCTCGCCGACAAACTTGACAGGGTTGCCTTGGAAGTTGTTGTTCGTCAGCGTCAGTATCTGTGTCGTCGGATAGAACTCTTGAT
>JBCBOT010000357.1:0-8385 GCA_039821165.1 Planctomycetota bacterium | reverse complement strand
CAAAGCACATCGCTACACCCACTCGTGTCTTATGACCTGAACGGGAACGAGCAATGGCGACGGGTGTTGAGCAATCAGCTCTATCGCTCCAACTTTTCGCATCGACGCCCGGATTGGCCCGTCATCGAGGACCTGAACGGCGATGGGAACGATGAACTCATCGTGTCACTCGATTCCGTCCGCTTTGGCCAACAAGATGGAATTTCCGTGCTTCGTGCAGATGTCGGAACAACACTCTGGAAAGAACCAAGGAAACTTGTCGGTACGACCGGAGAACAATTCCAGCGAGTCACGACGACCTTGGACCTTAACAATGACGGCTGGCGTGAGATCGCGATCGCCTCCATCGCCGGCCCACCGGCCAGTCAGGCTTCTGAAAGTCTCTTTCGACACGTTAGCGGCAAACCGAGTGCCCGAGCGGGCGAGTTATTCGTCTATCTCGATTGGATTTCGGGTCGCGATGGGGCGCGACTCGCTTGGGCCCGACATCCGATCCCTTGGTTTTCCAACCAGATGCGGGTTTGCGAGCTCGACGCGATTCGCGCACTAGATTTGTTATCTCCTGGCGAAGTTGAAGTCGAGGTGGTGTCCGGCGACACAGACAAGGATGTGGAGCTTCACGCAATGACGCTCCGATTTCGTCCCGATCAGCCGCAGGCATCAGCCGTCGCGAATGGTCTATCAGTTTGCGATCCGGACCCGCAACGGGTTGGTCTCGGCGAAACACGAGTCTATCTACATCGCCCCGGGCCTTATCGTGACAGTCCTGAAAAGCTTGTGATGCTGTCCGAAAAACGGAAGACCAAATTACGCCTCGGCGTCTCGGCCCCATGGGTCCAATGGAAGAGCAACGGCACTCGGTTTCTGGCACTACGGGATCTCACCGATGAGGGCGTTCAAGTCATTGACGCAGAGACGGATCAAACCGTCTGGTCGATTGAGAACGTGACGCGAATCAGGCCATTGCGACGCAAGGAAGGACGCCATGATTTCTTGGTACAACGCGGTTTGACGGATCCTCCGAAGATGATTGACGGCGAATCAGGAAAGGTCCTTTGGACGGTGGGAGGCGGTCGATGCGGTCCACTCGTTCATCTGCAGTCCATCGCGGATCCCTCGGGCGAGCGCATCTTGTTGATGTACCTTGCCGGGGAAAGCCCCTTGCCTCCGCCGCAGCCTCAAACGCTCGTCGCAAGGTATCTCGATGCATCCACCGGTCAAATGGTTTGGTCAAAGAAGGTTGGACGTATTTCAGCGTTCCACGGTCGCAGTCGAGGGTTCACGAATTTTGATACAGCCGACCTCGACGGGGACAACGTCGTTGATCTGATCGGTTTTCGATGGGCGGCGGAGCAACAAGGTCAGCTTTTTGTGATCAACGGTGCGAATGGGAAAGACTTGTGGCAACTACCGCTCAACCTCTGGACACAAGGTTCCGAACTGAGGCCTCCGCCGATCAAAGTGATCAATACGAAAGCCGGCCGACGACTGTTTGTGGTGCGACGCACGGCAAATCGGGTGAGCGAAATTGAAGCGGTGTTGTGCAACGCCGCGACGGGTGAGATCGAAAGTAACGTTCTGGTGCCAGGACTCTCCCGATGGAGTTGGCGAGACGGATACGGTTGGCCCGAACCGACGATCGGAGTGGTTCGCGGCGACGACGCCGATGTGCATCAAATCGGCTTTGTTGCTTTCTTCACCGACCGACGATCAACGTTCTGCCGCATCCGATTGTCGGATGACTGCCTCTCGGAACCAACCTGTTTCGATCCAGAGGCTTTGGAGGGACATCACTACGCGGGGTGGATCATGGATGTGTGCGGTGACGAGACGCCCGAACGGATTGCTTACGATCACTACAACCAACGACTCCACTGTTTTGATTGGAGTGGTGAAATGGAACGTTGGAGTCTTGAGATCCCACCGGACGCGAAAACTCGCGAACTCCGCTTTGACGCGGAACTTCGGCGATTGATCACGAAAGATCTTACGGACGACTCGACCTACAGCGTGATTGACACGGAAAAAGGGATCGTGCTTTCAACGATCGAACAAAGCGACGAACGTGTGCGAGACGCGTGGCCTCTCATCCTGCCCGCAAGCAGGCAGTCTCCCGAACGCTTGGCGATTGCAACCGACAACGGTTTAAAGACCCAGTTGCTTGGCGACAGCCTGGGGCGACTGAGGAGTTTTGAAACACACTCACGCCCGGACCCTCGTCTCGTTCGAAAGTATCCCGTTGGCCTACTTCATTCGCGACAAACCCTACTTCAAATGTTCGTCTACCGATTCACTCAGTTCATCCTCTGCATCTTGATGGTGCTGCTTCCGGGTTGGTACATCATGCAATCGATCCGCAATCCGCAGTGGTCGTTGCGTTGGCTCATGATGGGCCCCTTGGTTGCGATGGTAGCGATGACCCTTTGGTATTCTCGTTGGTCGACGGACCAACCCCTCATCGAATTGGTTCTCGTCGGGATCTTGACGATGCTGGGACTGCGCGGCGTCTGGCACGGCCTTCGAAATCCGCGCGGAGATGGTTTAGCGATGCTCGCGTTATGCGTGATCTCGATGATCCTCTTTTTCGGGCTCTACAGCATCGAACCGTTGCGGCCACCCGGAGTACGCTACGAACTAACGGCTCGCGATGCGCTGATTCTTCTCACCCTCTTTATAGGTACCTCCGGCGCGATCCTGGTCACGGCGAGAAAGCTCGTTCCTGGGCTCTGGAAAGAGAATTGGGTTCGATTGCGGGGCAAGGTGGCAACGCGATGAGCGACGTCCCACATGATTCAGGCGGGGAAGCCGATGGCTCCGCTGCGGAAGACCAGTTGCGATCCACTTGGTCGATCGGACCGCTGCGTCCTTGGATGATGATGTTGGCCGAACGACAGCTTTCCGGACGTTTGAAGGGCCAACTCGATGCTTCAGATATCGTCCAGCAAGCACTGCTCGACGCTTGGCAAGGTCGCGATGGTTTTCAAGGGACAACCCATGTCGAACGCTTGGCATGGCTGCGCGTGATTTTGACTCGGGTCATCATGCGCCGCGATCGAGAACTGTTTCAGACTCAAAAGCGAGGCGAGGGTCGCGAGAAGCTCTTACAGGCCGCGATCGATCGTAGCAGTCTGTGCCTCGAGAAGCTCGCCGTCAGTAATGAGCCGGATCCGGGTCTGGCTGCCGATCGCGCCGAGCAGTCCTTGCAACTGGCAGCGACACTCTCCGAATTGCCGGACGACTATCGCATGGTGCTGACGTTTCGTCACCTCGAAGACCTTTCGCATGCCGAGATCGCCGAACGTATGGAGCGCTCGGTGCCCGCCGTTCGAATGCTCTGGATTCGTGCGTTGGAAGCGCTGAAGTCGGCTTCGTCGGATCGCCTCGGGTAGCTGGACAGTCACTTCTGTCACGTTGGTAAGTAAACCCGATGCGTCGTGCGTCAACGAGGCGTCTCGTGAAAGAGCTCACTTAGTTTCGGGTTGTGAAAATCCACGGAGCGCAACGTCAGTTTTTGGGTTGACGCACCGGAGGGCTCGCGCCCCTACCGCTAAAAGTGTTAGGCGCGAGCCGTCCGGTGTCACCCTCATGTTCAATTGGAACAAAGCACTCGCCGCGGTCCCTTCAATATCGAACAACGTCGAGGTCTGCGTTTTGGTGAGCCGCAAGGTGATAGCCGGCGCTAGCCGCGAGCTGTTCTGTGGGAACCGGCGGCTAGCGCCCAGCCGCTCACCATTTACGGCTAACGCCCTGGCGCTCACCATTTACAGGACGGTGCCTAGCCGCGGGTTTCCACGCTCACCAGCGACGAGCGTCTTTCCGCTCGCTTTCATTCAGCAGGCTGCTGCCCATTGCTGCTGCGTTCAATCGCGTCCAAAACAAAACTTGAGCGACCAAGCGATTCGTTACTGCGGTAGACTTCTTCGAATAACCGATTCGCCTCGGTCGAGTCACCTGAATAAAGTCTGGCGAGCCCGAGACGGGTCTTGGCAGCAAGTGCTTGTGGATGAGAATCGCCCAACAACTCTTCGGCGAGCTCGATGGTTTGTTGATCCAGCATCATGGCATCGACAAGCTTGCCCATCTTGAAGCGAACGATAGCGAGGTTCCCCATCACTTGCACCTCAAGCGTGTCTTTCGACTCGCTTCGGCGGAGTTGCTCAAGTGTATTGCTGAGGATGTTCTCGGCCTCGGGATACCGCGACTGGCTCATGTAGACCCAGCCCAGCATATTGGTCGCTTGGAGAGTCATTCGATCGTTCGGTTCACGCATCTTTTGGAGTCGTTCCACCAGATCCTCAAGGACGTTCTGTGCTTCCTCCAGACTGCGTCGCTCGACCAGGACCTGACCCAGAAGGTACTTGCTCTGAAGCGTGTCGACATGGCTCGGCCCACGATTGCGGTCATAGATATCAATGCTCTCAAGAAGCAGCTTCTCGGCTCGCGGAAACGACTCGACCGAACCATCGCGACGACCGTCGGCGAGCAGGAACTTGCCGAGCCGTTGGAGTGCCGCGGCAAGTCTGGCATCGTTCGGAGAAAGCGACTCACGTGAACCACTCACGGTGTTCTCAAAAAGTTGTTGTGCTTCACCAAATCGACCGAGCGAATCCAAAACGATGCCCAGATTGGTCATCGTGTCGAGCGTCTCCGGATGCCAATCACCGAGCGTTCGGCGACGCACTTCGAGGACAAATCGATGGGCGTCGACCGCTTCCTCACCCATGTCCTGCATGTAGAAGAGCATGGCGCGATCATTCAACAGTTGCAGCGTCAATTCGTGTTCGTCACCGAGATAGGAACGACTGTACCGAAGGGCATCGTCGGCGAGCGTCTTCGCCTTCGACAGGTGCGAATTCCGCAGATGGAGCCTCACGAGCTGTTCCATCACACGGATCGTTTCGCTGTCGGCAAAGCCCTTTGTGGAAGAAAGGAACTCCAAATAGTCACGGTACAGTCGTTCGGCGTCGTCGTATTGCCCGAGACTCTTAAAGGACCTCGCCAGCAATGATTTCATCCTGGCTTTCGTTTCCGGCCAATCCGCCAAACGCTCGTCAACGTTGTTTGACGCGTTCTGTAACAGCTTGAGAAACGAAACGTTTGGATCCGGGCTGTAGCCGTCGGACGTCGGAGAATCGTCCAAGCCAAGCAGCTCCTCGACCACGAATTCGAGCGCCGCAACGCTCGCGCTTGTTTTCGCGCTGGCCACCTGAATGTAGTGGTACGCCGCGCCACTGAGCCCCACGAAGAGCGCGCAGATTGCCAGCCCCACGACGGCTAGCTTGGTCTTGTTTCGGCGGGCGAATTTTCGAAGGCGATAGAGCGGTGACGGTGGACTGGCCGCCACGACCTCGCCAACCAGAAAACGCTCGATGTCGCTCGCCAGCCCCTCTGGCGTTGCGTACCGACGATCTGGGTCCTTGTCCATCGACTTCATCACGATCCAATCGAGCTCACCCCGCACTCGCCGAATTCGCTTCTTTAACTCCACCTCCGTGAGGCGACTCACCGAAGGCATTGTCGTCACCGACGCATCGACTGGCGAACTTGATTCCTCAGCTGCTTGCGTCGGCGAATCGGACCACTCCTTGTCTTTGTTCTCCGAAAGCCGAACGCTCGGTCGCGGCGGGTCTTCCTCCTGAATGATCTTGAGCAATTCATCGAATTGGGCAGATCGCAGACGCTCACGGTCAAAAGCCGGTGTGTCCGTCAGCAGTTCGTACAGCAAAACACCCAGTGAATAGATGTCACTACGAGTGTCGACTTCGCGTTGATTGAAGTGCGACTGCTCGGGACTCATGTAGTCGAAGGTACCAACGATTTGGCCGAGCCCGGTCGCCAGTGTCGCCGTCGTCATTGTCTGATTGATCGCCTTGGCCACACCAAAGTCGATCACCTTTGCGATGGGCCGGCCGTCGTATTTTGCGACCAAGACGTTCGACGGCTTGATGTCTCTGTGAATGACGCCTTTCTGGTGAGCGTGCTGAATCGCTCGACAAACCGAGATGAAAATTTCAAGACGTTGCTCGATCGTCAACCGTTGCTGTTCACAGTAGCTTGTGATGAGCTGACCGTTGACTAACTCCATGACGAAGAATGGACGCCCCGTATCGGTACTCCCAGCGTCAAACGCCTTGGCGATATTGGGATGATCTATCAACGAAAGCGTTTGCCGCTCCGCGTTGAAGCGAGCGACGACTTCGCGGGTATCGACACCCGGTTTGATCACTTTCAACGCGACTTGCCGACGGATGGGTTCGAGCTGCTCCGCGAGGTAGACGATGCCCATGCCGCCCAGAGCAAGTTCCTTCACGAGCTTGTACCCCGACACCCTATCACCCGGCTGGAGTTCCACCGGCTTGGGGAACAGCGCGTGATCCAGCAATGGATCAACAGCCTCATCCGCCTCAAGGAGCGAACAAACCTTTTGTCGCGTCGATTCATCGGGGCAGAGCCGATCGAGCAATTCGCTGCGTTGCTCGGTCGGAGCTTCCGCGATCTTCAGAAAGATATCGGACAGGTTGTCGACGCTTGAAGGGTCACTCATGTGCCAAACCCCGAGGGCGACGGAGTCTCATCGATGGCCTTTTGCCGAACAGGCCAAATACAGTTTTCGCGACGCCAACGCCTCCCGACCTTCACTCTTTTTCTTGCATTTTTGATCGCAACCAAGCGCGAGCGAATCGCCACCGCCGCTCAACCGTGGAGACACTGACTTCGAGCAGGTCCGCGCACTCCTGGCACGTCAGTCCTGAGAAAAAACGCAATTGAATGATCTCGGCGTTTTCGGGCGATTCCCGCTCCAACTCGGTGAGCGCGTCGTGCAATTCCAATAGGTCTGATTCCCACTCGCAAGAGGGAAGCGAGACTCCGGACAAAGGTTGCTGGACCGCATCTCCGCCGCGCTTCGCCCGCTTTCGCGACCGCGCCGCGTCGATCAGGATCC
The DNA here is from genome assembly GCA_039821165.1 of Planctomycetota bacterium. Taxonomy (GTDB): domain Bacteria; phylum Planctomycetota; class Planctomycetia; order Pirellulales; family Pirellulaceae; genus Stieleria. The sequence continues at coordinate 1,442 of JBCBOT010000357.1, read as the reverse complement.
GTCGCATCGCCTCGGCTGCCACGCCATAGAAATGGCGGCGGTCGCGCCAGCTGGTGTTTTGACGGGAAAGACGCAGGTACGCTTCGTTGACCAAGTCCGTTGTTTGAAGCGTCTTTTCGCGATTCTCCGTCGACAAGCGATTTCGCGCGATCGCTTTCAGATGACTGTAAACAAACTCGTAAAGTTCGTCCTGGCGTCGCGGAAGGACCTGCAATAGCTCCGTCAGGTTCCCCGCCGCAACGGGCAACCCGGAATCGCTGTCGTCACTTTCGTTTTCCGCCTGCATCTCGTTCGTCTCCGGAGCATGATTGTATCAGATGATGATCCAAACGCTGCGAACAACGTTTTTTTGAGATTGCTGAAGGGTTTTGTGAGCCATTGACGCGGAAGTCATAATCGCGGGAATTCGTCGCTGAGGCTGAACGGAAATCGTCGAAGTGTCGCGTCAACTCTGGTCCTCATTTTGCACCAACGAGCCATGTCCAAGAGCTACGCGAAACCGAGAATTCTCCCGACAGTCATTCTCTTACTTCTTGCCATCGTTCCCCACGCGAGCGCGAAAACGTTTCGGCTTCACCCTCTCGGCAACACTTTGATCGAGGCGGAAAACTGCACTGCGACGAGCGAGAACTTCCCCTACGCGGAACCTTGCAAACAATGTAGTGGTGGGCAGAACCTCGGCTATTTCTGGAAAGATTCGTGGTTTGAAATCGAAGTCCACGTGGTGACGGATTGTGACTATCACGTGTCGATGCGCACCTCGTCGGTGGAGGGTTCGAGTTTGCAACTTCTCGGAGTCGATGACGAGGGCGAGTTTCGGGAGATAGAACAGATTGAAATTCCCAAGACTGGAAATTGGAGGGAATACACGTCGACCGACACGTTCAAGCTCCGCCTCGCTGCCGGCACGCATCGAATGCGATTCAAGAACCTGATCGATGGTGCGAACGTTGACTACCTGACGTTCGCAGTGGTCGATGACGGCATCGTGTCCTATCGGCTTCCCAAGGATGAGGGCCCCAATAAGAACCCGCTCAAGGGATTTGGCTCTGCGTGGTGGCGCCCCGATGACGAGTACGCCTCGGTCGGATTCCAGTACATCGAGTGGGGCGGCTTTGAGCCACAGGACGATCAGTTCGATTGGGACTACGTCGAAGAGGTTCTCAACCGCGACGGATCACGCGGTCGGCATCTGATCCTCCAGTTCGTCGTCGATTGGGATACACGGACCCCCGTGGACGACAATTATTTGGGTCCAGAATGGTTACTCGAAAAGGTCGGAGAGCATCGGGGCCATGCAAATCCCGACGACCCTACGAGTCGATTGATGAGGGCCACGAAGTACAACGACCCGACCTACATCCAGGAAGCCCAGGAAGCGATTCGAGCGCTAACCAACTACTTCAAAGACGATCCGAGAGTGTTTGTGCTTCAAGCAGGAC
>JBCBOT010000356.1:0-8404 GCA_039821165.1 Planctomycetota bacterium | reverse complement strand
GCATGGCCGTCGATCCGGCGATTCTTCAGAACGCGTCGGTCACCATCACGGCAACGGACCTTGAAGGAATCGAGACGTCGAAGCAATACGACGATCTGAAGCTCGACCAATCCAACGAGCTTTCCCTGTCATTCCGTGTTCCGCCACGCGTTTCGAACATCCAGTTCCGTCTTTCCGGTCACGTCGTCGGTTTGTCCGATCGTCGTCACCGTGAGTTGTCGGTCACCGATTCAATTTCGGTCGCCGGTATTCGTCAAACGACGCAAACCGTCGATACGTTCCTCACACGTGACGGCGACGACTATGTCCTTGAAACACGTGGCCGTTCCGGTGAGCCCGTTGGTGGAGTGACTGTGAAGTTGTCATTCCTGACATCGATTGGAGCGATCACACCCACACGTTTCTTGCAGTCGGATGCCAATGGACAGATTCGTTTGGGACCAATGGCAGGCGTCCGTCAATTGACGTACGGGTTGTCCTATCAACCACAGCATGTGATGAACCTCACGCTCAACGAGCAAGTATGGCCATCTGCGTTGCACCTTGCGGCCGGCCAGTCGCTTCGTTTGCCGGTGGTCGATGGACAAACGGCTGAGCAATACCGACTGCTGGAAGTTCGTGACGGAGGGAATCGGGGCGACCGATCGAGCCTCCTGTCCACCCAGGATGGATTTCTCGTTGCGGAGAAACTGAGCGCCGGCGACTACAAGCTTGTCGATCGCGTCGACGGAACGGAAACCCAGGTGGTTGTTGTAGAGGGATCGCAAGTCGATGAAGTCTTGGTCGGGCGAATTCGCCATCGGGAGCAAAACGTCGCGACTCCGATGTCGATTCGCGAGGTGCGTCGAAATGCGGATGGAAGCGTATCGGTTCAACTTTCTGGTGACACCGGTCAGGCTCGTGTCCATGTTGTCGCCTCGCGTTACCTGCAGCCTTCGCCACTCGCGGCATTGCATCTCGGCAATCAACCGCTGCGTGGACGGCGACTCTCGTTGGCTCGCTCGGGCTACGTGAGCGATTTGCGTTTGGGCGATGAATACGAATACGTCCTCCGACGTCGATACGCCGATAAGTTTCCCGGCGTGATGTTGCCTCAGCCGAGCGTCCTTCTAAATCCGTGGGAAACCGAGACGACGTCCAACAGCAGCCAGACGGTCCGCACGGGCGATGCACCGGAGCCATCGGCGATGGCGCCAGACAGCGCGGACTACGCGGCGAGCGAGCGGTCGCAGGCCGAAGCCAACGCGTCGGGCAACTCCGACTTTGATTTTTTGTCTGATAGCGGCGTCGTTGCCGCGAACCTGAAACCCGACGCGTCGGGGGCACTGACCATTCCGGCGGACGCGGTTGCAGGAATGCCGATCATTCAGGTGATCGTGACCGACCCGATCAATGTGCTGCGCCGCACCGTGACAACGAAGCTGGAGGATTTGAAGCCGGTCGACCTTAGGCTGGCCAATGCGTTGCCGATCGATAAAGGATTTTCGTTTGAGCGAACCGTTTCGGTGGTTTCCAAAGACGATCCGTTGGACTTGGCAACGCTCGGTTCGGCTCAGGTACAAGTCTACGCGAACGTCGCATCGTTGTTGGAACTCTATCGGACGCTCGCGGGCGACAACCGGCTCGATGAATTCCAGGTGCTCGGTCAGTGGCATACGCTGTCGCCGGAATCCAAACTCGAAAAGTACTCCGAGTTGGCGTGTCACGAATTGCATCTTTTCTTGCGGATGCACGACCGCGATTTCTTTGATTCAGTGATCAAGCCGTATTTGAGCAACAAGAAAGAAAAGCAATTCATCGATCATTGGTTGCTCGATGCTGACCTCCGTCAATACACCTCGCTCTGGCGTTACCAGCAACTCTCCGCGCCGGAACGAGCGTTGCTCGCGGTCCGTGTTCCCGCGATGCGTCCACAAGTTCGACGCGACCTGGCAGAGACCATCGCACTGATCAAGGACAACTACGACGAGTTACGTGTTCAAATCGAAAGTGCCTTGCGAGCGAAAGGCATGGACGGTCTGGAATTGGCTGAGATGGAAGGTCTCGACGTCGCGGGGACACAAGCCAACTCATTGAAAATGGATTCCATGATGATGTTGGGTGATGCCATCCAGGCCGAAGCGGCACCGGCACCGCCAGGCGGTGGCATGGGCGGTTTGGGAGGCGGTGGAGGAGGATTCGGTGGTGGCCGCGGTGGCCGATCCGAATCGCTCCGAAAACGAAAGCAATCATTTGCCGAATTCGAGTCCGGTCCAGCCGCACCCGCGATGATGGGGCGTCGGTTGCAGACACGTGGAAGAGCCGCGACCGGATTGGCGTTCTATCAACAACTCGATAGCACCAAACAATGGGCCGAGAGCCATTGGGATCGCATCCGCGTCGTCGGCGGACCGATGCCGCCGACCTTCCTCAAGCCCAACCCATTCTGGAATGACTTGGCCAACGATGAATTCATCACGGCTGAAGTCGCGGCCCCCGCGGTCTCGCAGCACCTATTGCGCTGTGCCGACAACCGGCACTCGGCCCTTTTTGCGCTCGCGATGTGCGGCTTGCCACTTGAGGCCGGCGAGGTGTCGCTGCCGACGCGACCCGAGACGATTTACAAGCCTGAGCATGCGGTCGCTCTGGTGACGAAACGGCTGCGTTCATTGACTCCGATCGAAGGCGACTCGGATGTGCTGATCGGGCAGCTGTTCCAGGCACTTGTTCAACCTGACCCGTTCGATTCGAAATCGCCGTCCAAGAAGGAACTGACGGAACCGGATCAATTCGAAACCGGCCAGGCATATCAGGGGCAGGTGGTGATTTCGAACCCGACGCCCAAAGAGCAGATCATCGAGCTGTTTTGGCAAATCCCGTCAGGCAGCGTCCCGCTCGGAGGAAGCCAGGTCACGGATAGCAAGACGATTCGCTTGGCACCGTTTGCGGTTTCGAGTGTCCAATACAGTTTCTACTTCCCGGTCGCGGGTGACTTTGTGCACTACCCTGCGACGGTCTCACGCGAAGACCAGATGCTGGCTCGCGGCAAAGAGAAGGCCTTCGCTGTGCGGGAAGAATGGAAAGACGAGGAGGTGACTTGGAAGTCGATCGCTCGGAGTGGGACGCCGAAACAGATCAACGACTTCTTGGCCGAAGCCAATCTGAAAGAGCTGAACTGGTCGGAGGTCTACCATCGACTTCGTGACAAGGCGGTGTACGACGTGATCACCGATGTGCTCGGTGACGCTCGTTTGCCGGATGCTCAGATTTGGGGCTACGGTTTCTTGCACAAAGATCCCGTCGCGATGAGCCACTTCCTGAATCTTCGCGACGACCTAGTGCGTCGAGTCGGGCCGGTCCTCAGCTCGACGCTCTTGACCGTCGACGCGATCGAACGTCGTCAGCTTGAGCACCTCGAATATGCACCACTCATTCGTGCTCGAATCCATCGTTTGGGGGCCGAGGATGAGATTCTCAATCCCAAGTTCTTGCAACAATATCAACAGTTCACTCAGCGGATCGGCTATCAGTCGGGGATCGCAGCCGAAGACAGGCTGCCATTGTCCTATTACCTGTTGCTACAGAATCGAATCAAAGAGTCGATCGAGACATTTGAGTCACTCGACCGAGCGACGATTGCGAGTCAGCTTCAATACGACTACCTCGCCGGCTATCTCGCACTGCATCGTGGCGAATATCGGCAGGTGCTGGAGATCGCGAAGTCGTATGTAAAGCATCCTGTTCCGCGTTGGCGAAATCGGTTCACCGAGATGGGGGCGCACGTCAGTCAACGATTTGAGTTGATGGACGCGGGACAACTCGTTTCGATCGACGGGAAAGAAAAAGACATCGACAAGGTGGGGATTTCTCCGAAGGCAGCCGACTTGGCAATCGCCGACCGCGATCGAGCGAACAGCCGGGCGTCGGCATCCGTCCCGGAAGTCATCGCCCGTGTCGAAGACGACGTGGTGCGGATTGATCATCGCAACGCTGATCAGATCGAAATCAACCTTTACGGAGTCGATCTCGAGTTGCTGTTCAGCAAAGCACCGTTTGCCAGGAAAGATTTGCAGCGGATCGCTATGGTGCGGCCGACTCGATCCGATGTTGTCTCGATGAAGGCTCCGACGGGAACGGCCCGCATTCCGATTCCGGAAGATCTCCAATCGCAAACCTTGCTCGTCGAAGCGAGCGTCGGTGCGTCACGCAGCACCACGCTGTACTACGGCGGTGAACTGACGACCTACGTCAGTGAAGGGTTCGGCCAATTGCAGACCACCGACGCGGAAACACATCGTCCCGTCGCGGGGGCCTACGTGAAGGTCTACGCTCGATACGGCAATGGCAACGTGAGGTTTTACAAGGATGGCTATACCGACGGTCGAGGCCGATTCGACTACTCGAGCGTGAGTGCCGGTGACGCAAAGGGTGCGCAGCGTTACGCGATTCTTGTGCTGAGCGAAGATCGCGGCGCGACGCTCCACGACGTCGCCCCGCCGACACCCGCACCGTGACCTCCCTCACGAAGAGTGGCGCCGCCTGTCAGTTCAATTTGACGGCGGTGCCGTAGGCGAGCATTTCGGCCGCACCGCCGATCACGACGGACGTGGAAAACCGAACGCAGACCACCGCGTCGGCGCCGAGTTCTTTCGCTTCGTCCACCATCCTGTCCAGGGCTTGCTCTCGCGCTTCGCCCATCAGTTTGGCATATTCGTGGATTTCGCCCCCGACGATCGAGCGAAGGCCCGCGACGATGTCGCGTCCAACGTGTCGCGCCCGGATCGTGTTTCCTCGAACGAGGCCGAGTGTTTCGGTGATTTCTCGCCCCACAATTTCATCCGCGGTCACAACCAACATCAGTACTTTACCTCGCGATAACGATCGGTCTTCCGGGCAACAAGCCTCTGACGCAGCACCGAAAGGAACAAAAACAAAAGACCGCCGAAGATGGCGGCGACCATCAGACGCACGTAAATCGGCTCCTCGGATTCGATAAAGAACTCCCATGCCGCGAGCCCAGTCAGGCTGACGGTTCCGGAGATCAACAAAAGCCATCCGATGCCGCGACTTGTCTTCGCAGGCAAATCATTCATCAAAGTCTCCCATACTTCATCGGGGAATCGAACATCGTCTTGAGACTCACGCACGGCGGCGCGCAACTGCCGCATCTCTTCGAGTGTGCGGCGGCACTGTTCGCAACTTCGAAGGTGGACTTCGACGCGTTGAAAATCACTCTGCGTGAGTTCGTCGTCGATAAAACCCGACAGCATTTCGCTCACGGCGTCGCAACGGTTCATGAGGACTTCTCGACTGTCGAGGACAAATTGTTCGGTGTCAGGTCGCGGTCGCGAACCAAGTCTCTTAGTTGTTTGCGGGCCCTGTGGATTCGGGACATCACCGTACCATTCGGTATCCCGAGGACGCTTGCTATTTCGGCGTAGGACAAACCGTCGTAGTCTCGTAGCAGCAGGATTTCTCTGGCGTCGGATTCCATCTGATCGATCGCCGATCGGACCGACTCGATCAACTCACGATTCTCGAGTTCTTTGTCCGGAGTCTCGTCACCTTCGTCGCTTGCATCGTGTGTGTCAGGAATTTGCGATGGGCGTTTCTTTTTAAGCCGATCGATGCAACGGTTGCGGACAATGGTCAGAAACCAACCCCGCACCGTGCCTCTCGACTGGTCAAAGCGATTGACGGACGACACGATTTGAAAAAGTGCATCCTGAACCGCGTCCGCAGCATCTTCACGATGATGCAGCAGCCTCAAAGCGACTGCGAAACCGCGGTCTGCGAGTTCACGCAGCGGTTGTCCGAGGATTTCATCGTTCATTTCAGAGTCGCCGGACATCCCGCATCGCTCGATTTTGTTTGTCTTCACAATTGAATACGAGCCTCCGTGCGATTTATTCCCGGCGAGACCCGGAGGAAATCAGATTCTTCGGGAGGAGACACGGGGGACGTTGGGGAGCCAGACTTCAGGCGGGTATCGTGAACTTCGGGGCGGGTATACTGTCGGCTCCCACCCGAGACTCTCTTACTCCCCCGGTGACGATGGTTCGCGACGTCGCTTTTCACTCGCTTGTTTTGCTCACGTTGCTCTCTGCCCCCTCGGCGGGTGGAGAGATTTCGTTCCAACGGGATGTACGGCCCATTTTGTCGGATCACTGCTTCGCGTGCCACGGACCCGACGCGGCGACACGCGAGGCGGATTTACGACTCGATGTGGCGGCGTCCGCATACGAAAGTAACGCGGTCACGCCCGGTAGTCTCGACGAAAGTGAGATTTGGGGGCGGATCCAGAGCGACGATCCAGACCTGCGGATGCCGCCACCGGAGCACCATAAAGAGCTGACGGGCCAGCAGAAGTCGACGCTTCAAGCATGGATCGAATCTGGTGCGGCATACCAGCAGCATTGGTCTTTCGTTGCACCGCAACGTCCGGAAGTCCCGGCGGTCGACGGCGGTTTGCATCCGATCGACGCATTTGTGCGTGACCGTTTGAGTCGCGAAGGTTTACGCCCCTCGACGCGTGCCGACAAACGAACGTTGATACGACGCGTCTCGCTTGACCTCACGGGCTTGCCTCCGACGGCCGAGGAAGTGGCCGCGTTTTTAGCCGACGAAACCGAAGACGCTTACGAACGCGTGGTCGATCGATTGCTTGATCGGGTCACGTACGGCGAGCACATGGCCCGTTACTGGTTGGACCTCGCGCGGTACGCGGACACTCACGGAATGCACTTGGACAATGAGCGTTCGATGTGGCCGTACCGGGATTGGGTGGTACGCGCATTTCACCAGAATCTGCCCTTTGATGACTTCACCCGTTGGCAGCTCGCCGGCGATTTGCTCGACGAGCCCAAGCAAGACCAGTTGATTGCATCTGGCTTTAACCGTTGCAACGTGACGACAGGGGAAGGCGGGAGCATCGCCGAGGAGTGGGTGTACCGTTATGCGGTGGACCGCACCAGTACGACGGCCGAAGTCTGGATGGGATTGACTGCGGGTTGCGCCGTGTGTCACGACCACAAGTTTGACCCGCTGTCGACGAAGGAGTACTACTCGCTGTACGCGTTCTTCCACAGCGCGGCCGATCCCGCCATGGACGGCAACAAGATCGACACGCCGCCGATTTTGAAACTCTACTCCGAAGACGATAAGAAGACTGTCGCCGAATTGGATCGCAAACTGGAGGTGCTCCGCGCCGAGACCAAAACGAAACTTGCCACGTTCGAATACATCGATCCCGCCACACTTGATCCGTTGCCGCAGCCCGAGCAAAACGAATCGATCTGGTTCGAAGATGCGTTCCCGACCGGGGCGAAGGTCGAGGTGAGTGGCGATCCCGTCAATTTGGTGAACGAAGATCAGGGCGAGGTCTTCAGCGGTAAGTGGGCGCTGAAACGAACGGCTGAGGGGCTCTCTCAAGCCTTTTACAGTTCCGGTGCAACGCCTTTCACGGTCAAAAAGAACTCCAAGATCACGGTGCGTTGTTTTCTCGATCCCGAGAATACACCCAAAACCATCATGCTCCAGTTTCATACCAGCGGTTGGAGCCATCGCGCCGTGTGGGGTGAAGAAGCTCTGATTCCGTTCGGCGCCCCGGGCACGCCTCAAAAGGTGCTGATGGGGGAGCTACCCAAGAAAGGCGAATGGGTCGAACTCGTCGTGGATGCAAAGGAGATGGGGCTCACGCCAGGTGCGAAAGTAACCGGATACGCGTTCACTCAATTCGCTGGAACGGTAACTTGGGATCGCCTTTCACAACGATCCACGCTCAACAAGGCGAAGGACATCGAGTGGTCTTGGATAGCGTGGCAAAAGGCAAAATCGGGAAAACGTAATAACGAGCTGCCCGAGGGGCTTCGGCAACTGGTGCGGGGCAAGCAATATGACAAATGGTCTGACGACGAACGCCGGCAAGTCTTTGATCATTGGTTGGAATCGACCCATGCGGGAGCGCGTCCGGTGCTCGCCGAAATCAATGCGCGGCGACGCGAGATCGAAGCCAAGAAGAAGAAGGTCGACGATGACGCACCGATCACATTCGTGATGGCAGACCTGCCGAATCCGCGTGAAAGCTTCGTGATGATTCGAGGCGCATACGATCAACCGGGCGAACGCGTGACACGGGACGTGCCGTCGTTCTTGCCGCCGTTACCGACACGGGGTGACGAACAGCTCTACAACCGTTTGGACCTCGCGAATTGGTTGGTCAGCGGCGAGCATCCGTTGACCGCCCGCGTCGCCGTGAACCGGTTTTGGCAACAGTTTTTTGGTGCAGGCTTGGTGCGAACGAGCGGTGACTTTGGATCGCAAGGCGAACCTCCCTCGCATCCCGAGTTGCTGGATTGGCTCTCTGTCGATTTCGTCCAAAGCGGTTGGGACGTCAAACAGTTGGTGACGCAATTGCTTCACCAAC
>JBCBOT010000355.1:0-8416 GCA_039821165.1 Planctomycetota bacterium | reverse complement strand
AACGGAATCGCTTCTACAACCTCCTCGCGGAGATCGGTGAAAACATCATCGTGATCCTATCGACGCACATCGTCCAGGATGTCCGTGAGTTGTGCACCCGCATGGCAATCATCGACGAAGGCCGACTGCTATTCGCCGGTTCGCCTGAGGAGGCGGAATCAAAACTGACGGGCAAAGTTTGGCGAAAGAGTGTGAGCCAAAAAGAACTTGCCGATTGCCGTCAACGATACGAAGTGATTTCGCACAAGCACGTCTCGGGGCGGCCTGTGATTCATGTGCTCTGCGATTCTTCCCCGGGAGCCGGTTTTGAATCCGTCTCGCCGGGGCTCGATGACGTCTTCTTCGCCAGCACAAGTTCCGGCGGCATTCGGACTTCGCTCCGTCCGACTTCGTGACGCAGCTAACGCGTGGACCACTTTCTGCGGTCCGGCCCTCACAACCGACTCTCCTACCGCTTCGGAAAACGCATGTTCTTTCAATTCTTGACCTTCGAATTCAAGCACAGCCTGCGCAGGCCCACGCTCTACATCTTCATCGCCTCCGTCACGTTGTGCGCCTTTCTCGTCGCCAGTTCCGATCGGATCATGATCGGAACGCGTTTGGACACCATCCACCACAATGCACCCTACGCAGTTCAGTCGATGTACGCCGACTTTTCACTGTTCTGCGCGCTATTGGTGACCACGTTCGTTTCGGCGGCAGCCATCCGTGATTTTTTCTCGCGGACCGATCAGTTGGTGTTCACGCGCCCGATTCGAAAGTTTGACTACCTCCTGGGCCGTTTTACCGGCACGACACTGCTGGCGCTCCTTCCATTGCTGGGGATTTCAATCGGCGTCCTCCTTGCATCCAACGTTCAAGGGGAATCCAGCGACCGCATCGGTCCAACCAATTGGTCCTCGCACGTGACAGGTTTTCTGCTGTTTGCGGTGCCCAACACGATTGTCGTCGCATCGATCATCTTCGCTTTGTCCCTACGGCTCCGGAAAACGTCCGCGGCATTCGTCACTGCGTTGCTGTTCATCATGGGGAACCTCATCGCACGCACACTGACGGGCGAGTTGCGATACCAAAACGTTTTGAGCCTGATGGACCCAATGGGGATCGTGTCGTTCACCAATGCGACACGCTACTGGACCGTCGCAGACCGGAACACTCGGTTTGTCGTCTTCGAGGGACTCGTGTTATGGAACCGAGCGATCTGGCTCACCGCCAGTGTAGGACTTCTTGCGCTGAGTTATCGAAGGTTTATGTTTGGGACTGCCGCAGGTTCATCTGCGCAACACATTTCGGACCAGTTACATCCCGCACGATTCTATGACCACCAGACTGAGCCGACTTCTCGGAACCGGTGTGCTCAAACGAGTTCGCTTTGGAACCAAGGAAGGATCCAATTTTGGATGGAGCTTCGCGCGATCATCAAAAGCCCATTGTTTCTGATCATCACGTTCTTCGGCATGTTGAACGTCTTGCCACCGCTGCTTGTGAGGGATTCGGTGATGCCGGTGACTTGGTGGGTCGTCGACAACCTTCGAGAACGCGTGCCGTTATTCCTGACGATCGTGGTCGTCTACTACAGCGGTAGCCTCGTGTGGCGAGAACGCGAATTGCGGGTCGCCGACATTCGCGACGTGATGCCCACGTCGACCGGCGTGACGGTGTTGGCAAAGGTTGCCGCGCTGGTGTCTATCGTGGGCCTAATCAAGTTGACCGCAATCGCCGGAGGCATCTTCGTTCAGTTTTCGCGCGGTGTTATGAACGTGCAGCCCATTCTCTACTTTCAAGAACTGATCGCCGTTGATTCCGTTGCGATGTTCAGTCTGATTGTGCTTGCCACCATGTCGCACGTGCTCGCGCCAAACAAATACGTTGGCTACGTTTTGTTCTTTGCTTTGGCGGTCGCAAATACCTTCGCTTGGAACTTTGTTGGTGTCGAATCGTATCTACTCCGGTTCGGAGACCTGCCGACGTATACCTACTCCGACTTATACGGATTCACTCCCTACCGCGAATCGCTGTTTTGGTTCGGTGCGTACTGGCTGCTTTTTGCGGCGTTGCTCCTCTTGTTGAGCACGCTCCTTTGGCAGCGAGGCCGAGACACCGTGTTTTTGAAACGCCTTCAGGCGGCACGGCTTCGATTTGTGGGGCCAACGCGGCGTCTGGGGATCGTTGGGACGGGCTTGTTCGTTGTCTGCGGAACTTGGATCTACGCCAACACCCACCTGATCAACGAGTTTCAGACCGAAATGGATCGAGATCAGGTTACGGCAACCTACGAAAAGAAGTTTGAAAGGTTTCGATCGCTTCCCCAGCCTCGTGTCATGGCGATTGAGTTGAACGCCGAACTCTATCCGGCGAATCGGACGTTGCTCTTAGAAGGAACCCTGGTCTTGCGAAACAAGCACGATGTTGCGATTCCCGAGTTGCACATCACGCTTCATGAGGACTATGAATCGGAGGTGAAAATCGCAAACGCGACAGAACAAGATACCGGACATCCCCTCTACCGCGTCTTGAAGCTTGCGAAGCCACTTCAACCGGGTCAGGAGATCTCGCTGTCATTCTCAGTGCGTTTCGAGCCCGAGGGGTTTGAGAACGAAGTCACCAACATGTCGGTGGTTGAGAGTGGCACCTACGTGGAACAGGCCGTGATTCCCCAAATCGGCTTCCAGCCTCTCCGGCAATTGAGCGACAAATCAACGCGACAGAAATACGGACTCGGTCCTTCGAACCTACTGGCAAACCGCGAGGGTGCCACTGCAAGCCAGAATCACTACGTCAGTGTGAACAGCGACTGGATCGACATTCACACGACCATCGGCACCGACGCAGACCAGATCGCAATTGCACCGGGGTCGCTCAAGCGGTCTTGGATCGAAGGCGACCGACGTTACTTCGAGTACCAACTGGATCATCAGTCGCTCAACTTTTTCGCGATCGTTTCCGGCCGTTATCAAGTTGCCACGCGCCATTGGAATGGTGTCGATCTCGAGGTGTATCACCACCCCGACCATTTTTGGAATGCCGACAAGATGGTGTACGCGATTCAGCAGGCGCTCGAATACTACACCGAGTCGTTCGGCCCGTATCCGCACAAACAGGCTCGCATCATCGAGTTTCCACGGATCAATCCGTTCGCGATCTCATTCCCAGGCACCATGCCGTACTCGGAAGGCATGGGATTCGTCTCCGACACGCGATCACCCCGCTCATTGCATGGCGTCGTTTATCTCGTTGCTCACGAGGTCGCTCATCAATGGTGGGGACATCAAGTCGCGCCCGCGGACGCCAAGGGAGGAACGGTTCTGGCAGAAACGCTCGCTCAATACTCGGCACTCATGGTGATGAAAAAGTCGCTTGGTCCAGAGACGACCCGAGGGTTTGTGCGGACGCAACTGGACAGCTACCTCGCTCAACGTGCGACCGAATCCTACGACGAGCGACCGTTGGCAGATGTCGATATTTCACAGGCTTACGTCCACTACGGAAAAGGTTCGGTGGTGATGTATCAGCTTCAGGAGCTGATCGGAGAAGAGAACGTCAACGCTGCACTCCGATCACTCCTGGAAAAATTTGCGTATCAAGCCGAACCGCCCTATCCGACGTCGCTCGATCTGATCGCGGCACTTCGCGAACAAACGCCGCCCAAATACAACCGATTGATCGATGATCTGTTCCACAAGATCATTCTCTTTGACAATCGCGCCGTCGATGCTGAGTATGAACGGATGCCCGACGGAAAGTTTCGCGTGACATTCAGGGCGGAATGCCACAAGCTGTCTGCGGATGGAAAAGGCAAAGAAACCGAAGTCGAGCTTGATGATTGGATTGATGTGGTGGCTTTCGGCGAGCCGATGGCTGGAGACCGTTACGGGAAGAGCCTCTACCAAGAACGCATCCACGTGACACAGTCGGAGGTCGAGGTCACGTTTCTCACCGAGATTCTTCCGCATAGTGTTGGCATTGATCCGTATCGGTTGCTGATCGACCGTGTTCCGGATGACAACGTGCATGCTCTTTGACTTCGAAGGCGATGCCGCCAATCGTCATCGGCTGAGATTCGCAAAGGCAATGCGTCGTCGTCAGGGTGAGTCGTGCAACAGACGGAAACCGTTCTGATCATCAGGCAATGCAACTTGGACGTTCCCTGTGCAGCCCTCACCCTTTCGGCAGACGCCACGGCCCACTAAGAGCCGACCGGCCGCGGCGCCCTCGATTCCGAGCGAGCAATCGAGTTCGTAACGTCCGTTCATTTGAAAGTTTGCGTCGGTGACCAGCAGAATTCGAGGATCACCGTAGCAGCCGAACCACCAGCGATCGTGTGCAAACGTTACTGTCTGAATTCCCAAGTGAGTGTGTCCGCTGCGGATGACGTGCCTTTCCACGAACTTGAAACGACTGTCGTACTCGTAGACGTAGTTTTCGTCGACACCATCAGGCAACCCGCCGACGACAAAGAAATGATCGTTTCGGACGGCGATGCCACCCGCACCGTGAAACACCTCCTGGACTTCGTGGCGGGATAGTTCATCGAGCGTTTCGGCATCGTAGATGTAAACCCAGGAGTCCGCATTCCCCTGGGCGTCATTGAACTTGCCATGGTTCACGGCCACGAACACCTTTCCGTTATCGAAACAGAGGTCGCCGTGATGGTTGGCAACGGGAACCTGTTTGATCAATTTGCCATGTCTATCGGTCTTCACGAGCGCCGTCGTGAACGACCAAGAGATTGCATCTTCATCCGAACAAATGCCTTGCAGATGGTGTGGGTAGGACCCGTCACATGGGATTGCGGCCTGGGTGTCACTTGGCCGACGGACCTTGAGCCAATCCACTTCAAGTTTAAACGGGCCGGGCGTTTTATCGCCAAGCAGAAAACCAAGTCCGGATACTTTACGGGGATCAAGTTTCTGATTTGGAAAGTCCCTCCCTCGCCAGGTAGCCACCGACTTGTCGATGGGCAATTCGACCTCGATCCACTTTCCATTTTCTGTTTGAAAGGACTGGCGGTAGGAGTAGCCTCCCAGGTCGCCGCGGTCATAGAGGTTGAAGCTGTACCGCCTTCCGTCTCCTCGTACCCGCGCAACAAACACGTCATTGTTCTGGAGATCGATGACGGAGATTCTGGTACGCACCGATGCGAAACCGCCGTTGTTCGCAAGTGACAGCGTCCCAAAGAACTCCATGTGACCTTGCGCATTGATGATGAGACGACCGACAGAACGTCCTCCCATCACACCATCGTTCACTGTCTGCCAAGGCTTGCCCGCGTTCGGCTGATCAAATGAAAACAGGACTTCGTCACCAGGCAACTTTTTCGATGGCAGTATCGCCAGTGCGAGCGCCAGCCAGCCAATCGACTTGAAGTTCATGTTCATGGTCTTGTTTGACGTGAGACAACGAAGCGAGGCATCAAAAAAAGAAGCATACAAGCGAACGAAGGACGGCATGAAGAACACCATTGGATCACGTTTCCAGATTCGACTCTTTGGAGAGAGTTTTGGTGTCAGTCAACGCGTGATAAAGCGGGCAGTCTTTTGAGCGCGCGGCTCCCTCTCTGTATTGGCCTAAGAGCTGTTTCGATCGTTGAGCGAGCATTCGCCGAATCTCGCGACGCTTTCCTCTTACGCGTGGAATGGTCATTGAATCGTAGGCGGTCGTTTGATGCCGCATCCACGCGATGACTGCCGATTCGGCTCGCTGTTCCACGGGAATCCGCTTGGTTCGAGCCACCGTGCCGCTACCGACCGGGGTCGCATGCTGCGTAACGGCACGTGCGAGTTTGGTTCCGAGTTCTGCGTGGGCGGAATGAAAGTCCAGAAACTGAAGCACCGCATCAAAGAACTCGTCGACGTATTCTCCCTGCGCTTTCACCCGGCGGCGAGTGTCGGCAGCCCTGCGTTTGGCATATTGGTCGGTCGAACGTTCGGCCTCAAGTTCTTGTCGCTTTTGAGCAATGGTGTCTGCCGAGGCCCAGACGCCCTTCGAAAAGGTCCTACGCCCCTTCTTCTCTTGGACGACCCAGTGCTCTCCGGCGGCTTTCACTCGACGAGTCAATCCGGCGTCTCCGGGTGGAAGTAGTTCCCAACCAGCGGGCACCTGGAGAACGTCTCCACTCTGTGTACGGACGGTGTTTTTGGTGGGGCCGGGAAGGTACTTGTTGTCTGCCATCGTCCTTGAGGCTCGTTCGGAAAAGAGGAAAGTGAAATCTAACGCGAGGGGCTGTCTAGCGGTCCGCTTTCAGTTCGTTGACTTCGTCGCGTAGTCGTCCAATGTCACGTCGGATCTCCTCCAACTGGGATAGGATCGCGTGAGCGACGTCCTCGTCATGATGGCGGTGTTGCTCATGCAATTCTCTCTCCGTTGCTTCGGCAATCTCTTCAACGTGTGCGGCGATTTCATGCAACCCTGCCTCATGCAGATGTTCCATGGCGGCTCCCATGTGTTCCAAGCGACGTGCGATCCCATCGGGTAAATCATCGTGCTCATGGTGTTCCCCACTCAGCAACTCTCTCTCGATCTTTTCAGCCTCGAGGCTAAGGTCGTTGAATCGTTCGACGCTTCCACTGCGTTGCATTTCTTGCTGTTCGATTCGGATCTTTACGAGGCGTTCCTTCAAGGCTTGGATTTCTCGATCATCGCGATGGCCACGTCTTTCGAATTGCTCGGCTTCCTCGAGCATTGCGATCGCCTTCCGCTCAAGCTGTTCCGCCTCTGCGACGTGCCCCCGATCGGCCAGCAGTGATGCTTCCTGCTGCATCGCCCGCGCTCTTTCGCGAAGTTCGTCGGACTCCGAAGCCCAAACAAAGGCGGTCACCATGAACGCGGATAGGGCAATCGCTCCGACTTTGACGTAAGACATGTCGTCCCTCTGTGAGTATGCGTAACGTTCGTCTCGAGAGTCTACCTCATCTCGGATGGAGAGACCTCACCTTTCGCGGTGGGTGATTGACTCGTTCCGCTGCTACTCGGAGCGATCGGCAAGATTTTCCATCAACTTGACAATGTCCGAATACGCCGCCCGATCAGGCAGGTCTTCAAACGCCTCGTAAGCACCGCCCGCTGCTTCACGCGCCAGCTCGAGGGCCGTTGTGCCGCCATCCACAATTGCTCCCGCCCAGGCACCCCGAGCCAACAACAGCGGAATCATTTCGGTTTTGCAATACATGACGGCGTAGCGAAGCGGCGTCGTTTTGCGGTCCGGGTCCTGCATTTCCAAGTCGGCCCCGGAATCGAGCAGGAGTTCGGCAATCTCCGGCTGGTTCCAAAGAACCGCACAATGAAGTGGGGGTGGTGTCCAATCGGGATGATTCACGAGTTGAGGGAACTCGGAGAGACATTCGCTGGCTCGTTTCAGGTCACCGCACTCGATCGCGTCGGCGAAAGCCGCATGGGCGTGTCTGGGGATGCTCATCGGATCAGGGCCTGATCATTCGAAACGTTGGCTCGGTTGCGTTCTCGGGCTCAGATATTTGGTTGAATCTGTTCGAGGACGTAGAAAGCCAGATAAAGGATCACCACAAACAGGGATACCAACAAGAACGTCACGCCGAAGTCCGAAATGCCTCAAGGGCGACCGGTGCGTTTCTTCGGATCGACGCCGGGTTCGCCGTTGGACTTCACTTCGTAGGGATTGATCTTCATCCGCTACTGCATCGAGGAATGTGTGAGGTGCAAGCGTTCGTCGTTTCGAAAGTGCGCTTCTAGCATTCGAGAACTCCACAGAAATCGTCGTTCGCTTCGAACCACAAGGATGAAGCACTCTTCTCGCAGATTTGTTTCGGGGTTGACCCACTCACCTCGCTGAATCGAATCCACAGACCCAATGTTGCCGTCGACGTCAATCACCTCCAATCCCTCTGTCGAAACGACCCTCTGCTCGACCGTTCGGAAAAGTCGTTCGTCGCCTATGAAAGGCGTGTTTGAAAGAACCATGTAGTCGCGCGGGTTAAGCCACCTGTCAATGCGTTCGTCCAAGCTTGGAAATAAAACCGCAAAGAACGCTCCTAAAACTCCACAGCAAACAATGGTCAACCACGTTTTGAAGACCAAGGCGAGAAACCAATATCCGCGTGGGTCGAGTTGATTCCCTCGTTTGGGACAAGTGATCGCGATCGCCATCGCGATCAACGGTAACGCAAAGATCAGTGCGGAGACCAACTCGCTGCGAGTGGCTGCTCCGGCCATCAAGATGCCGATTCCCGTCGATATCGAGATCAACGTGTGAATGCTCAGTTGCATCGCAACCACCAGTGTCGTCGGTTTCCCTTCAAAGCCCTCTCGAAAGCGAACTCGTCCGTGGCGCACGAGGTTGCAGTGCAGATCCCGCCGGACTGCTCGCGGGGCATCCGCGACGACATCGAGAATGGCTGGTTTGGGACAGTCATTCGGTTTTACCCTGTTCGCTCGACTCGGT
>JBCBOT010000354.1:0-8519 GCA_039821165.1 Planctomycetota bacterium | reverse complement strand
GTGAACGGCTCCGTCGACACCACTCCCGCCGCGAAGTGCAGAGTTTGCAGCGGTCACAACCGCATCCACCTCGAGTGACGTGATATCGCCCTGGAAGACCTGGAGACGCTCTTGGGTTTCGGATGACATAACGTTCTCGAGAAAGGTCTTACCACGGACAGCGGAACATACCGCCAATCACGATTCGGCAACGCGGGTTGAGTTTCCGCTGTGACAATGATGCGGATACAATAGAAGCCCGCCCACCATCTTCTCCCGCCTAGCTTAACGGAAATGAAACGCCACCACTGCGGTCGCTACCGCGCACCAAGCCTTTCTCGCCGTGACATGCTGTTGTCCGCCGGAAGCGGACTCGGAAGCCTTGCCCTCGCGAACGGGTTCGGTTCGCGTGCCCAAGCGGCGAGTTCACCGCTCGCGCCCAAGCCGACGCATTTCGAGCCGAAAGCAAAAAACGTCATTTTCCTTTACATGGATGGTGGGCCGAGTCACGTCGACACGTTCGACCACAAGCCGATGCTGACGAAGCATGATGGGAAGGACCCATCCCAGACGATAGGCAAACTTGCGCCCACGCAGTTCGACAATATTGGCAAAGTACTGGGGAGTCCGTGGGAGTTCTCGCAACATGGCGAGTGTGGGCGCTCTGTTAGCAGTCTCTTTCCTAACGTTGCCACCGTCGTCGATGAGCTTGCCTTCGTGCATTCGATGACCAGCAACTTTTCGGAGCACACATCTGCCAATTATTTCCTGCACACAGGGAACGGTTTGCAGGGGCGTCCGAGCATGGGGGCGTGGATCGGATACGGCTTGGGTAGCGAGAATGAAGAGCTGCCCGGGTTTGTGGTGATCAACGGTGGCTTGATTCCGCCGGGTGGCCTCGATTGTTTCGGTAGCGGGTTCCTGCCATCGGCGTATCAGGGCAGTGTCTTTCTGCCGAACAAGTCCCCGATCGCAAACATTCGTCGAAGTGAACGATCGGACCCACTTCAGCGCAATAAACTCAACTTAATCGAATCGTTTGATCGAGAAACACTTGCCGCGTCAAACGAGGATCCGGAAATCGAGGCCGCGATCCAAAACTACGAGATCGCCTACCAGATGCAGACCGCCGTTCCGGACTTGATGGCGCTGGACCAAGAATCGGCCAAGACGCAGCGGATGTATGGCCTCGAATCAGAGTTCAAGAACACACAGGTTTTCGGCCGCCAGTGTTTGATCGCGCGGCGATTGGTTGAGCGTGGTGTTCGTTTTATCGAATTGACCTGCCCCGGTGGCAACGGTGATCGCTGGGACCAACATGGTGGACTCGTTGATGGGCACAACAAGAACTGTCGCACGGTGGACCAGCCCATCGCGGCGTTGATCAAAGACTTGCGGCAGCGGGGATTGCTCGAATCCACGCTTGTCGTTTGGGGCGGCGAGTTCGGTCGGACCCCGTTCGCGCAAGGGAAAAATGGTCGCGACCATAATCCATTCGGGTTCACGATGTGGATGGCCGGAGGTGGAGTTCGGGGGGGCGTCGCCGTCGGCGAGACCGACGAATGGGGCTATCGGGCGGTGAAAGATCGTTACGAAATCCACGACCTTCACGCAACGATGCTGCATCTCTTAGGTATCGATCACACCAAGTCAACGTTCCGATTTAGCGGGCGTGACATGCGATTGACGGACGTGCACGGCAAGTTGATCGAAGGAGTTCTGGCGTGAGGAAGGTTCTTCTTTGTTTGGCGTTGATCGTTGTCGCATCAGCATCCGTGTTCGGTTCGGAGCCGGAGAAGCTTCAGTTCTTCGAAAACCAAATCCGACCGATCCTTGTTGAGCATTGCTACGACTGCCACAGTGGCGAGGATGTCGAAGCAGGGCTCTGGCTCGATTCGCGGAACGGATGGCAGCAGGGCGGTGATTCGGGCCCTGCGATCGTTCCGGGTAACCTCGACAAGAGCCTGATTGTCGATGCGGTTCGTTACACCGAAGACCGAGTCGCCGGAATGCCGCCCGACTCGAAACTTTCGGATGCTCAGATTCGTGCCATCGAAAAGTGGGTGGCCGATGGTGCTGTCGACCCTCGAGACGAGCAAACAGCCAAGGCGAGCGAATTCAATCTCACCGAGCGATTCGAGTCCCATTGGTCTTGGCGTCCGATTCAGCGTCCCGCCGTTCCCGCGATCGAAGATCCTTGGCCGAAGAATTCCGTCGACCAGTTTATTCTGCGAGGCATCGAGGCAGCCGGATTGCGACCCGCAAATGACGCCGATCGCTTGACCTGGCTGCGACGTGTTTCGTTTGATCTGATCGGCTTGCCTCCAAGCGTGGAAGACCTTCGTGCGTTTGAGTCGGATATGTCCGCCGAAGCACATGAACGAGTGGTCGATCGTCTGCTCGACTCCAAACACTTTGGCGAGAAGTGGGCTCGGCACTGGATGGATCTGGTGCGATACGCAGAAACATATGGTCACGAATTTGACTACCCGATCGATCATGCCACTGAGTATCGCGACTACCTGATTCGGGCATTCAACGCTGACGTGCCCTACGATCAATTCGTTCGGGAGCATCTCGCGGGTGATTTGATCGCGTCTCCACGGCTGCATCCCGAAGAGCAGTTCAACGAATCCATCATCGGCACCGGTTTCTGGTACCTCCATGAAGCGACGCACGCCCCGACCGATGTGCTGCAAAATGAATCGGATATCGTTTCAAATCAACTGGACGTTTTCGGCACAACATTCCTCGGGCTAACGGTCGCTTGCGCCCGATGTCATGATCACAAATTCGATGCGATCACGACCGCCGACTACTACGCTCTGTCAGCCTATTTGCAAAGCAGCTGTCGGCAAAATTACCCGCTCGATCCCGGGGGCAAGAATAAGAAGGCCGTCGACGCGATCAACGACGCACGCAAGGAGTTCGCAAATGAGTTGGCGAAAGAGTCTGCTTGGACCGACCCCGATGCCATCGCGCGATTGAAGCCGGACTCAAAAGATGTCGATCCCCTTCGGCCGCGAACTTTCCGTGACGACAACGCACGGCTACTCGTCGATTTCGATGGCGGCGTGCCTGAAGGTTGGTCGACAACCGGGTTCGCGTTTGCCCCGATCGATGATTCGCTACGGTACGCGGTCTCACCGAATCTTCCGCACCTCGAGGGGACGATGGACAGTGGCGCGTATGGCAAACGCGCGACTGGTATCCTGCGTTCGCCGACATTCGAATTGACGGGGCGCAACATTCACATTCGGATGCGGTCTGATGCCAACGTGTTTGTCCGTCTGGTGATCGACAACTACCAACTCGCTCCGATGAACGCGTTGCTGTTCCGCGGGACATTCCTTCGCGGCAAGGAAACCGATACAGGCGGCAACTGGGTCTGGAAAACCATCGGCGGCGACACGCGAAAATACGTGGGACACAAGTGTTACTTGGAGTTCGTCGACGAGAACGATGGTGCAATTGCGGTCGATCAGATTTGGGTGTCCGACGGTGGTGCTCCGAAAGAAATAGCGATAGAGGCACCCGATTCCGAGGGTGAATGGGAGCAGTTGCTGGGGGCCCTGCCCGAACAACGTTGCTCACCGCTGCTTCGTTCCATCCTTGCGAAATCGGAATTGCCGGGTTGGCTCGCGAAATTCCGCGAGTCGCTTAAGCAAGCTGTTTCAAACGTTCAGCCTTCACGTTTCGTGATCGCGATGGGACAAGGGAGTCGTGAGGACGCGGAGATTTATATTCGAGGCAGTCACACCAACCGAGGTCCCTTTGTTCCACCTCGAACTCTGGAGGCGCTCGGCGGTGCCACGCAGGATCGACTCGAACTCGCGAATTCAATCGCCTCACTCGACAATCCGCTGGTCGCCAGGGTGTTGGTGAATCGCGTTTGGCATCATCTTTTCGGACGTGGCATTGTGCCGTCGGTCGACGACTTTGGCCCACAGGGGATTGCTCCCACGCATCCCGAATTGCTCGACCATTTGGCGACAGAGTTTGCTGATGACGGGTGGTCGATCAAGCAACTCATGCGACGAATTGTTTTGTCACGAACCTACCGACAATCGAGTACGCCGCACCCAGAAGTTGATACGGGGCAAGCTGCTGTGAAGGATCCCACCAACTCGCTTCTCTTTCACATGAGGGTCCGCCGTTTGCCGGCCGAATCGATTCGCGATGGGATGCTCAGTATCTCGGGGCGCCTCGATCCAAAACTCTTCGGGCCGAGCGTTGCGACTCACCGCACGCCTTTTATGACGGGACGCGGGGGGCGAAAAAGCGGTCCGCTCGATGGCGCGGGGCGGCGAACGATTTACCTTTCGATCTACAGGAACTTTCTCAATCCGTTTCTGGTCACCTTTGATATGCCGAATCCTTTCGGGCCCAAGGGGCGCCGCAGCGTTTCGAACGTGCCCGCGCAGTCTTTGGCCTTGATGAACGACCCGTTCGTGATCGAGCAGTCGCGCCTTTGGGCGGAACGAATGAGGGACCAAGAACCGGACCCGCGAGCGCGCGTCGAGACGATGGTGATCCAGGCTCACGGTCAAATTCCATCCGCGGCAGCACTGGAAAAACTGCTTGCGTTCGTGGACCTTCAAACCAAGGCTCACGGCGGAAATGAAAACGCGGCGTGGAACGATCTCGCACACGCGCTTTGGAACATGAAAGCGTTTGCCTTTCTACGCTGAGTAACGGAACTCCTCTCTTTTCTTGCAAACAGGACGAACGATGACGACACGACGCACCCTTCTCAAATCGGCGGCGATCGTGGCTCCGGCGATTGTCTCGTCCACCTTGGTCCGTACAAAAGCACTCGCGGCGGCGAACGATCGAATCCGACTCGGTGTGATCGGCATTGGACCACGTTGTCGCTACGTGCTCGGCGGTATGCTCAAGCACGCCGATGTCCAGTGCGTGATGGTTGCCGACGTTCAGGCAAATCGTCGCGACGAAGGCAAGAAGTTGATCGGGGAGAGATCTCCTTCCACCAGCTGTGAATTTGTTTCCGATTTTCGTCGGGTGCTCGACCGGAAAGACATCGATGCCGTTTTGATCGCGACGGGGGATCGTTGGCACGCGCACGCGTCGATGATGGCGGCCGACGCCGGAAAGGATGTTTATAGCGAAAAGCCTTGTGGCATCACGATCGATCTTTGCAAACGTTTGTCACAGACAATCGAACGAACCGGAAGTGTCTTTCAAGCTGGAACTCAGCGACGCAGCGTTGCGAACTTTGCTCAAGCGGTTGAGTTGGCTCAAAGCGGAAAGCTCGGCAAGCTCAAAGAACTTCACGCAACCGTCTACATGCCCGAAATGAAGACGACTTGGTTGCCGGGGCAGCCGACGCCAGATCCTGGTGTCTGTGATTGGAATTTGTGGCTCGGGCCCGCGCCCTGGCGGCCCTTCAATCAGCAATACGTCAATGGACGTTGGCGAGGCTATCACGATTTTGACTCGGGCGCAAAACTGCTCGACTGGGGCGCGCACACGGTTGACCTTTGCCAGTGGGCCAATCAAACCGATGGGACCTTGCCCGTCGAGTATTCCGCTGATGAATCAGGGATCTCGGCGGTCTATGAAAATGGAGTGAAGCTAAGAATTCACTTTTTGGAGACGCCGTTCGGGCAGCGACCCGGGTGGGTTCAATCCTTGGGAACGTGCCCGGTCCGATTTGTTGGCGAGAAGGGATCGGTCGAAGTCGGCGATAGTGGCGGGATCGTCATCGAGCCAAAGGTGCTCGCGTCGGGGCTTCCAAAGCTTCCCAAGAAGCAATCCGGGCTCGATGTGGAGGCTCACTCCCGGAATTGGTTGGATTGCATTAAGTCGCGTGAACTCCCTAACGCAAACCACATTGTGATGCGGCGTTCGCACACCGCGTCCCACGCTGCGGCCCTGTCGTGGATCTTGCAACGACCGCTGCGTGTCGACCCGAAGACGGAACTGTTCGTCGGCGATGACGAGGCAAATCGGCTCCGCGAGCGTCCGGAGCGCAACTGGGCGTAGTCGCCCTCAATTGTCGCGCGAGAAGGCGTTTCGGCGGGTGATCCCCCTGGTACAATCTGCGAGGTTATTCCCAGACGCCTCCATTGAGCTTTCTCATGAGACGAATACCGTCACTTGTCGTGGTTCTGCTGTGTCTTTCGTCAACGTCATCGGCCGCTGATTGGCTGAGTTTCCGTGGCGATGGTCGGTCATTCGCCCCTGAGTCCCGGACACCGGTCACCTTCAATACCGAGACGGGAGAGAACGTGGCGTGGAGGTCGCCGACGACGGGTCGCGGGATCGGTGGTCCGCTCGTCATCGGTGACTCGGTGATCGTTACCGGGTGTGCGGGCGAAGACGAACGCGACCTTTATGTGGAGTCGTTCTCACTCGCCGACGGCTCTCGCCAGTGGACTCGGATGATGCGGGCCACGGGCCGTCCCTTCACCCATCCGACAAGTTCCAACGCATCACCGACGCCAGCGAGTGATGGCAAACGCATCTTCGCATTATTCAGCAGTTGCGATTTGGTCTGTTACGACCTCGAGGGACACTTGTTGTGGTATCGAGCCCTTGCGATCGATCATCCAAAAACCGGCAACGATATTAGCATGAGCAGTTCACCGGTCGTCGTCGACGGTGTGGTGATCGTGCAGTTGGAGAACCAAGGGGACTCGTTCGCGGCAGGCATCAGCGCTGACTCGGGTGAGATCCTGTGGACAAACGAACGAAACGCGTCGTCGAATTGGTCGTCACCGCAACCGGTTCGGCTCGAAGATGGTCGTGCGGCAGTCTCCATGCACAACTGGGGCAGTATTGAATTGGTCGAAGCAAAAACAGGCGAGGTCCTGAAACGATTCGACCTCCCCGGTGATGGCACGGCATCAGCGACATTTGCTTCGCCGTACATCATCGTGCCGGGCGAGAATACCACCGCCCTGCTGCTCAATCCGCCCGATGCGAATGATCCGGAAGGCGTGGCGAAGGTCGCGTGGGAGAGCAACAAGTTGCGACCCCGGTCTTGCAGTCCCGTGGTTTCGAACGATCGGGTCTACATGGGAAAAGGATCGGTGTTGATGTGCGGTTCGCTCAGCGATGGCTCTGTGCTTTGGCAAGCGAGGCTCGGAAAGTTGAGCGGCGTCTGGGCAACACCGGTGATGACCGCATCGGGGATTTATATTGTCGACACGGAGGGCAAAGTCGTCGTCGTTTCGGATGAAGGCGACAAAGGCAAGGTGATCGGTGAGTCTCAAGCCGGTGAAAAAATTCTCGCCAGCCCCGCTGTCACGGGCAACGCGATTGTGTTTCGCAGCGAACGCGGCCTGATCAAGATCGCTTCCGAGTGAGTCTTGGGAGTCCCTTTGCCAGCCGGATACAGCGGCCGTTGCTTCGTAGCGTTTCTTCTACTCGTTCGCGGGTCGAAAGCGGTGTTCACCGCGGCGAGCGGCTTGGTGGCTTTCATGGGTATCCTGCTCGACGCCCGGGTCCGCCTGTGTGAGAAGCCAGCGATCGAGTTCTTCACGGAGTCGCAATTGCACCTCCGCCGTTGATTGGCTGCCTGCGAGGTTGTTCATCTCATAGGGATCGCTGCGAAGGTCGTATAACTCTTCGCGCGGCCGAAGCTGGTAGCGTTGAATGAGGCGCATCGCCTTGGGGTTGTTGAACGATTCAAAGACCCAAGTCTGCCAGTATTTGTTGTTGAGCTTTCCATCGCCTTTCACACCCATCAAGTGCTTCTCAATGTAGAGATTTTCATGCTGCAGGTTTCGGATGTAGTGATACCTGCCGTCGGTGATCGACCGAATCGGATAGGAGGGACCTTCGGGGATGTTGTTGTGCGTCCCATAGACATAGCGGCGATGTTCGTCGGCTTCCCCGCGGAGGACATCCAAAAAACTGGAACCATCGAACTGGCCCGGCTCGGTATCGGTTTCGGCAATGGCGAGAAGTGTCGGCAGCACGTCGGCGTACTGCACAAGCGCGTCAGTGCGTCGTCCCTCGTGCGTGACACCTGGCCAGCGGGCGATCAACGCGGTGTGCACCCCGGTGTTGTAGTTGGTCCATTTGTTGCCGGGGAACTGAGAACCTTGCTCGCTTGAAAAAAGCACCCACGTACTTTTTGATTTGCCAACCTCTTCAAGCGTGGCGAGCAATTCACCGACTTGCTCGTCCATGTAACTGATTTCCGCAAGGTAGCGGCTGAACGCGGAACGAGTCTCGGCCGTATCGGCAATGTTCGGAGGCAGTTTCAATGCGTTTGGAGGATAGACGCTTGCGTCGCCCATGACCCATGGCACGTGCGGCTCGACCAAGGCGACGACCAAACAGAACGGTTCGTCGCTGCGACCCATGAATTCACTCACGCCTTGAAGTTCATGTGACTGAGTCGGATTGCGCACACAACTGCGATCGAACCCCGTCACGATTTCAAACGGAAATGCCTTCTTCGGTTGGACATGGACCTTTCCTGCGATGCCGACTCGATAGCCGAGGCGTCCCAAGTGCTGCGGCATGCTCTCGATGTCACGGTGGCTTGATGAGTGGTTCCAGGCACA
>JBCBOT010000353.1:0-8563 GCA_039821165.1 Planctomycetota bacterium | reverse complement strand
CTGCGGTAGCCGATGGCTTCGGCGAGGTGGAGTTCGTTGATGTCGTCATCGCCGCTGACGTCCGCGATGGTGCGGGCGACTCGCAAAATCTTGTCGTGCGCTCGCGCCGACAGACCCATCTCTTCGACGCTGTGACGGAGCATCTGCTGGCAACTCGACGTCAGCTCGCAGAACTCGCGGACTTGGCGGCTCGTCATTTGCGCGTTGTAACGGACGTTGGCCGGACCGCCCGCAAAACGTTGCGTTTGCACGTCACGGGCGCGGATCACCTCTTCCCGCATCGTTGCGCTATTCGTCGTCGGCGCGGTCTTGTTGGAAAGTTCTTCAAACGGCACCGCCGGGACTTCGATGTGAATGTCGATCCTGTCCATCAGCGGCCCCGAGATTCGAGACATGTACTTCTCGACTTGGGGCGGTGTGCAATTGCAGTTGCGACGTGGATCGCTCCGATAACCGCATGGACAAGGATTCGCTGCCGCCACGAGCATGAAATCGCTCGGGAACGATTTGTCAGGGCGACGGACTCGTGCGAATCCGGTTCCGGGTGTCCGAATCGAAATGATTGCGTAAGATCATTTGAGCCAGCGGCGACGGTCGCAGGCACATCAAACAATCGCGGGCGACGGTTCGCTGATTGGGCATCGTGGCCGCACTCGGGTTCTCTATCTCCCCGATGCGGCGACGGTGCCGTTTAACGAGATAGACATGAGTGAAACTGATCCCGAGCAACGGCTCAGGCAAGCGTTCGAAGCCGTTAATCCAGAACACACTTTTGCCCGAGTGGTTGAAGCTATCCGAAACACGCTGGGCGACCACGACCAACATCGGCGCGAGCTTGAAGCAATGGCGGAGTTGGCTGAAGAGCAGGACGTTCGCGAGTACCGAGAACGATTGGCCCGGTATGGCCTTGAGCTACCCGAGGACGCCACCGGGCTTGATCGAATCATCCCCTTTTACAACGCAGCCGAAGCGTTTGGGATGGACGACGTGTGGGATAGGCCAATGGGCGAAGTATTCGAATTTCTCGATGACAAGTTCCAAGGCATCGAGCTTGCCCGCCAGATGAAACGAAAAGCCGAAGAGCGAGCGGACGAAAAGATCGATTCGACGGAAGTTCGGCACGGGAAAGACTACCGCTCAGTGCGGTGGGGCGACACCATTTTCGAATTCACCCCCAACCAAGCGGCAGTCGTTGCGATCCTCTTTAAAGCGTTCGACAACGGCACTCCTGCCGTAGGCGAGGTGACATTGCTTGAAGATTCGGGGGTAGATTCCTCGCGACTTCGGGACGTTTTTCGCAAACATCCTGCGTTTTCGACAATGATTGTTCCCGGCCAGACGAAGGGAACTTTTCAAATAGTTGACCCAGAACAGGAATTACCCAGGTAGCGCACCAGGTAATACCCAACCCCATCGCCATCATTCCCGCACCGAACGACGGACGTTCGGCTGAGTTCCCGAAAAGGAGCCTCTGCGGTGAACGAACCACTTGGCCTTGTGGGCATGGCGTTGGAACTTGGCGTTCCTCGCGAATGGCTCAGAGAGCAAGCGGACGCCAAGCGCGTCCCTCATGTCAAAGCTGGCAAACGGTATCTGTTCAACCGCGAAGCCACCCTCAAAGCCGTCTCCATGTTGGCCGCAAAATCCAACTGCGAGACCGCAACCTAAATGATTCAGCGTCTCGCCTCGGAACGTGAAGCGGATTCAGCGGGGAAGTTCTGCACCGAGCTGTCGGCTCAGCAGATTGACGCCCTCGCTCGGATGCTGCTGTCGCTGGCCGAGGCTGGACCACCACCCGTTCAAGAAGAACAAAAACGGCTGGCCCGGTGCGAGAAACCGGGACCGACCGAAGTTTTGCAAAGGTCGAGGAGTAAAACCAATGACCAGTCTATGGGCGACGACGCCTAGTTCAACCCAAAACAGACCGAGCTTGCCAATCCTGCGGCGACCTGACGAGCCGGGGACATTGGGTGAGCAGCTCGCGGCGATCGCGCTCTCACTGCAGCTCGCGGATGAATGCGGCGATTGTGCGGCGGACAGATGGGATGAAGCTCGCCGACGAGTTCGGAGGCCGATTCGATGAACGTGGTTCTTTCCGGCCAAGAGCGTCGACACAACGCAATCCGCGAAGCGTGGCAAGTCTCTCGCCCAAGCTATGGATCACGCGGTTGCCCAAGATGGTTTACCCGTGCGGTAGCGAAAGCGATTCGAAACGGTGACATCGATTGCTCAACGAACCATGGAAACGGGCTCGAACGAATCCGCAATTCTGGCTTCGTTTGCATTTTCGACCACTTCGGACGGCTGGGCGAAACGGTTGTCACCGAGCCGTATGCCGACGCGGACGCAGTCCGACCGGTTGCTGAATCTCTCGCGCAGATCTTGGGTTGTCGCTGCGATGTATCGCGGCTGTCGTGGCACTATCCCGGCTGGACGATCCGCATCACGTTCTATCAGGAGCTGACGGAGTGATGACGACTTCGGCAAGGACGTCGACAGACGTCGAAGAGTTCATCAACGCGATTCACCCTGACGGTGTCTTCGAGATTCGAATCCCGAACACGCCCGATCGCAAAGGTGGCAAATTCAAGGCAACTGCATCGGGGTACTTTGATGATGCCAAGAAAGCCGCTGCGTGTGTATCGAAGTGGAGCAGAGCCGAGCCGGCCGGCATCTATCTAACGATCAATCCCGTCGATGGCGCGTTGCTCGCTCGGTCGACAAACAAGATTGAATTCCGCGCTAAGCATACAACCTCGGACGAAGACACCACACGTCGACGATGGCTTTTCATTGACATCGACCCCGTCCGGGCAGCGGGGGTTTCAGCAACTGACGGCGAATCGGCGAGAGCATGCGACAAGCAGAAGGCAATCCGCCAGTGGCTCACCGATCGTGGTTGGCCCGAGCCGTTGCGGATGATGAGCGGAAACGGTGCGTACCTGCTCTATCGGATCGACTTGGAGAATGACCAGCTTTCGCGTGACTTGGTTGAAGAGTTCATCAACGCAGTAGCTGACAAGTTCACCGATGAGTTCGTGGATATTGACCGAAAGGTATTCAATGCGTCACGAATCGCGAAGATCGGTGGCACCTGGGCCCGCAAAGGTGAAAACTTCGTTGGCGTGAACGGGACTCCATCGCGTCCTCATCGCCAATCGTTCTTCGTTAAACCTGACGAATTCCACGTTGTCGACCAGCGTTTGGTCAGGTCGGTCATCGACGAAGTCCAGGCAGAAACACAAGCCACTGCCGAGAGGGGAGCTCGAGACCGAATAGACGAACGAAAACCGAGTGCGAAGCAACAAGGCACGCACAAAAGCGTAGACATAAAGCCCGGGAACCAAAGCCGCTGCCAGCACTATGTCGACAAGATCCCAGGAGCGATTGAAGGTCAACACGGTTCAGATAGGACGTTCCATGTGGCGTGCGTGATCGCGCGATTCGGTCTTGATGAGCAACTTGGTTGGCCAATCATCGAGACCTACAACCTTCGATGCGAGCCACCCTGGGAAGGACGCGACTTAAGACGCAAGCTCCGGCAGGGCATCGAGAAGGTCTCGAGTGACGGTGAGTTCGGTTCTTGGAATGAACAGAACCCGGAGCACGAACCGGAACCAACCGAGCCATCGGGTCTGTCGATTCTCAAATTCACCCAAGAACACCCGAACCGCCGTCCCGAAATCATCGAGGGCATTCTTCGCCGCGGCGAGCTGCTCAACGTCATCGGTGCCCCAAAGGCGGGCAAGTCGTGGTTTATCTACAACCTTGCATTCTCACTTGCAGCGGGACGACAGTGGCTTGGCCGAAACCTTCAGCCGTGTCGTGTCCTACTGATCGACAACGAGATTCATCCATCGGAGCTCTCGTTCCGACTTCGCAGCGTTTCAGAGGCGATGTCGCTACGTCTGGAGAGGATCGCAAACAACTTCGTTATCGAAGCGATGCGTGGCAATCTGGTCGACCTGGCCGGTGTCGAAACCATCATCGAGAGCTACGACCGCGAGCCAGACACCTTTGACGTCATCATCATCGACGCGTTCTACCGGATCCTTCCTGAGGGCATCAGCGAGAACGACAACGCCGCGATGACAGCCGTCTACAACCGACTCGACCGAATCGCAAGCACGACGGGTGCCGCGATTGTCCTGAATCACCACACGGCCAAGGGCGACCAATCGCAGAAGGGCATCACCGACGTCGGTGCCGGAGCGGGCGCGATGATGCGTGCCACCGACACCCACTTGATCCTCCGTCCCCACGAGCTCGAAGGGTGCGCCGTCATGGAGGCGGTCTGTCGCTCGAATCGTCAGCCACAGCCGTCCACCATTTGCTTTGATTTCCCGCTGTGGTCCGCAAAGCACATTGAGCCAGTGCTCGCCAAGCCTGAGTCCCGATCTGGAGCCAAGCAGGCTCGCCAGGACGAAGAGACCGATGCTGCTGTCCTGAAATCCGTCTCCGAACGTGGAGGTGCATTCGCGGGCATGATCCGCAAGGACACCGGATTCAGCGCCGATCGAGTCACCAGAGCCGCCGAACGCCTCGTCGATACCGACGTTCTCACGTACTCGATGCGGATTGCTGACCGCCAAAAGGAGCCATCAAAGTGGTATTCACTCAGGGAAGACTGACGTGTCGGTCTGACGTGTCGGTCACGTGTCGATTGCTTCCGACACGTACACGCAAATCGACTGGGTTGAGTGTGTGTGTCGGTCCCCTAAAGGGAGACCGACACCGACACGTCAACTCTACCCGTCGATTCCGGGTGACCGACTCGTTAGTGACCGACACGTTAACCCGCGACGAGGTGGTGAAATGAGTGGCTGGAGGCTGAAGCGTTCCGCGATTGGGAGAACTGGTTGCACTCCTGCATCGGGCTTCCACTGGAGACAGCCCAGCGGATCGTGGCGACCGACAAGACCCGGTGTCCGTGGCGGTGCGAAAACGAGGTCGACGGCATTCGGGTCTGCGATGCGTTCACAGCGTGGTTGCTGCGATACGACACAGAACGGAGGTCACCGCGATGAAGCCCGAGAGCATCCGATTGACCATCGAGCCCGAAGCCGGCGCTGGCATCAAAGCCGATCGGCAGTTGGCTCGGTTCGTGAAGTCGCTGATCAGGTGCTACGGCTGGCGGTTGGTTCGCATTGAGACCAGCGCAGAAATCAAGAATGTCAGCACGACACCGGCCACCAAAGTTAAAGCCGATTCCAGTGGCTCCCAAATGGCGTGAACACCGCACCCCAACACCCAGAGAAACGCATGAAACCACCGCCACCTAAAGCGACGTCTTGGCGCCACATCAATCGTGCCGCCGGTTGGTTTGTGGGGCGGTTCGTACGGATTCGTCATGTCAACGATCTTAACTCACCACCGAACCGGGAGCGGCGACCGGGATGGATTCACAAACAGCCGCTGGAGACTGAACCGATGACACCACTCAAAGTGATTCGGGCCAAGTGCCTCGACTGCTGTGCAGGTTCGACCGTCGAGGTCCGGCACTGCCCAGTTACCCGCTGCGCCCTATGGGCGTACCGCATGGGCAGGCGACCGAGCACCCTCGCCAGAACGCGACCTGAGCTTCTCGGTGTCGAACGTGACCCAGATGCCACGGAGCAAATCCAAGATGGAGAACACCCCACGTAGCTCGCGTTTTTTGACACTAGCGGCGATATCCTTCGGGTCCTCCGCCTGAACCAACACCTCCCCCGGTACTACTGGACTACGGGATACCGCGAAAGATACGACTTGTGACATCACAATGACTAGATTGAATGGGTAAACAATTGGCTATCACCGATATTGACGATGAGCAGATCGACTGGCTCATCGCACAGCTCGCCGCCGCCGATGCGTTATTCTCACCGTGGCGTGTGGACAGCGGATCGAACGAGGCCTGGCTTGCCACTCTTGAGCGACAGCACGCATACAAGACCAACGGGCTGCGAGTGGCTGGCAGTGGCGATGCGGCCGGCAGGAAGTCGGCTGAACGGTTCGTGGGCGAGCTTGAGGCCGCTGGGTGGATCCAGACGTCGATTCAGCGAAACGCTCGCTACGTGCGACTGTGTGGCCGAGGCGACTGGCTAATCCGATCGATTGCCGCCGCGCCGCTCCTCACCGATGGTTGGAAGGCCTATCAGCGGATCAAGTCGATTGCCAGTGTCGCTGGGCGTCCCTTGGTCGAAGCCGACGTGATCGGGATCAACTCGTCAAGTGAGGGCTACTATACCCAGGATGAGTTCGGTGAGTTTGTGAACCTCGCGTGGGACCTGGCCGCGCTGCTCACCCATGGAATCGTCGAATCCGCCAGCGACACCGAGGGCCGCGTTGGCTACGTCGTGGCCGAAGAAGTCAAGCGACCACGGAAGCCGCGTGGCCTACCCGATCCGACAGACCGCTGGGCCGAGCTGTATCTTGATCGGTTGCACGAAACGCGGAAGGCTCGAGCTCGGTGGGTTCCGATCGGCGTCAACACGGTCGTGATTCCGCTGACGCCGGATGGATGGGCACACAAGACAGGTGAGGTGAGCGGTGGAACGTGAAGAAGCGATCGAGTTGCTAAGGCACGGTGAACAGGGCATTGCGGAGTTCAACTGGCGTCGATCTAACGGTTCAGTCTGTCCAGACTTGAGCTTTGCAGACTTGAGCAACTGTAACCTGCACGAAGTCAATCTGAGTAAAATTGAGTTGGATGGTGCGGATCTGAGCGAGTCAGACCTTAGCTCTTCGTCTCTTGTACGAGCAGCGCTTCGCGGTGCGAACCTTCGGGCGGCAATACTGAATGATGCCGAGCTAAACGCAGCGGTAATGAAACGTGCAGTCCTCACTCGGGCGGACCTGAACAATGCAAGTCTCGTTCGTGCCGACCTTCGGTGGGCTGACTTGCGTGTTGCGGATCTACGTGACGCGGATATGCGAGGCGTGTATCTGCACCTCGCAAATCTCGGGGATGCCCGGCTCGAGGGGGCTGATCTTTCATCTGCCATTTGCTTCGATACGGTCTTTGGCTCATGCGACATGCGCAGTGTCACGGGGCTCAGCAGTATCATCCATGAAGGCCCATCGGTCGTTGGATTGGCAATGCTGCGGGAGTGCCAGGGGAACCTGCCGGAAGTTTTTCTGCGCGGCTGCGGTCTGACCGAAACCGAAATTGCCTACGCGCGATCGATTGCCCTGGCCGAAAGCCCAATCGAGTTCTACTCGGCGTTCATTAGCTACAACCACGGCGACGCGTCGTTCGCCAGACGCCTCCATGACGCACTGCAAGG
The DNA here is from genome assembly GCA_039821165.1 of Planctomycetota bacterium. Lineage (GTDB taxonomy): Bacteria > Planctomycetota > Planctomycetia > Pirellulales > Pirellulaceae > Stieleria. Next base: position 1,295 of record JBCBOT010000353.1, on the reverse strand, counting down.
GCGCGGCATTCGGTGTTGGCTAGACGAACACAAGATCGAAGCGGGCGATGACATATACAGCGAGGTCGATCGTGGGCTGCGTGTCTATGACAAGGTCTTACTGTGCGCGTCGCAGAACTCGCTCACCAGCCCATGGGTGTTGCGTGAAGTTGACACTGCGGTGGAACGCGAGATCGCTCTGTTCAAGGAACGTGGCGAGCAAGTCTTATCGTTGATCCCGCTCAATCTCGACGGCCATCTGTTCGAGTGGGACGGCTCGCATGCTGCCGCGCTACGCAAACGACTGGCACCCAACTTTACCGGCTGGGAAACGGACAACGCAGTCTTTGAACGCGAACTAGAAGACGTCGTGAAGGCGTTGCAACTCAACTCGAAAGAAGAGCCACCCGAGCCTAAGCTCTGATGAACGAGCACGCGTCACACGATCGCACGCGCTGGAGCGACACGCCAACGGTCCATGTCGCCCCGATGGTTGTCTGGTGCCCGCATTGTGGCTCTACCGGAAGGCATCATCGAACGCGATCGGAGTCTGGCGGTGATGGTTCGGTCACCCAGAAGTTGACGTGCGGTGATTGTGGCAAACGGTTTCGCTACTGCATCGATCCCGAGCTTGCTGCCCCGATGGGGCAAGACGATGTAGTGCACCCTCTAGATTTGCGTGCGGATGACAATTGCACGCGATCAGGGAGCTGCGATGAACCTATCAACCGCATGGAAGAAAGTAGGCGACGAAACGAAACGCCAGCCAACGGACACTGAGATTCGACACCGACGGCACATTGCCATGGTGACCGGCATGAGCGAGGAAACTCGCCAGCGTCGACGCCAAGAGCTAAAGGACGCGATTCGAATTGCTGATGAATCAGAAACGCGTTTGCCCGATCTCGAAGCTGCGAAACAGAACGCTGCGGCGGACATCGATCGACTTGAAATCGAGTACGCCCGCAGCCCAACCGAAGAGAATCGCAAAGCTCTTGCCGACGCGATCGACCTCAATCGTTGGTGCCGGCGGCGAATCGATGAGGCCAAGCAAGCCGTCGGTAGACGCGGGTTCTCCTACCAACAGCTAGGGGCTCTCGCCTCGGTGGAGCTCCACGACGAACACAAGCGGCTTACTGAATCGATCGATTGCATCCGCAACCTGATTTCGGGCGGATTCACAGACGAGGAATTGCCCGAAAAGCTTGAACGACTGATCGAAGAGCGAGACCGCATCGACACCGCTCGTAATCACCAGCGGCAATGAGACGCTGCGACTTGTCGGAACCATCGTCAGCCAGGTACTTCGGTTGTTC
>JBCBOT010000352.1:0-8633 GCA_039821165.1 Planctomycetota bacterium | reverse complement strand
ATCCGCCACCCAACACGAGGCCGATCAAGCCTCCACGAAACAGATTCACCAAGAGCAGCAGGCTGCCGATTGACGCAATCCCGAGCCCGCCGATCGACATGATCACGACACCCCAAATCGGAACGGGCGCAGGAACCTGCTCAAGACACTCGAGGCATCGGTAATCCTTTGCAAATGCGAAGCGAGCCTCCGGGCGAACGCGTTGAAACGACCGATTCCCACAATTCTTGCAACGAAACTCCCCATCGATTTGCCGGGTTCCTTCACCACGCACGCCTGTCGGTTGATAGGGATTCTTGGAATCCGCAGGGCTCATCGAATACTTGCCTTCACGGTTAGGGCGATTGCTTCAGATGACATCTCGCTGCGGAGATCATTCAAAGGTACATCCCGACGAACCCGTCGCCTTCGGCCTGTTGTTCCGCGAGCTTCTGCAGTCGCGCTTGGGTCTTGGTGAGGTCGCCACTGCGGATGTACCGATCGAACTCGACCAGCACCGCATGCTGCACCGACTCGGCAAAGAATTGAACGATCGGTTCGGAAAGCCAACCGCAGGTCTCTTGCTTGAGTGTCACCTGCAGATCGACGGAACGCGTTTTCTCATCGGACTCGTCCGTCATCGCCGTGCCTTCGAAAAGGAACGCAATCTCCCCCCGATCTTCCGCATTGGTGAGGTGATACGCACACGATCCTTGATGCAGATAGTAGCTGTTGTGGGAGCCGTGCTTGTCGATCGCCGCTTTCACACGCCCGAGAAACTGCTCGTACTTCGGCGACGCATCGACGGGTGCATCGAAACGAGTGATGCTGCGAAGCGGTAAACAGTCGAACTCAATCTCGACCCATTGACCTTTCATTTCTTTCTTTCGTTGATTGTGAAAAGAATCACAGCCCGTTGTGAAAAGAATCACAACAGTCGCCTGAGGATTGAAACTAACGCTTTCACTCCGTCCACGCGAGCCGAGACGCGGCATCGGCTTTGGTAGCATCGCAAATTTTCTTGACACTCGAGAGCGGATCGCCAAAACGGGGCCGTGATCGGTGCGGCGTCGGCCGCCGATGCTTTTCAATCCACCCCTTGAGGTCGCTCGAATGGTCCCCAATACGTGCGCACGTGACATGATGGTTTCGAACCTGACCACACTGTCGCCAGAAATGGACGTGCTGGACGCACTCGATGTTTTGCTTCGACACAGAATCTCGGGTGCCCCCGTCGTCGATCGCAATGATCGATTCATGGGCATCTTTTCGGAAAAGTCGTGCATTCGATTCGTCGTGGACGCGGCCTACGAGCAACTACCGCCGGCGAACTTGATGTCGTTCGTGGACCGTCATCCATCGACGATCGATGTGTCGACGGACCTGCTTACGATTGCACAAACGTTTTTGGATGCTTCCTGCCGCCGGTTGCCGGTTCTCGATGGTGAGAACCGTTTGCTCGGTCAGATCTCACGCCGCGACGTGATGCGTGAAGTCCGCGATTATCTCGGTAAGCTGGATCCGGTCCCGACGGGAAGCGGGCTTTACTTGAGCGCCGTCTTCGAAGAGCGCCCATTCTAAACGGCGTCCGATGCAGAGCCCGTGGACTTGCGTGCGCAGGGAACCGCAAGTCTCGGGTTTCGGCGAACACAGGGTTCCGGAAACCGGCGGCTGGCGCCTTGCCGCTCACAGTCTGTTCGCCGTGATCAATCATGCTGCGTTCGTTTGAAGCAGATCGGCTGGCGGAATTGCGTGATGGCAATCCAACCTACTTCGTGAGCGACACGGCGCTAGCGGTCGGTGCAGGCGCAGGAAACCGGCGCCTAGCGGCTTGCCGCTCACACGGCCCGAAACCGAATCAGGTGTCGGTCAAACCTTTGCCCCGTGACAGCTGCTCGATCTGTCGCAACAAGCTCTGATTGCTTTGATAGAGGCTCGCGGCGGTTTCGTTCATCTTGCGGAGCGAGTCACTCACTTCCGCGTGGTACGCTTTGATCGCCTTGCCCTCGACCTGATACTGAGCCAGGTCCGCTTCGAGTTTGACCTTCTCGATCTGACGTTTTTCAATCATATCGGCCGTCGACGCGACCGCGGACTGAAGGACTTGCTCTTCGTACTGAAGTTCTTTGATTCGCGCTTCGAGTTCGGTGATCTCGAGCCGGATACGACGCAGCACGAACCGGTAATCATTCAGCGGCCGGACATAGTAGGTATCGCCTTCTACCGAAGCGATCACGCCGTCGGCCTTCATCTGGGCTGCCGCAGCCTCGGTCACGATCAATTCTTCACCCGCCGCGAATTCGATCGTTCCACCGTCAGCACGTTGCAAACGACTGTCGACAGACCGACCATTGTTGTCGAAGAATCCGCCTTCGAGTGCACCGCGTTTGTCGGGGCTGTCGACATCGATGGTGTATTTCTTATCCAACGTCACGCGAATCCACTTCGCCTCGGGCTCTTCCGGCTTGCCGCGTTGACCGTCGCGCAGATAGCTGGCGATGGTTCGGTTGCGGGTGTCGACCAGTGTCTGGTTCGGCGAATTGGTAACCGGCGGCAATAACTGCTTGATTAGCTCTTCGTCGATGCGTCCCAGAAAGTTGTCATTGTCCCCGACGCTACCTTCGGCGATGAACGGCGTGTGTCCATCGAGTGGCAACATCTCGTAGATAGACCACAGCGTTGCTCGGCCGCTCGTGATCGCGGTCTGCTGGACCTGTTCCAATGGAGTCGTTGGCGTGATGGTGACGGAGTTCCCGACGCTGTTCACAACCTTGAACTCACCGAGATACATCATCGGCGTGCTGACGTTCTGGAATTGTCCTTCGCCAAATCCGTATACAACGAGACTCTCGGGGATGATCGGTCCAGCGGCCGGAGCTGGAGCGGCGGCGCCGCCCAGATTCGGATCGACGGCCTCGTTCTGCTTGCGAAGGACAATCTCCAACTTACCTTGGCCATTTTGGCTTTGCTGCACAAGGGTCATGCTTCGCCAACGACGCCCGGCTTCACCGCCGACCTTGGACAGCGCCAGCGACATGGCTTTCAACCCCGGCGCGCCGGCGTCGTCGCCGTACTGAAGCACCTTTCGGGTTTCCTGAACGTCCTCGTATTGCGTCTCGAGTTCCTCCTTCAACTTGTGCCACGCCGCTCGGCTTTTCAGCACACCGGCGGTGGGAAACAGGAAGACGATCGAGAGGATCATCGAGATCACGGCCGTGGTGATGTGATACCAACGCCACTCGGGAGCCGCTTTGTAGACCGTAAAGACGAACGCGAAGAAGATGACGACCAGCAGAAGTATGATGGCGATTGACATGGTCGTTTTCGAGTTCCTGGTCCGAGTGGCACGGCAGGCCGAGCGAAGAGAAGCGTGGGTCGCCCGTCGATACTAAGTTGGGCAATTTGGAGCGTCAAGCATTTCTGTATGTTCGGCACATCTTGACTCGGACGCCGCGAATTCCCAGCCCTCGCACGGGGAAAACCGGCTTAAACGCCCTATTTTGCGTCTGGCTCGGTCCCAGCCCCGACCCCCTCCCGGGACGCAAGGTTTTGATCCCCCTAGCACCGGAATAACCGGAACAACCGCGATGGCGCCGCGAGAACTACCCGAGTGACCGCTTCAAACCGTCATGGGACCGGTTGGATCAATCCGAAGCGACAAACGGGTTGTTCTGGGAATGCGCGATGGATCGCAAGCCCGAATCCCAACGGTGTTTCCCAATGCAGGGCTGATCGGCGGAAGGATCTATGGTTGCGAAATCTCGAATTGTGCTTTTGTTGTGCGGTGCTCTCGCCATGGCATTCGGCTGCCATCGCCAGTATTACCGCAAACAGGCCGATCAAGAGGTGCGAGAGCTGATTCAGGAAAAGTCGTCGCATATCGCACGGCCTTCGGCGACCCGGCTCGACATCAACATCGATCCGCGGAGCCGGATGTACAACCCGTTCGACTTGGACTTCCAACCCATCCCCGTCGATGATCCAGCGTCCAATCGCTACATGCAATGTGTCGACGGACGCCGGGGCTATCCGCTCTGGGAGGCGGCGGGCATCACCAACAGTGCCGAGAATCCTGATTGGTGGGAGTTCCTCCCGCTCGACGAGGACGGCGTGCTCGTACTCAACTCTGAGACGGCCTATCGCTTGGCACTCGTGCACTCAACGGGATACCAGCAGCAACTCGAACAGCTCTACCTCTCCGCATTGGACGTGAGCAGCGAGCGTTTTCTGCTCGACACGCAGTTGTTCTTCAATTCCAACGGCGGCCAAGGTTTCGCGTTCCCCGACCCCGGCTCGGATTCATTCTCGACCGGCACCAGCGTCGGCTTCACGCGGCCGCTTGCGACCGGAGGAACGATCGTCGCCAGCCTTGCGAACTCGATCGTGTGGGATTTGGGTTCCGGGGGTCGAGTTTCAACAACGCCGCTGAGTTTCAACATCGTGCAACCGCTGCTCCGTGGCGGCGGGCGGGACGTCACGCTCGAACGCTTGACTCGAGCCGAGCGCCAGCTGCTTGCCAACGTCCGTGCGTTTGAACGCTATCGCCGCAGCTTCTATCTCAACATCACGATCGGTCGCGGCATCGAAAGCACGGTCAGCCGCAGCGGTGGTGTGTTCGGGGTCGGCCTGCAAGGTTTCACGGGACTCGGCGGAGGATTCGCGGGGCTCGGTGGAGGCGGCGGTGGCGGCGTCGGCGGAGGCGGCGGCGGTGTCCCACAAGCCGGCGGTTTCCTGGGACTGCTGCAAGATCAACTCGAGATCCAGAACAGTGAAGAGAACATCGCGCGTTTGAGCGAGAGCCTGCTCGTCCTCGAAAACACTCTGATCGAATTGCTGACGACGATCCCGGATGACCCCGAAGCCATTGTTCGCCAGCGGCTCCAGATCGCACAATCCAAAAGTCAACTGCTGGCCAGCCAACGAGGTCTCGTCGGTGCAAAACGGAACTACCAAGCATCGATCGATGGCTTCCTCGGCACGCTCGGTTTGCCGCCGTACATCTGTGCCCGAATCGAAGACCCGATGCTCGACCGTTTTCAATTGATCGAGCGCGATCTTCGTGATCGCCGCAGCAACCTGCTTTCACTTCGTAGTTCCGTTGGTTCGCTCAACGTTCGCTTGCTCGAACAAGCCGAACTGGAAACGGATGAGGAAACCGGTTTGCCGGTCTCGAAACTCGCGTGGTCCGGCGACGTCGCTCAAATCCTCGCGGAACTGCGTGAGGAACTCGCGCCGCTGGAAGAATCCGTCGATCAGTTCCGTAATGACGACGCAAAGCAAGTCGGCGAAGACATCGCCGAACTGGTTTCGATGCTGCCGAAACGACGCAAGCAGAACCAAAAGCTGCGGGAAATGTACAACGGCGACGAGAACGAAATCTGCCAGTTGCTCGGAATCGAACGCGTCGACGACACGGTGCTCGATATCACCGAACTTGAGTCCATCGAAACGACGCTCGGTGAGTCTCTCGAGAAACTGACGACGCGGCTCGACGAGTACCCGGCCCGCCTGGAGAAAATCTTCGCTCGGCTCGACGACTACATCCAGTCGGGCCCCGGAGATGCCTCGCCGGAGGATCTCGCCAAGGACATTCGCGACAACGTCGTGCTTGCGATCCAGGACACTCTTTCTGAATTGGGCGACGATGTGCTCAGTTTGCAACTCGTCCAAGCCCGTGCACGAACCGAGGGCGTCGTCTTGGCGACCGTCGACATTGACCCCGCCGCGGCACTCGAAATCGCTCGCAAGAATCGACGCGACTGGGCCAATGCCCGCGCTTCACTCGTCGACGCGTATCGACTGATCGCGTTCAACGCCGACCAGCTCGAAAGCGTGCTGACTCTCAACGGCGGAGGCTCGATCACCGGCACCGACATCAACCCGTTCAGCGGAGGCTCAAGCAGTTCCAACTTCACGCTCGGGTTCCAATGGGATTCCCCGATCACGCGACTGCTGGAACGCAACGCCTACCGACAGTCGCTGATCGATTACGACCGTGCGAAACGCGGCTACTACCAATTCGAAGACGGTATCTGGCAACTGTTGCGTGCACAGATTCGCCAACTGCAGGCCAACCAGGTGCTGTTCGAATACAACCGCAACGAAGTTCGTATCGCCGCGAACCAAATCGAGCTCAATGAGGACATCCGGCTGCTACGCGATTCGCGCGGACTCAACAGCGGACCGACGGCGGCACAGGACACCATCCGCGCTCTGGATGCTCTGCTGACCGCACAAAACTCGCTGCTCGGCGTCTACGTGAACTTTGAAGTCGTGCGGCGGGGTCTGGAATTCGACCTGGGCACCATGGAAATCACGGACGACGGGATGTGGATCGATCCGGGCGAACTCGACCCCGATTACCTGCTCTCGCTCCCTGGCACGACTTACGAAAACGTTCCCGAAGGCTGCACCGACTGCCGAGTCCCGTTCCGGCATCAAGCCCAACCGCCGCAGTACTACGACGTGCTCATCAGCGATCCAGGAATGATCGAAAGCCCCGGTGCGACGTTCGAAGCGATCGAGACATTGCCACTGGAGCAAGCCATTCCCACGCCGATGATGCCCGCCGAAGTCCCCGCGCCGACGCCGATTCCGGACACCACGAGTTGACCAGGACGTGACTACTGGTCCAGGTACTTGATCGCCTGCTCCTCGAGCACTTTCGCGACCAGCCCGACCTCCTTGGCTTCCGCCATCGCCTCGGGGACCGTCAGCCCCGCGTCTTTCACTCGATGAGCCAACCAAACCGCACCGACGCGGTTGGCCGACGCGCAGTGCAGCAGCACGCCAGACCCTTTCTTGGCGGCGACGAGATGCTTTCGGACCGCATCCACCAATTTCTTGTTGATGTCGTTCGGTGAGCTGATTTGGTAGCGATGGAACTTCAGCCCGAGTTCCTCGCAGGCCTGTTTCTGATCCCAACGCTCCTCATCGGGATGGCGCAGCGAAACGATCGTGGTCACGCCACGTTCCTTCAATTCTTTTAGAGCCGCCTTGCTCGGTTGACCTGCCAAGTAAATCGAGCCCGCGACGTGAACGTTGCGCGTGTCCGTTAGCTTCGCAGACTTCAGCTCGGTCTTCGGCTCCGTTGATTTCTCCTCGGCTCGACCGACGAAAGAAGTCGCAACAACGACGAAGAGTGCTACCGTCAAACGCATCAGTTCATCCCGACAAAAAAGGTGATTCAGTCAAAGGCTTCGGCGATCAAAAACGCAGCCCGCTCGATCTGTTCAGTGCTCGTCGTCCATCCTAACGAAATCCGAATCGTTCGACCAATCTGCCCGTCGCTACAGCCGATCGCGCGCAAAGAACGCGTGAACTCATCGGGCGGAAGCGTCGACTGGGCAATGCCGACGGCAAGCTCGCGCGACGTTTGTTGCAAACACCGAGCCTCACGCGGCATTTCGATGGCAAGCGTGTTCGGAAGTCGTGGCGATTGTTCGCAGAGGACGGTCGCCAGCGACTGCAGGTGTGAATTGAGATGCTGCACAAACGCATCACTCAGTTCCGCCATCCGGTCATTCGCTTCGACGCAACACTTCGACGCCAACAACGCAGCCGCGCCAAGCCCGATACAACCGGGCACGTTTTCCGCCCCCGGTCGAAGCCCCATTTCGCGCGGCTCGCCGAACGTGATCGGATCGAGACGCAATCCGCGACGAACGTAAATCGCGCCCGCACCCTTGGGGCCGTAAAACTTGTGACCACTGATCGAGATGGTGTCCGCACGAAGTCGTGTGACATCGACGGGAACCTTTCCAAACAACTGCGTCGCGTCGCAGTGAACGCAGATGCCACGGTTGTGACAGACGTCCGCCACCTCCCGAACCGGTTGAATCGTGCCGATCACGGGGTTGGCACCCTGCAAACAAACCAACCGCGTGTCGTCGCGAATCATCGATTCAATGGTGGACGGGTCGACCACGCCGTCCGGACCGCAAGGAAAAAACTCGACGCTCCACCGCGGGTCCTTGCCCGCCAGACGCTCCAACGGGCCGATCACCGACTCGTGCTCCAGTTCGCTGACGAGCACATGGCCCGGTTGGGCATCGACCAACAATCCGAGAATGGCGAGATTGTTCGCCTCGGTCCCGCCCCCGGTGAAGACGACCTCGAACGGCTCGCATCCGGCCATCGCGGCGATGCCTTCACGCGCCCCCTCCAACGCTTCGACGACGGCGTGCGCCTGGGCGTGTTCCTGGCCCGGCAACATGAAGTGCGTCGCCCAATAGGGCTCCATCGCTTCGAGCACGGAGGGCGCCAGCGGGGTCGTCCGGTTAAAATCAAGGTAGAGCAGGGACACGGTCGGCCGTCTTGGCAGCAGGGAAAACCGCCAAGGAATTTGGGAGCGAGCTAGTCAGAAGGAGACACGATACTCGCGACGGCAACGCTGCCTAGCTGTGTGACGCCGCCGGGGCACCCTGCACGCGATTACTCACCACCCGAAAGAACCAGCCTGGCAGTGTCATCATTTCGGAGCATTCTCGGCATGCCTGCTCGCTAAATTCTGCTCGGGCTCACGCTTAGCGGCGTTGAGCCGACTCGTGCTTTAGCTACTCAAACTGCGCGGTATTGGTGAATTCACCCTCCCTCGTTTGGTCTTTGATGCCGTTGGCATCAAAGACCAAACGAATGGGAGGGTCGGTTCTTTT
>JBCBOT010000351.1:0-8690 GCA_039821165.1 Planctomycetota bacterium | reverse complement strand
ATCACCTCGCGCGCCGAAACCAACGAGTCCATCGTCACGGCCCGCGGCGGAGTGACCGTGATCGTCGAAGACGTCGCGGCGCAGCTCTCGAACGGCCAATTCTTTCAATTCGGAACCGTCACGCTCTCAGCTGATCGCATCGTGTTGTGGACGCCACCGCTGAGCGGACTGTTCAGCGGATCGACGGACATCTCGGCGGCCGAAGGCGAGATCTACCTCGAAGGCGACGTCGTGTTTCGACAAGGTGACAACGTCATCTACGCCGACTCGATGTACTACAACGTGACACGTGAAACGGGGATGGTACTCGACGCCGAAGCCATCACGACGATTCCCGAGTACCAAGGCGTCGTGCGTTTGAAAGCCGAAGTGTTGCAGGCGGTTTCGCGGGGGCGGTACCGTGCCTTCGACGCCGCGGTGACGAGCAGCCGCATGGGCGTGCCGCGATTCTGGCTCCAGAGCGAGCAGATCGAATTCACCGAACAGAATCGCAACGTGATCGACGCCCGCACGCAGCAGGTAGTCTCCAAGCCCGACTATCGCGTTCGCAGTGACAATAACTTTGTCTTCGTCGGTGGCATCCCGGTGCTGTATTGGCCGCGGTTTTCGACCAGCCTTTCGCGGCCCGTGTTCTATCTCACCGACATCCAAATCGAGAACGACAACAACTTTGGAACACTCGTCGCCCTGGACTGGGATGTGTTTCAGCTACTCGGAATTGAAAACGTTCCCGACGGAGTCGACTGGGAACTCTCGACGGGCTATCTCAGCGAACGAGGCCCGGCCCTCGGGACGACACTGAACTATGCGCTCCCGGGGTTCGCGGGATTTCTTGGGCAAACCAACGGCTCCCTCGACGTTTGGGGGATCGACGATGACGGGCTCGACCGACTGGGACGCGACCGATTGGCGTTGCAACCCGAGGAAGACTTTCGCGGACGGGCGTTCTGGCAACACCGACAACAACTCGCAAACGGATTCGAATTCATCGCCGAGTTGGGCCTGATCAGTGACCGTAACTTTCTTGAACAGTACCTCGAGAACGAATGGGATCAGTCGCCGGATCACCGCACAGGACTGCGACTGCGACGCAGCTATTACAACCAGCTGTTTGATCTCGGCGCGAACATCCAGGTCAATGACTTCTTTCAAGAAACCGAACGACTTCCCGAGTTCAACCATTATCTGCTGGGCGGATCGCTGGGCCAGCGTTGGACGTGGTCGACTCACAGTCACGTCTCCTATTCACGACTCAATGTCGCCGACACTCCGATCAACGCCGCGGAGGCTGCGGAAACATCGGTCCTACCGGGCGAAGTCGCCGCCGATGGTTTGATCGCATCGACCCGTCAGGAACTCGCGCTCAATCTGTCCGCCGGCCCCGTCGACATTCGTCCCGTCGCCTCCATCGATGTCGCGCACTTCGGTGAAGCCGCCGATGGCGATCCGCTCACCCGCATTTTGGGCCAAACCGGCATCAGGTTGAATCTGCCGATGGCCCGTGTCGACCCGAGCGTGCAGAGCAGCCTGTTCAACATCAAGGGGCTCGCGCACAAGCTCAACTGGACCGCTGAATATTGGTATGCCGACTCGGACACGAATGCGGAAGAGCTGCCGTTCTACGATCCGTTGGACGACGACGCGCAAGAGCAGTTCCGGCGTCGCTTCATCGGCGACCTCTTCGGAGGCGCGCTCCCCGATCGGTTCGACCCACGAAACTACGCCTTCCGGCAAGGCATTCAGCGAAACGTGACCAGCCCGAGCGACGTGATCGCGGACGACCTCCAACAGTTCCGCCTCGGACTCAACCAACGCTTTCAAACGAAGCGTGGCTTGCCAGGACGCGAACGCATCGTCGATATCGTGCAAATGGATATCGGAACCATCCTGTTCCCCAAAGCCGACCGCGACAACTTTGGCGAGACCGTCGGACCGACCACTTACGATTTCCGCTACCACATCGGCGATCGTTTTTCGATCGTCAGCGACGGCTACTTCGACTGGTTCAGCGATGGATTGCGGTCCGTCAGCGCGGGTGTTCGAAGCAGCCGCCCCGGTGTCGGTGACTACTACGTCGGCTTGTTATCACTCGAAGGCCCCTTTAGCAGCACGGTCCTGCGAACCGCGATGGACTATCGGCTCAATGAGAAGTGGATCTTCTCTGGCGGCACGATGTTCGACTTTGGCCCCACCGGTAACATCGGGCAATCAATGGGACTCACAAGGATCGGAGAATCGCTCCTGTTCCGAGTCAACTTGAACGTCGACCGCGGTCGAGACAACGTCGGCGTGAGCTTCGTCGTGGAGCCTCGGTTCTTTGCGAGACGACTCGGAAGAATCGGCGGCGGCTTGATCCCGCCACCGGGTCTTGAGGGCCTCGAATAACGGCGACTATTGAGAGCCGTTTTCAGCTAGTTCGTTAGCCATGCCCGACCACTTACGAACGGTTCTCAACAAGCCAAAAAACCCAGAAAAACCGGCGTTTCCCCCCTCGAATATCGGTTGTCTTTGCGGGTGTTAACGCGCTATCGTCTAGCAGCTCAAACTACTCACATGTGGAAAGGAAAAGATGAGTCACGAAGCGATCATTGATCAGTTAAACGAATGCCTGAAGCACGAATGGACCGGTGTTGCCCAATACTCTCAGGCTAGCTTCATCGTGGAAGGTTTTTGGCGTGAGGTTTACGCTGAGACCTTCATGGAGAACGCCGAGGAATCGTTCGGCCACGCCAAACTCGTCGGCGAGAAAATCGTGGCCCTCGGCGGGATTCCGGCAGCGACTCGCAACGAAATCAAGCAGACGCGAGACCTGAAGCAAATGCTCGAGAACAGCCTCGCGTTCGAATCCAAGGCCGTCGAAATGTACGGCAAGGCACTCGAGATGGCCGAGGAAATCAACGATCGACCGTTGGTGATCTTCCTCGAGAACATCCTCGAAGAAGAACAAGAAGGTGTCGACGAGTTCACCAAGCTGCTTCGCAACAGCGACGCCGCTTCGTCGTCGAGCGCGGACGCGAAATCGGCTTAGCGTTTCATCCGCACTTGAAATGCGGGTTCGTTTCTGAGTGGCACGTCTCTCAGAGCCGAGCTACTTTTGTCGCGACCCTCAAATCAAGACTAGACGAAGCACTCGTCTTCGTACTGGGCCTTCACGGACTCTCCCACCAAAGCAAACTCTCTCGTGGATTCGGGAGAGTGAACGGCCTCAGGGTGTCCTCACAAGTCACCGGCCCACGCAAAGCAACACCTCGTTAGAACGCGACTCCGTCGTTCTTGCGTCGCTTCGGGGTCGTGACAACGCGGTCGGTTTTGGCTTCCATTCGATAGTGGCGGCCGCGCGGCCCGGCGAGTCGCTGTAGGTGCGTGCGGCGAACCATTTGCAATGAACTCGTTCCAGGCTGCGCTCCCGCCGATTCCACCTGGAAGTCCGCGTCGGTGCCCCACATTCTCAGACGGCGAAGCAGCGACGGCGCAACGACGGTGTCGCGGCTTTCGGCCCGCGCCGCGACAACGGATTCATCCTTGGCCATTTCCAGTAGACGTTCGAGATCATCGATCCGGATGTCGACATCGGATTCCTGAATGAAAACAAGCTCTCCCGAACTTCGTTCCAAGCCGGTCTGGCCGGCCGATTCCATGCCGCGAGGTCGCTCGTGTCGAAAGACGCGTAAGAACGGCAACTCGTCGCGGAGCTGGTAGAGGACTTCCGCAGTACCGTCACGACTGCCGTCGTCCACCACCACCAGTTCGATTTCTTCTTGCGTGATTTCCAACAATGACTCGACGAGCCGCAGCACGCGCGGTGCGACTTCGCCGCGTTTGTCGCGAACCGGAACGACGATCGACATCTTGGCTTCGGACATGGGAATGCCGCAGGGATGAGTGACGATGGCTTCGAGCCTCTCTGTTATCGGCGTCGACCACTTCTGTTCTTCATCCCTGGGCGAGTTTGCGGATTGAAGGTCTCGTTCCGTTTCCGTCGACTTTTCCTATAATCGACTACATCAGTAATAACCGACGAACCCCATTGAGTGCCGCAGTTGTGAACGAGGAAGAGCGATTGGAGACGGCAGCGGACTTTTCACGAGGCCACGACGGTTTGTTGCCCGCGATCGCTCAGGACGCGGAATCCGGCGTTGTTTTGATGATGGCATGGATGAACCGTGAGTCTTTTGAAGAGACACTCGCGACCGGCCAAGCGGTCTACTACAGCCGCAGCCGCAAGCAGCTTTGGCGCAAAGGCGAGTCGAGCGGCCATCGGCAAACGGTCCGCGAAGTGCGCGTCGACTGTGACCGTGACACGATCTTGCTGTTCGTCGACCAAGTCGATGCCGCGTGCCACGAGGGATATCGGAGTTGTTTTTTTCGCCGCGTCGATCCCGATCACAGCCTCGAAGTGGTGGCAGAACGACTCGTCGACCCCAACGACGTCTACGACAAGTGATTCACCAGTCGTCGCGTGAGTGATACTTCGTGAGACCCGTCCATTTTGACTCTCTCACTTACGTGGTTCTCTGTGCCGAAAATCAATGAACACTGCACCTGAACCGTATTTGAGTGCCGGATTGAAGACCGTTCATTGGGCCCTGATCTGTTGCCGCAACTGGACGGCGTCAGGCACCGTTTCGATGAAGCAAGCAAATGACCTGATGGAGGCGATCCACGAGATTCCCGCGATGCTACTCAATTGGCAACCACATTCGCTCGATCAACTGCGGACACACCTTGGCTGCTTCCCGTTCGAGCGGTGGCGTGAAGCAACGGGCGACGACGACACAGGGATCCCCGATCTAGTGGAATGGTTCGATCGCCGTGTCGATGAGAGCCGCGATCCACCTTGAATCATTCCGGTGACGGCGTCATTCGCGAATCATGATCCAGCCGCCACGAAGCCGGTCTCACCGTCAATTCTCGTCGGCGAGATAAACCATCGGATAGGGCATCTTCTTCGATGCGACTTCGATAGCCCCGCTGTTGGCGCCGGTGTGCCAAGCGACGACCCAGCGTCGATCCTTCTGCAAGATCTGACTACGGAGCACACGCGCAAAGTTGGGGTCGATTCCGGTAGCTTCGCTTCCGAATATTTCGTCGCCGATCCCTCGAACCACCGGCTCCAATCGACTTCCTGCGACCTCAAAGGCGGCCTCCGCCTCGGGCGACGACCAAACCTGTCTCCAGACGGTTTGCAGACGGTCATTCTCGACAAACGTTTCCTTGAGAATGGACTGAATCAATCGACGACTCTGGGCGTCGGACGCGATCTGATCTGTGACCTCGCCCAGCTCCCGACGAATCGCTTGATTCGCGGCGACGTCTTGAAGCGTTCGTTGAATCGCAACGACGATGTCATCCATGTGGTCTTCGACGACAGGCATGGCTTCGTTTGCGACGAACCGTTGCCATTCCTCCTGAACCAAGTCCTTTCTCGGCAGCGGTGTTTTGTCGTACAACGCTCGCCACCCGAAACGCCAAAGTGAGGCACGATTCCAAATCTCTTGACCGATCTCTTCCGCCGGCCCCCGACCATGCTTCTCAACGATGGGAAGAATCTCACGCCGCGCGAGCGGGATCAACCGTTTCTCGACCACCTCATCATTCCAACGACCCGCCATTTGGTCGATCTCGCCGCGGTGGCGCGCCACTGCGGCACGGAACTCATCCTCGATCACCGGCAACGATTGCTTCAAAGTCTGCCGCACGAGTGGGACAAATGAT
Organism: Planctomycetota bacterium; assembly: GCA_039821165.1. Lineage (GTDB taxonomy): Bacteria > Planctomycetota > Planctomycetia > Pirellulales > Pirellulaceae > Stieleria. Next base: position 2,975 of record JBCBOT010000351.1, on the reverse strand, counting down.
TTGGAGATTTCATCGCCATGGCGAGACATCGCAAGGGCCATTTGATCCTGAATGCGACGTCGCTTCTCGGCCGGCATCATGATTTCGACCACCTCACTCAGCCGCCCCGTGCTGTGGTGCTGAAACATCTGGCAGGCCTCGGCCTCGATCGATGGTTCATACCAAACCACGTCGACCGACCCGTCGTCTTGATCGCGCTGGTCGATTCGCCCCACCTGGCGGAACGTTCCATCATCCTCCGCGAGAAAGACGGGATCGCCAGGCAGAAGTCGCTCAAGGGGATCTTCGCGCGAAACCAATTGCCCCTCCTCGGTCGCAAAGCGAACGACCTCCGTGGCAGTCGACGTGATGCGTCCGTCATGTATTTCGTCGAACTCCTTCAACCAGATGAGGCCTCCGACAATAGCGGCTGCCCAGACGATGAATCCGATCGCTTGTTTTTGTGATTGCTTCAACGCTTCACGCCTCAGATTGACGCCCCGTGAAACCGACTATTCGGCCGGACTGCACCTTTGTTCTACCAAGATTCTCTCCAGGCCTGAAATCCCGACGCCGTGGGGCGCCGCCGACACCATTGATTAAACTATCGGGCTGACGTCAGGACGCTGCACCGCACCGCAATTTTGGTCGCGTCCGCAGCGTCCGATGGCACCCTCCCGCCTCGGTTGAAACGCCGCAAGGAATCCCTCCCAACCCCGTGTTTGACAAATCGATGACTCGATCCGCCACCGTCACCCGCTCTTGGAACGTTGCATTCACACTCGTCGCCGTTTTGTGGCTCGTACCGAGTGTGAGTCTGGCCCAAGAGAAGGACGCCAAGCCGAAGCAGGAAGCAAAGAACGTCGAGCCTGAGAAAAAGACGGAGCCGAAGCCCGCCGAGAAAAAGGACGAGCAAAAGAAACCGGCAGCCAAAAAGCCTGAAGAGAAAAAGCCACCGGCAAAGAAACCCGAGCCAAAGAAAAAAACCGAACCCAAAAAGGAGATGAAGAAGGAAGAGAAAAAGCCGGAACCAAAACCGGTCGTCTCAATCTTTCCCGACAAGGCACTCGAGACCGCCGTCCGCCGCGAAGTTTTTGCCAAACGCTACAACAACCAACCGATCACGAAAGAGGATGTCGCGAACATCTCGCGTGTGGTCGGTGTCGGAAAACAAATCAAGAGTCTCGCAGGTTTGGAGCACTGCAAAGCCCTGATGCTGATTGATTTGAAGAACAATCAAATCAGCGACCTCAAACCCATCGCTGGACTCAAGCGTCTCCAATCGGTCAGCCTCGCGGGCAACCGGATCGAGGCTCTCGAACCGATCGCTGAGCTGACCGCGATGCAGCTACTTGATGTTTCGAATAACCAAGTCACGGACCTCACGCCGCTCAAGGGCATGTCCAATCTGAGAACGCTGTACGTCGCCGGCAACAGCATCTCGACACTCGCGCCGATCGCAGGACTCGACAAAATTTGGTCGCTCGACGCGTCTGGTAATCTCCTCCAAGAGGTCGGCCCGGTCGCGGGACTGAAGTGGATCACCTCGCTGGACATTCGAAACAATTCGATTTCAGACGTCGGCCCGATCGCCAAGTTGCCTTCGCTCAAAACTCTGTTGCTCGAAAATAACAACGTCGCTGATCTCGCCCCCCTGGTCCAAGCCTGCGAAGCGGATCACAACGGCGAGCATCGCTTCGCTCCCTACCTTCGCCTCTATCTCAAAGGCAATCCGATTGACGCGGGACAAAGCAAGGCTTGGACGGACAAGCTGAAGTCCTTTGGCGTGAAGGTCAATCAGTAGTCTACGATGGCGAGCGACTCAGAGCATTCGCGTTGATGAGCCGTCGCCGAGCATTCGCGCAAACGTCCCGCGCAGATGCTCCAGCGGGAAAATGCAAAACGGGTGCTCGCGGCTCGTCCAGATGAGAGTCTCGCGCAATCGTTTCTCCAGTCGGGTGATCTCGTCGCGGATAGAACGGCGGACGTCGTCCAGTTCGGCAGACAACTGCTGGTTCACCTGACTGAGTTGATGATGCCACTCGCTTCGCTGACCGCGTGGCGGAATCTTCGCGAGCAACTCTCGTTTCGCAGCGACCAAATTCGGGTCCGCCGACTCGAAACGCTCCGGCTGGTAAATGGTGTCGCGTGTCTGTCGATGCATCGACGCGATTCGCGATTTCACGTTTTCCACTGAGTCACGCTCCGCCCCTGGTAGATGCACCGTCGCCGAAAGGACCATGAAGGACGGGGGTTGGATGCCCCAAAAATCGGCAGCAATTTGCCCGCCAAGTTCGTCGTATTTGCCTCCTCCGATGCCGTGCAAAAAGAGGTCCGAGAGAACAAGCCGCGCGTACATCGTGGTGATCAAGGCACGGCTGCGGAGCTTGAATTCCGGAGTGAACAATCCCGCAAGAGACTCCGCAGCGTCGGCCGACTCAATGTTTTCAATGCGACGCTGTCGTCGTGCACGATCAGTGATTTCAATTGCGGCACCGACGCGACGAACCCAAACGCCGCGTCGCTGCGGCGATTGATTGCCGTACAACCAAAGCGGCGTCTCGATCCAATCTCCATCGCGTCCAAGATTCGGAACCGGATGGGCGCTGCTGCGGATGCCGTGGGCGGCGCGAAACGTGTCGGCTGCGGAGTTGTAACACTCGCGAAAACGCTCTGCCTCGCGAAGAATCTGAACCGTAAAATCGACGAAACCGAGACTGCGGCAAACCACACTCTGCGGAACCTCTACACTCTCCAGCCCGACTTCGGATTCATACGCGTGCCTGGCCTGCGCGATCGCGCAACCCGCGAAACCGCAGCGTTGTATCGCCTCACGTGCGTGCTCCCAAAGCGGTCGAACGATCGGTTCGTCGACAATGCCCATGAGCGGAGCGGTCACGGCCTCATCAAAGCGATCGAAAGACTCTCGCGATTCAATCAGCGTCTGTTCGAATGGAACACCCTGGCCGCCGCGGTCGTAAGGCACCGTTTCGTAA
>JBCBOT010000350.1:0-8705 GCA_039821165.1 Planctomycetota bacterium | reverse complement strand
GCCATGAGTTCGAGGCCGATCTCCGCTTCAAAACCCACCAAACTTCAGCCGTCAACTGATGGGCCGAACACTATTGCCTCTGGTGCCTTCTTTTGATTGTCGTTGATGTCGCTTGACTTCTTACGCTTAGTGCTTTAAGTTTGGAGAGATGAGCTAAAAGGAGTCTGCCGATGACAAGCCAAACACCGACCGAACGTGAACTCGATATCCTGAAAATCCTTTGGGAACACGGGGATTCGACGGTCCGCGAAGTTTACGAGGCGATCCGCGACGACGTGCCAATTGTCCAGAACACGGTGCAGGCCATGCTCCGAACGATGGAGGAAAAAGGCCTCGTCACGCACCGCACCGAGGGCCGTGCGTTCGTCTATCGACCGACCGCGAAACGTGAACGCACGACGAGGCGGATGGTCGGAAAATTGCTCGACTCCGCGTTCGACGGCGCGGTCGACCAGCTGGTTCAAAGTCTGTTCACACACCGCAAGCCCAGTCGAGAGGAACTCGACCGATTGGATGAGCTGATCCGAGAACATCAACAAAAGTCGCGCCGCAAGTAGTTCGGACGTCCTCATACGCCACTGGGGTGAAAGCATGGTTGAGATGGTGACCGAATTCGATTGGCGGTCCGCCGGGATTGTCAGTGGGACAACCGTCTTGTTGGCGGTCGGCTCCCTTGCCGTGCTCGCATTTCGCCAGCCCGTCTATCGCCAAAGGATTGCGGAACTCTCGATCGTGCTCACCGCGCTTTGGCTGATCCTCGCCACTGTTCCGCTGCCACGGCTTTCGACGCGACCTGTCGTCGCCACGGTTACGACCTCGCCGGTTTCGGACGCAGATCCTTGGCAAGCCGTGGTTTCGCGTCCGCGCCTTGAGCGGGACTCTGCTGATTTGGATTCACGATCCTTTCAGGCGACGGCACCTGATGTCTCAACGGGAAGCGCTGCCGAAGCCACTGATCTGCCGATTGGACGAACGAGCGACTTGAACCCGCATCCATCACTGGCTGTGAGGCACGTCGGCTGGGCCCGATGGGTGTGGATCGGTTACTTAGCGGTCGCCAGTGTTTTTCTGTTTTGTTTTCTCTTGGGGCGTGTTCTGTTGTCGTACTCGTTTCGAACTGCCCGCGTTCCACCGGAATCGGTCGCGACGGAGTACGAACGAATCGCAACTGGGAGACTCGCGCGGATCCGCATCTCCGATTGGTGCAAACGGCCCGTGTCCTACGGCATCTTTCGTCCGACCATTGTCCTCCCGGAGATCCTCTGCGACCCCGATCGGCAAAAAACGCTTCGCCACGTGCTGCTCCATGAGCAGACGCACGTCGACCGACGCGACGCGATCGGAAATGCACTGATGAACGCCGCAGCTCCATTGCTTTGGTTTCATCCGTTGTACTGGTACTTGAGGTCAACCGCGACGTTTGCCCGCGAGTTGATCGCTGACGATCAAGCCGCCACGGGATCGGACAAGCTCACCTATGTGAACGACCTTCTTGAACTGATCCGCTTGCCAGCCTCTCAATTTCTGATTTCCCCTGTGGGAATCGGAGTGTTCGGATTTCGGCATCCCTTCACGCGGCGCATGTCGCTGCTGCTCAATCGCAACCAACCTTTGGAGTCAACGATGAAGCGAACTTCCACGATCGCGATCTGTGCCACCGGATTGCTCTTGATGCTACCACTCGCAGCGTTGCTTGGGACGCAGACAACGCTCGCTCAGGAATCGGAGAGTGTCACTGAAGAGGCGTCGGCCGTGATCGCGGAAGAACCCGCCGTCGGCGAGCCTGTTGCGTCGACGCAAGAGTCCGGGGCGTCGGAGGTTGAGTTCCGTGCCCTCGCGATAAACGGGAGCATCGTTGCAGTAAATGACTTCACGGCGTTCGCACCTCAAGATGGGCAGGTGAAGGAGATTCCCGTCCAACCAGGTACTCTGGTCAAAAAGGGTGACGTCTTGGTACGTCTCGAGAATCTTTCACTGGTTCAAGAGTCGCTTACGATTCGGCAAAAGCTTCGCCAAACGGGGACACTTGCCAGCGCCAGGGCAATGCTGCAGAGTGCCGAGGCGAAGGTTTTGCAGACAAGAAAGGACCTCGAACGAACCAAGCAGCTCCACGAGAAGAACATTGTCAGCGATTCCGAGTATCAGAGTGTCGCTCAGAAAGCTCGTGAGGCGGAGTATCAACGAGCGGTGGAGGAGGCGGCGATGGATAATGCCGTTGAACTGGCTCGTGCACTGGATAAACAAGAGCAGCTGATTCAAGATCGCATCGCAGCCCTGCAAATTCGATCGCCGATCGATGGCGTTGTGGAGCAGATGGCTGTGCAACCGTCGGAGGTTGTTGCAAAAGGCACCTCACTGTTCCGCGTGATCGATCTGGCAAAGGTTCGTGTTCGATGCCATGTTCCGATCAAAGAATTCAGTCCGGCGGACTTGAGCGGCAAGATCGCACGCATCGACGTGGAGCTTGCGAACGAGACGCTTCAGGTGATCGGAAAAGTATCGTTCGTTGGTTCGACGGTGGATCTTTCAGGATCAATGCAGGTTTGGATCGACTTCGACAACGTCCAACGCGGTGGGAACTGGTTGATCCGCCCCGGCATGCTTTGCAAACCGATGGTCGTTTCGGGGGAGGACACGAGTGACGGTGTGAGCAGAGACGGCAGCTCCTTTTGGCAACCCGTTCCAACAGACAATGCGAAAGTCGAAAGACTTCAAGCGGAAGAAGTGGAGCTGCTCAAGGAGTTGGTCGAACAGCACAACGAGACGTACCGACTGGCGAAAGCTTCCCTTGAACAGGGCACGGGCAATCTGGTTGGAGTCGCGGAGTCTGGTCGCGACCTTTCGAGTGCCGAAGCAAAGTTGGCCATCGCCGAGGGACGACTGGACGATGCGGACGAGGCGTTTAAGAACGCGGTGGAGTACGCACTTTCGGCAACCAAGTCGACGAAACGGGTTTTTGAACAAGGTACGCTTGACGCCTTGAGTGTCCTTCAAGCCCAACGCCGTGCGACGGAGATCCAACTGGAGTACGTCCAATTCAAGAAGCGGTTCGAACGTTGACGTCCCGTCGGTTCGACGGCGCGAAAGCGTGATCGACTTTCAAAGCGACCATCCCGGTCGCGGTTCGCGACGAATGAATGGTTCCGCTTCGGGACAACCGATGCACTGCAACGCTTCCGCATCCCACGTGATCTTTTTTCCGACACGGTAGGCCACGTTGCCGAGGTGGTTGGCCTCGGTCAACGGACCGGCGTAGCTGAATGGACTCCCTGTGGTGCCTTGGTCGAGACATGCAGCAACCCACTCCTCATGATGGCCCGGTGAATCACCAAGGAATTTTCTCGGACGCTCAAAGTTTGTGAATCGTTCCTCCGGCAGTAGAACGTGCTTTCGATAGTCTGAGAGCAGCATGCCTTTGCTACCGACGAACAAGACACCGTTCGCCCACTGCGGAATCTCGCCACGCTTCCAAATTTCGGGTTTATCGATGCCTTGATACCAGCGCAAGGTTACGGGCGACAATTCACCACGTTTTTCGTAGCGGTATTCCGCAGTCATCGAAGCGGGCGCGATTTCGGGATGCGCCGGCGGTCCGAACGCTTCGACCGTTTTCGGAGCATCGAGCTTGAGTGCCCAAAACGGCAAGTCATTCCAATGGCTTCCGAGGTCGGACATCGTTCCGTTTCCAAAATCCCACCATCGGTACCAATTGGGGCCGGGGAAATAGACGCTGTTGAAATCTCTTTCTGGAGCGGGGCCGAGCCACAGATCCCAGTCGATGTGCGGTGGCGGAGTCATGGCGGTTTTCGGTCGCTCGGCCACAAACAGGCGATCCTTGTTCTTTTTCGCATCTGCCTCCGATTGCAAACCCCAAGCCCGAGAGACCCACACATGCGCTTCGGTCACGTCACCAATGGCTCCGGATTGGATCAGCTCCACGACGCGCCGGTAATTGTCGCTTGCGTGGATCTGCGTTCCCATCTGAGTCACCACGCCGGCATCCTTCGCCGCTTCGGTGACGACACGTGTCTCGTGGATGTTGTAGGCGAGTGGCTTTTCGCAGTAGATGTGTTTGCCCAATCGTAGCGCCGGCATCGTCGCGTAGGCGTGCGTGTGCTCGGTCGTGCTGACAACGACCCCGTCGACCTCATTGCCGACGGCGTCGTAGAGCTTTCGAAAGTCTCGGAACGTTTTTGCCGCGGGGTGTTGTTCGGCGGTGTGGTCGAGAAACCGTGAGTCGACGTCACAGATCGCGAACACGTCGACTTTGCCCGTCGCATAAATTGTCTTGATGTTACGGGCGCCGCGGCCACCGACACCGATGAACGCAAGTTTGAGCCGGTCGTTGGCGGCTGCGCGTGCACGCTTTGGCGCGAGAAAAGGAAGTGTCGAGGCAGCGCCCACGACAAAAAGTCGGCGGTTGAAAGAGGTCATCGAATCAGGTGGGAAAGGAGGGAGAAGTTGGGTGGGGCTATTCTTGGAGCAGTGACCGCATGGCGTCCATCAAGACCGTCTCGGAACTGGGACCGACCCGCGACGCACGGCCACTGGTTTCGTAGCCGCCTTGGGAATAGGCGATTTCCGTGCCGATGTAGCCGGGCCCATATTCTCCGTAGGCGGCCATCGCCACGAACGATTCGGCACGCATTCTCGACGCCGCGAGTTGGTACTCGACGAACAACTCGCCGGGGAGGTGCAGTACGCGCGCGGTGCCCAGCGAGAGGCATCCGATATCGATTTGCTCGCCCGCTCGCGTTCTTCGCAGCCACGCCAAGTGTTTCGCGGCGGTCAACTTTTCGGTCTCCTTGCTCGTCGGAGAGTTCAGCGTTGCCACGAGGTCTTTCTCGATGAGATGCTCGCCGAGCGGTAGCGCGACGGCGAGCGTTTTCCAGGAAACGTCGGACACTGTGATGGATTGGCGATTGGCCGTGTCGTAAGCGTCGCGCATTCCTTGAGCAACCTTGGCCGCCAACACCGCACGGTTTTCCTTCGCGCCGTCGTTCCATTTTCCTGCACCGATGTTGCCGCCGGCTCCGTTGAAATGGATGTGCGGAATGCCCGTTTCCAGCTCACGCTTGTTTCGAGCATAACCAGGGAAGTCGGGGTTGGCTTGGCCGGTTCGGTAGTAACTCTGGGGATGCGTTGCATAGTAAGTTAAAACCGCTACGGGTTGGTTCCCATTGAGCAGTGTGATCGATCTCAAAAGGGGATCAATCGTGCCGACGGGAAGTGCTCGAATCTCTGGGTTGCGGCATGCCGTGTAGCGCGTCACAAAGACCTTGCCGGACTCATCAAGCATCCGTCGGTTTGAGGCGACTTCTTTGACAGTCGCTTGACCGACGGCGATGGCGTTGACCACTTTCGAATCCGCTACGGCTTTGCTCGCGGCGTCTGCGATCTTCGCAAAGACGCCGCGTGCCCAGGCGACGTCGTAGTGCGAATGCGTCGAACCGTAGTGGTTCAGAATCGCGGCGGCTGAAAAATCACATCGTGGTGCGTCGTGTTGGTGAATCGAATGGACAGACACACGATTGACTTGTGTCCCCACGGACTTCGCGATGGACTGACGCAGCTCAGAATAGGATTCGTTCGCGACACCGAGCCAATCGATCGATGCGAGCACGATGGGTTGACCCGCACCTTGAATCACGACGCCCCGACACGTCAGGGGATCGGTGACTTCGACGCAGGGATCGTATGCGAGCGGACTGCCAACCGGCGGCGAAACGTCCACGTTGAAGACGCCGACACGTAGTTCTTCACCCCAACAAACATTCGTGCAGAGGAAAGTGATGACGACGAGGGCGACGTTGCATCTGGCGATGGAGAACATGGCGAGACTACTTCTTCAGAAACGAAATCAGGTCACGCATTTGCGTCGGCGAGATCTCTTTGGCGAGGTTGGTTGGCATCAGGGACTGCTTCACGGTTCGCAACGACTCGATTCGGTCCCTCGGGATCGAGAAGCGCTTTCCGCGTTCATCGACCAACGAGAGGCCCGAATCGGATTCGTCCAGAAGGATACCGGATTGGATCCGCCCCGAGTCCGTGAGGACTTGGACACGATAGTACTTTGGGTCGACTTCGCGATTCGGTTCCAAGATCGAGATCAGGATTTGTTCGGGCGTCTTGTCGACGATCGACTTCAGCGGTGGGCCGACTTGGTTCGTTCTGTCTTGGGGGGCATGGCAAGCCGCACAGTGTTGTTTGAAAACGGACTCGCCGGCGATGGCATCGCCTGATGTTTTGAGCGTTTGAAAATATGGCGACGCATCGACGTGAGGCGATTGACCCTCCAGGCCCTGGACGGCCGACTTCACGCGCGCGTCACGACTGAGACGCATCGTGTTTCGAACCGATGCCGGAATGGCTTCGGGGGCCAATTGCCCCCGATCGACGGCCGAAGCAATCACAAGCAAACCGCTTCGCTGTTGACCGAGCGTTTCCCAGGCTGTCGTTTGAACCGACGGCGTCAAGTTTTCGATCTTGTCCAGTAAGGCTCGGTTGAGTTGCCTGTCATCTGACGCCAACGAGACGATCGCCATCCGTTGCGTCGCGGGGGATTGGTTGGGCGATAAAAGACGGTTGAGAAGATCATTGGCGCCATCCTCCAATGCCCAACCAATCAATCGAAGTTTTGCTTCGGCGTCCTTTGGCAACGAGCCTTGGGTCGCCTGCTGCGTGAACGCCGGATCGACCGAGTCGAGGATCCAGCGTTGCAGAGGCGCGGTCGAATCATCTCGGCGTATTCGGTCGGTGATCCCCGCGATCAATTGAATCGCGTCGCTTGTTCCGGCTCGGTCTAGTTTCTCGATGCGGTGGATCAAGCGTTGGACCAGAACCGGATCGCCGGAAGCGAGGGTCTGGAGAATCGTTAGGCGAGGCACCCATTTGAAAAGTTGTGCGAACTCTGCTTTCAGCAAGTCCGGTGTGATCGAGCCTTGCACCGCCCAAGCACTCCAAGGACCTTGATGCCTTTGTTGAAGGTAGCTCTCCAAAATGGACATTCGAGTGTCAGTGTCGGGTGCGAGCGCTGCGCTTCCATAGACCATCATGTAATCCGGACCTACCGAGTCGAGGCTTCCCAGCCTCAGGTTAAACCATCCCGTTTCGGCGAAACGCTTTGGCTGCTCGATCGCAAGCATGAGGATTCGACGACGGACATACGGATGGGTATCGATCGCGGATCGGGATGCGGTGTTACGATCCAAGCCGTCGGGAATTGCTCCCAGGACGGCCAACGCTTCCATTCGTGGTTCGGGATATGCGGAGTGGAGGGCCATGTTGCGAATTTCGCGGATCACATCGTCCGGCAACTTTCGCTGTTGCATCAAGAGTCGAGCGGCGGTGCGTCGATGCCATTGATTTTCGTGCCCGAGATAACGAACGAGTTGAAACGCATCGTTGGAATCGAAGGCGGGAATGATTCGCGATCGGGGACGTGACTTCGTGGAGACAATCCGCCAGATCCGCCCACGATCGTTTCCGCTATTGAGGTCGACCTGCGATTTGATGTTCGGCGGCAGACTCTTGGGATGCTCGATGACCTCGCGATACATGTCCGCGACGTAAAGGGCTCCGTCGGGCCCGCCGCCGAGTTGAACCGGCCGAAACCATGTGTCGGTTGACCGCAGAAACTCGCTTTTTGGATCACGACGCTGTCCTCGAAACCAAAGGTCACCATGCTGGGTCAGCTGTTTGCGATGGATGAGATTACTGCCGACGTCGCATATCAACGCGAGGCCTCTGCCTTCATCCTGTGGCCATTGATCTCCTTCGTAGAGATGGATTCCCGTCGCTCCTGTGAAGTAGCCTGCGGCTTGACCACCGCCTTCGATCGGGCCTTTCGCAAGGCCATTGACTCTCATGTGTGTTCGCAGAATACGCCAAGGTTCGATGGGCGAGCTGCGGTAGACCTTTGCTTGCGGGCCATCGACGGCGATGCTTCGCCGCAACGGCGGTTCTTCAAACGTGAACGATCGACCCGGCACGTTCGGTAATAGAAGGACTTGTTGAAGGTGGTCACTGTTGGAACAGACAAATTTATTTCCCCAGCGATCGAAGGACATGCCGTGTTGTCCGCCGCCGTTGACGGGGGTGAGCTTCCGAGAGTGAAAGTCGATCGTAAAGTCACGTCTTCCAATGCGGACCACGCCATCCACCGTTTTGCCGGTCACGATCGCACCACTGCTGCTTGTTGCGCAGTGCAGTCGCAAGTCTGGGCCCCACTGGAAGCTGTTAAAGAGACCCTGCACGTTGGTTTTGCCGAAGCCGGAAAACAACACTTCGGCGGGCCCGTGCTCGCCCTCTTCCGAGAGCGGCAAATAGAGGATGTCCGGCGCGACTCCGATCACGATGCCTTCTCCCCAGCACGCAACGGCGGTGGGCCACTCGAGTCCCTCAATCAACGTCTCGGCTTGATCCATCAGGCCGTCGGCGTCGGTATCAGTCAATCGACGCACGCGTCCCGTTTTCGATTCGGCCCGTTCGCTGTAGCCGCGCATCTCAACGACGATCAGGCGTCCGCGTTCGTCAAAGCAAAACGCGACCGGGTCGACGACAAGAGGCTCCGCGGCAACCAGTTCGACACGGAAACCATTCGCAACCTCAAAGGATCGCTGGGCGTCTTTCGGACTGAGCGGCTGGAAACGTGGAAGTTTGCCGCTCGCAATGATCTGGTCGGCGTCGGAGCCTTGCGGTGTCTC